>JBJTQH010000133.1:0-125906 GCA_046075505.1 Cyanobium sp. | reverse complement strand
CGCTTGCGGCGCTCGCTCATCACCCGATCCTTCTTCTCTGGGCCGGCCATGACGCGCTCGATCGCATCATTCACCTCATCCATCGAGATCTCGGTGAGCTGGCGGCGGGCGGCCAGGATCGCCGCTTCGTTGAGCAGATTGGCGAGATCAGCGCCGGTGTAGCCGGGGGTGCGGCGCGCCACTTTGTCGAGATCGACATCCTTGGAGAGGGTCTTGCCGCGGGCATGCACACCCAGGATCTGCAGGCGACCGGCGTAGTCGGGACGATCCACCACCACCTGGCGATCAAAGCGGCCGGGACGCATCAGGGCCGAATCGAGCACGTCGGGGCGGTTGGTGGCGGCCACGATGATGATGCCGCTGTTGCCCTCGAAGCCATCCATTTCGGTGAGCAGCTGGTTGAGGGTCTGCTCGCGCTCATCGTTGCCGCCGCCGAGGCCGGCGCCGCGCTGACGGCCCACCGCATCGATCTCATCGATGAACACGATGCAGGGGGCATTCTTCTTGGCCTGCTCGAACAGATCGCGCACGCGGCTGGCGCCGACGCCCACGAACATCTCGACGAACTCCGAGCCGGAAATCGAGAAGAAGGGCACACCGGCCTCACCGGCGACAGCCTTGGCGAGCAGCGTTTTGCCGGTGCCGGGAGGGCCCACCAGCAGCACACCCTTGGGGATCTTGGCGCCGACGGCGGTGAAGCGATCGGGGTTCTTCAGGAAGTCGACCACCTCGGTGAGTTCGAGCTTGGCGCCCTCGATGCCGGCCACATCGCCAAAGGTCACCTGGGTCTGGGGTTCCATCTGCACCCGCGCCTTGCTCTTGCCGAAGTTCATCGCCGGATTGCCGCCGCCGCCCTGGGCGCGGCGCAGCAGGAAGAACAGGCCACCGAGCAGCAGCAGCGGGAAGATCAGGGAACCGACGGCCTGCTGCCAGGCGGCCGGCTCGCGGCTGGGCTGAACGGCGATGTCGACGTTGTGCTGGGTGAGCAGCTTGAGCAGGTCGCGGTCGGGGGCGAGGTTGACGATCGCCCGCTGGCCGTCGTTCTCCACCACCTGGGCGGTGCCGCGATCGGGCGAGATCAGCACGCGCGAGACCTCATTGCCCTGCACGGCCTCGACGAAGTCGCTGTAGCGCAGGGTGCGGGGGGCGTTGGCGGTGCTGCTGGGGCGGTCGAGGAAGGCCGTGCCGACGGCCAGAACCACGATCACCAGCAGCACGTAGAGCCCGGTGTTGCGCCAGCGTTTCTTCACGGGCGATCTCCTGGATGATGATGAGGTAAAGGAATGTTAACCGACCCGGCGGGGTGGGGTGGGCCGCTGCCGCCGGGACGGGGTGCGCCTCAGGCGGCGGCCCGCAGCACGTCCACCACGCTGCGGAAGGCGAACCACTCCGGGATCTCCTCGCCGCCGCGCAGCATCTGGCGGAACTGGGTGCCGCTCAGCTTGCGCACGTGCAGGCCACGGGCCTCGGCGTGCTCGGCGGTCACGTAGCCCTCCTCCTCGGTGTACACCAGGTTCAGGGACGGCACCGTCTCCATGCCCAGCTCGGGCGCCTGCTCGCGGGCGAAATCCTGGGCCTCATAGGGACCGTAGAAGTCGTCGCCGCTGAGACTCGATTTGCAGCCGGCCATGTCGCGGCCGATGATGAAGTGGGTGCAGCCGTAGTTCTTGCGGATGATCATGTGCTGCAGCGCCTCGCGCGGGCCGGCCATGTGCATCGAATAAGGCAGATAGGCCCAGCGGATGCGCGGGTTGTTCACCTCCGCCGCCAGCCGTTCATAGGTCTGGAAGCGCACCGAACCGGCGATGTCATCGTCCTGGGTGGGGCCGCAGGTGGGATGCACCAGCACCACACCGCCCTTGCTGACATTGGTGGCATCCAGAGCGCGGGTGAACAGTTCGTAGTGGGCGCGGTGGATCGGGTTGCGGCATTGGAAGGCCACCACATCCTCGTGGGCGGGCAGGGTGGCGCGCACCTCAGCCGGGGTGCGGCAGGGGAAGACACGCTGGGGTAGCTCCAGGCCCTGCACCTGGCCACCGATGTAGAAGCGGCCGCGCTCCGTGGCGATCATGCGCACGGCCGGGTGTTCCAGGGAGGTGGTGCCGTAGCAGCCCTTGGCCTCCTTCACCTTGTCGGGTTCCCAGATGCTCTCCACGGTGAGCACCGCCAGCTCCTGGCCCTGGTAGGTGAGCAGGAGCCGCTCGCCGAGGCTGATGTCCGACTGATCGGTGTCGAACACGATCGGCAGGCCGAACAGCAGACCGCTGCTGGTGCGGTGGCTGGCCACCACCGACTCGTAGTCCTCCTGGTGCATGAAGCCGCGCAGGGGGGAGAAGCCGCCCACCACCAGCAGTTCCACATCGCAGGCATTGCGATCGGAGCACTCCACACGGCGGTTCACGCCAGAGCGGACCGCGTCCCGCTGCTCGGCCGGCACCATCAGATCCACCAGAACGCCGCCGTGGGGCGCAATCAGGCTGGAGGCGGCGGCAGCCTGGGTGGCATCGGCAGTGGGCATGGCGCGGGCGTCTGCAGGGAGGTTGCCGGGGATTCTCCCAGACCAGCCCACCTCTTCGGCGCCGGCCCACCTGGCCGCCCCAGCCAGACAGGCCTGTCGGGCCGGATGGCCACAGAAAAGGGGCCTCTCGGCCCCTGAAGCCCGGGAGAGATCCCCGGGGCGATTCGGTTGTCCTGCCCCCTGATGGGGGGGGTTGATGGAGCAGGGAGCTGAAAGCAGAGTGTCAGGGGGAGACCGCCAGGCGGGAGCCGGCAGCCTCCAGCAGCACGGCTGCGATCAGGCCTTCTCGAGACGGCCGTACAGCTCGCCGGTGATCTTCACGTCAACCGGCTCCTTGGTGCCCATGTCGCTGTCGGAGGGTTGCACGGCGGTGAACACGCCGGCGAATTCACCGGTGTCGCCATCCACCTTGGTGATCGAGAGCTCCATGGTGCCGGTGCCATCCACGTAGCTCTTCACGTTCTCCCGGGCGATCTCCTCGTTGCCCGACTGGAGAGCCACCAGACCCTGGGCGTATCCCACACCGGTGGTGAGGCCGCGGCCCTTGGGATCGAGGAAGTTGGAGGTGCGGTAGCTGGGGGTGCGGTAGGAGCCGCTGAAGTCGGTGCTGGTGGTGAGGGAACCGCCGCTGGCTTCAGCCACCAGCTCCTTGCTGGAGAAGGTGAAGGGCACCTCTTCGCCGCCGGGCAGCAGCACGGTGATCGGCTGGAAGTCGATGCCGCCGAGTTCAGTGAAGGTGAGCTTGTCGCTGCCGACCTTCAGGTCGCCGTACACCTGATCCAGGCTGGAGGTGTAGCGGGTGAGGATCTTGCCGCCGACGAACTGGGCTTCCTGGCGCTTGTTGGCCGGTTCACCCTTGACGAACACTTCGGTGGGATGCAGGCAGACCTCCCGCAGCTGATAGCGGGATCCGGCCTCGAGGGCGATCGCCCCGCGGGCCGATTCGGGCAGGGTGGGGCAGTTGTTGGCCAGACCGGTGTTGTGGATGTCGTCGTAGGTCAGGTTGGCGCGATCGACAGCCTTGGCCCCGCCGCTGCATGCGGTCACCAAGGTGAGACACAGCGCCAGCACCACGGCCAGCAGTGGACGAAAACGCATGGGGAGAAGCCGCAGGGACGGAACGGGAACTGGGCTGGCGGCGATCCTACCGGTGCAAAACGGCAATCCCTGATAGCTTGCTGGCCCTCTCAACATCCTGTATGAGAGCGCGATGAGCCAGAGCAACCCTTCCGACACCAGCGCCGTTCCCAGCGCGCCCGGCGCTGCCCCCGCCGGCCCTCCGCCCCAGGCCGGTGCCGAGGCAGAGTCCTTGCTGCGCTCTCTGGAGGCCCATGCCGCTGCGCTCGAGGGCCAGCCCGAGGCCTTGCTGCAGCTGCTGCGTCGTCTCGAGCAGCTGCATCGCGCCATTCAGGACGGGCCGTTCCGCGCCAGCCTGCCCTCGGATCGCAACGCCCTGTTCCAGCTGCTCTCGGAGATGGAGCGCAGTGGTGGCTGGCCTTACATCCCACGCCTGCAGCTGCGGACCTTCCTCGATCTGCTCGGGGCCAGGGCGCCCGTTGGAGTTGCAGAGCCGCTCGCCTCCGGTTGCCCCGAGCTGGGTGTTCCCGATCCGAATGGTCTCGATCTGGCCGGAGCGGAGCGGGGAGGCCTTGCGCAACGGCCGCCGGAGGGGGGAACCCCCCGGCTGGCCGCCTGAGCGATCCGGTTGGTGGCCCCAGCAGCTGGTGGCCCCCATCGCTCTTCAGTCTTCGTCGAACGGCTCCTGATCCACCAGATGCAGGTAGGGCAGGGTGAGTTCGGGCCGGTGAATCGCCAGGGCCCGCAGCAGATGCCAGTCGTTCAGGCCGGCGAAGGGGGTGGGGTAGTCGTCGTCTTCGAGGCGGCGCGCCAGCTGGGCTGTGGCCTCCTCATCGAAGCCGGCCAGCAGTTCCGGAGTGATCCCTGCCGGGGTGGTGGCGTCGCCGACGGGAACGGGGGGGGATTGGGGGACCATGGGTCGGTTGAAGGAGCAGCCACCCGGATCGGCAGCGGAGGCCGCGAACCGTAATAATGCCAAGGACCGGGGAATTAGCTCAGCTGGTAGAGCGCTGCGATCGCACCGCAGAGGTCAGGGGTTCGAGTCCCCTATTCTCCATTGAGTCTTCAGGGCCGACTCCCATGGCGCGGCGTCTCCCCTGAAGCATCCCCACCGGAGAGTCGCATGGACTGGAGCGCTGAAGCCGAGCAGTTGCTGCGCGAGGTGCCATTCTTCGTCAGGCCTGCGGTGCGCCACCGCATCGCCTCGATGGCGGCTGAGGCCGGCCGGGAGCAGGTGGATGCGGCCTTTTACCAGCAGGCCCGGGCACGCTTCGGCAGGCCTGGTTCCGGCGATGCTGTAAAAGAGTGAAGTCTCCCCGTCCGCGCTGACCCTGATCGATGTCGCAATCCAAACGTGAGCAGGTGGTGAGCCATCTGCGATACATCCGTCAGGAGCTGCGCGAAATGCATCAGGGCGTGATGGAAGATGGCCTTCTGCCTGAGGCCGGTGAGGTCCGGGGGGTGATGGCTCAGATGGAGGCCCTGCTCGAGCTGCTGGAGGGCAAGGGCAGCCGTCGCAAGGATGGCGATCTCTGAAGCCATCGCAAGGATGGCAATTCCTGAGGGCGGTCCCTGAGGGCGATCGCTGAGATCGACGCCTCATCCCACCCTCTGACGCCGAGGCACTCCGATGTCGTCGCGCTCGGAGCGGACCACCTGAAGTCCCCGTCTCTCCTCCTGAGACTGCACCGTTCTGCGTCAAGGGGGAGCCAGGACAATCCCTCCGGCGGACCGCTGCCGCTTGTGAGCGCTTCCCCGGGGCGGTTCTCTGAGGCGTCCCCATCACCCAGCCCGGGCCCCTGTGGTCGGGGCTTTTTTCATGGCTGCGCCAGGGCTGGTGTTCGGGGGGCCGGCGCAGACAGCCGCGACCCCAGAGTTGGTGTAAACAGGGTGGGCAGGGCGCGGGCCGGGTGATGGGGATCACCGTCCGGAGCCCTTGGCGGTCGGCTGGCCGAGCCATCTGACCTGACCAGGGCCCGGGCCGTTGGCCGCCCTGCACCCCTTGCAGCCCTGTGGCTGCCACGACACCGATGCGGCCCGATGGCCCCGGCAGCGGCTGCGCCCGAGGACCCCAGCAGGGGCTGCCGCCGATCAGACTCACAGCCCCTGCCGTCTGGCCCTGAGATCTCCCCCGCCTGCGTCCGCTGTTGATCCGCAGCGCCCCAGGCTGCAGCAGACCCGCTTCGAGCGGCGGGTCGCGGCGGCGGCCCAGAGGCTGCAGCGCTGGGCGAAGAACCCCTGGAGGCGTCTGTCGCTGCTGGCGATCGTGCTGCTGAGCAGCTTTGCGGTGGGCAGCGGCCTGGGGGCGATCACCGGTGCACTTGCCAGGATCGATCAGATTTCGGCGTTGATCTGTGTGCTGCTGCTGGAGATGGCGGTGCGCCTGCGTCGTCCGTTGCTGCAGCGTCCGGGGGATCGCCTTGGCCTCCAGCTGCTCGACATGGTGCGTCTCGGACTGCTGTATGGCCTGATCCTGGACGCGTTCAAGCTGCTGTGAATGGTGCTCCTGCGTTCACAGGGATGGCGGCGCGCTGCCATCGGCGGCGGCCATCAGATACAGAAGCGCCATCCGGATCGGGATGCCGTTGCGCACCTGCTCCTCCACCAGGCTGCAGGAGGGATCATCGAGCAGATCTCCCGCCAGTTCCACGCCGCGGTTCACCGGGCCCGGGTGGAGCAGCGGCACCGGCTTGCCGCACAGGGCCAGGCGCTCGGCGTTGAGGCCATAGAGGCGGTGATAGGTGTCGAGGCTGGTCAGCAGGTGCTGCTGCATGCGCTCCTTCTGCAGGCGCAGGGTCATCACGGCATCCGCACCGGGCAGGGCCTGCTCGAGGCTGCGGCACAGGTGCAGATGGCCCCGCTGCGGCACCGGATCGTGGGCCTGGCCCGGCGGTGGCGCGGCCAGGAAGTCGGCGAAGGCCTCCGGCAGCAGGGTGGGCGGACCGCACAGCACCACATCGGCGCCGCAGGCGGTGAGGGCCCAGAGGTTGGAGCGGGCGACGCGCGAATGCAGGATGTCGCCCACGATCGCGATGCGTTTGCCTTTCAGGCTTTCGGGCCGGGGTTGATCGGGTTCGAAATGGCGCGCCAGGGTGAACAGATCGAGCAGACCTTGGCTGGGATGGCTATGCAGGCCATCGCCGGCATTGAGCACCGACACTCCGGCGCCGATCGCATCCAGCGCCTGGGCCAGGCCGCGGGGCACGGCGGTGCAGCGGTGACGCACCACCAGCAGATCGGCGCCCATCGCCACATAGGTGCGGGCGGTGTCGAGCAGGCTTTCGCCCTTGCTCAGGGCGCTGGAGGCGGGCGAGAAGGTCTGCACATCGGCGGAGAGACGCCGCGCCGCCAGCTCGAAGCTGCTGCGGGTGCGGGTGCTCGCCTCAAAGAACAGGGTGGTCATCAGCCGGCCCTGCAACGCCGGCAGCTTGCGGGCACCGGAAACAGGCAGGGAGCGGAAGCGCTGGGCCAGCTCCAGCACGGTGGCGAAATCGGCGACCGAGAAGGAGGCCAGGTCGAGGACGTGGCGATGGCTCCAGCCGCTCAACAGGGATGCTGCGGATCGATCCCAACCGTAGGCGCCATCTGAGCGATGGCCAGCAGAGGCGGTGGTGCCGGCTTCAGAGCGCCCGTTGCCGATCGGCCTGCTCAGGAACGACTGGCTCAGATCGGCAGGCCCAGAGCGGCCGGTTGCAGACCGGCTGGATCCGATCGGCTGGGCTCAGACGGGCTGGCGTCCAAGCTCATCGGACTGGCCTGCGATGGGATGGCCGGCCGATGGGAGGGTGGAGAGCGGATCCCACCGATCGCCCAGCAGGGCCTTGAGGCCATCGCCGCGGGGCGGCCGATCCCCGGCAGCGCGACGGCTGACGCTGCGACTGCAGCGCAGATACCAGCGCCAGGGGAGCTCCTGGGCCTGGCGGATGCCGATGCGGCCCTTCTGCACCAGGGGTGACGGCTGGGCGCTGTAGGTCAGCCACGCCGCCAGCTCCGGCGGCCGGGGAGCCAGCCACAGACCGCCATCGGGAAGAAGCGGCTGGTTGTCGTGACGGCGATCGATGCCGAAGCGCCGCGCCAGCAAGGCCGGGCCGCCGCAGGTGCGCTCCGGTTCCGCAGGCATCCAGGCGGCCCGCAGCAGCACGCCATTGGCCCAGTCGGAGCGGTGGGTCACCACATTGACGCAGTGGTGCATGCCGTAGCTCATGGAGACGTAGAAACGCCCGGGCTCACCAAACAGGGTGTCGTTGCTGGGGGTGCGGCGGCGGTAGCCGTGGCAGGCGGGCTCCTCCTGCGAATACGCCTCCGTTTCCACGATCACACCCCACAGCAACGCACCATCCGCCTGGCGCTTCACCAGCAGGCAGCCGATCAGCTCGGGGGCGACCACCTCTGCCGGGCGGGCCAAGAAGCACAGGGGGAGAGGCGAGCGAAGCGAGCGGGTGATGACCGTGGACATCACAACGCGGCGACGTCAGCTGGTGGGGTCTGGAGCGATGAGGCGAAGCGGCTGAAAAGACATCACGACATCAGTAAAGTTGCGATCAACACCGCCATGGCTGGCCTCAAAGGCAAACGTATTCTGGCTCGGCATCTGGACATGCTGAATCTGATCGGAGTTGGCAGCTGGGATCGCAAAGTACGTGTGGCTGTTCTTGCCGGTCCCGATCACAGCGTAGGGGCGAGCATCGCATCGGTCTGGATCAAGACGTTGCGGCTGGAGCTCTGAGGATGGCCCGCTTCCAGTCCGCTCAAGGGCGCGAACAGATTCTCGGCGTGCAGGGCGGCGCGCCGGTAGTCGGCCTCACCTGGTCGTACGGTTCGGCCCGTGAGTGGATCCCTGACGGCACCACTGGCATCGAGCACTTCGTAGAAGCCCACTGTTCGCTTCCCTGATCCTTCCTCGCTGAGCTGCAGTCTGCCCTCGATCGTCATATCAGCGAGGCCGCTGAAATCGAGCACCGGCAGCTGATGCTGCTGACGGGCCAGGAACCCGTCCAGCCCCGGGGCGCCGTGGCTGAGGCTGAGGTTGAGCTTCAGCTGCGATTGCGGTGAATGGAGCCGCAGCTGATCCTCTGAGGCCGGCCGCCTGCTCTCGAGCGGAACGATCCGGGTTCCCAGGCTGGCGAGGGAGGCGTGGGCGGGTCCCAGATCCTCCAGGCTGCTGTCCACGATTTCGAGGAACACGACCTGATGTCCGCTGGTGAGCTGCAGATCCCGCCGCAGCTTCATCCCAGGGCCGAATTCGGAAGACAGGCTGCCTGCCACTGTGCCGCCGAGAAGGTGAATCCGCTCCTTCAAGTCGCCGAGTGTGATGGCTTCGGGATCCCAGGTTTCCCGCCGGCGCAGGACCAGACAGCCGATCTGGTTCGAGCTGCTGGGAGCGCTGAGCATCCTTGTTCCGACAAAAACGGCTGCAGCCTGGTTGTTCCTGGCATGGTTGTTCTTGGCATGGCTGGTGTCACTGGCAGCGATGCCGAAGACATTGGCCTGGCTTGTCTCGACAAAGTGATGCGTCTGCATCAGTGTCGCCATCGCGCCGGTTGCGCCGATCACATCGGGGTGGGGATCACGATCGCCGCGCTGGCCATCGCGAAGGCTGAGTTCCAGTACAGGACCCAGATCAGAGCCAAGGTCGAAGAAGCGAGCTCCTGTTTCGCTGTTAGGCGTATAAAGGAATGGACGGGGGTTGCGATCGGTCTTGCTGTAGTAAGCCAAGGCTGTGCCGTCTTCCCTGTTGGGGATCTCAAAGGTATCCTGATGCATCAGAACGCGAGTGCTGGTCTGCGCATCCGCCTCGGAGGTCTTGTCGCTGGATCGCTGACGCCGCAATCCGAAGTCAAGCTGATTTCCGCTCAATCTCACTCCCTCCTGGGCAAGGGAGTGGAGCGACGAGAACGGTGTCGTGGTGAGCGTGGCTCCCCTTGAGAGTGTCCATTCGGGCCTGGCCAGCACCTGGAGGCGATGGGCGGCACGATCGCCGGAGCCAGGTTGCAGAGCCTGATCCTTGACGAAGCGGCTGTAGATGCTGGTCAGACGTTGTTGAACGGTATGCCTGAGTGTTGTGGGATCACTGATGGCGTAAAGCCCCTCGCTGATTCTGTCGGTGCTGGCGCGGTAGTGCTCAAAGGTAGCCTGCTTGAGCTTGTTGATCGATCGCAGAGCCTCGCTGAGGCTGAGGTTGCCTTGTTGGGCTGAGCTGAACAGAGCATCCATCTTCTGGCAGAGATCCCAGTTGGCATTGGCCGCCAGAGCCGCCGCCAGTGCGGCGAGGGGAGCGAGGTCGGCGGCAAGCTCAGGCGATTGTCGGGCGATCGTGCCGAGGGCAGCGTTGGCGAGCCGATCATCGATGGGGCTGTCGGCCGGAAGGGCCAGCAGCTCCTGGCTGAAAGCGCTGATCAGCTCCACTTCCGTTTCAAGATCGTTCGGATAGTGCTCTGAGAGCAACTGTTGGAGCGAATGCACCAGCACATCCCAGCCGAAGTGCAGTTTGCTATGGGCGATATAGGCAGCCAGGGGGGCGAGCTGTGAGGTCGACCACTCCGACCCCAGCTGCCTGAGCTCCAGGACCGGATCCCGATGGAGGTAATCGAAGCCATCCAGCTCGAAGGCCTGATCCATCCAGGCAGAGATGGCCTCCTCGTCGTAGCCCGCCTCCAGGGCCAGGGTATGAAGGGTGGTGAGGGGCGTCATCATCTCTCCGAGGGGTGCCAGGAACGGCACCTCCAGCGGTAGATCCGTGCTGCGATCCACGCCACCGAAGGCCATCAGGCGACCTTCCGCGAGATCGATCCTGGCGTTGCGATTGCGATCAAAGCTGCGATGCTCGATGCGCAGGTTGTAGTGGGAATCCTGAGTGGTGACGCTGCTGGGTTCATAGGAATCCAGCGTGAAATTTCGGTTGCTATCCCAGAACACGGTGGTGCCTTGCATGTACCCGTTGGATACAGTGCCGCTGCCGTAGCTACCACCAACCCCAAATTCAAACAGGGGAATTTCGGCGAGTGTTTCCTTCCATACTGTATCCCAGATTGAATAGAAGCCCATGTCGATACCCACCTGCACCTTGGACTTCAGATAGGCTGAAAGACTGCCAACCAGCTCAAACAGATCCAGCGGGTTGCTGATGTTGCTGCTGATTTCGGTGCCGCGGATCTTGCCATCCGATTGGCCTGCGATCTCTCCCTCATCGAGCAGATCGAAACTGGCGGCCGCTTCCAGGCCGCCGGTGATGTCGGCTCGCACCACCAAGGCGGACAAGCCCAGACCGGCCCCCATCGTGGCGTCGAGGCTGAATTCCGGCACATCCTCGCCGTCCAGCCAGTCGGACACATAGAAGCCATTGAACACCTTCCAGGCTTCGCTCCCTTTGAAGCCGCTCTTCCTCCACTCATTGAGGCCGTAGGTGTCGAATCCGAAGCCGATGTTGGCATCGACGCCGAATCCTCCTTCGATCAGGCCTTCGATGCCTGGGTAGATCGGGAAGCTCTGTTCAATCTCCGACTCCATACCCATGCCGGGCATGGTCCATTGGAACAGATCAACGTCCTGTCCGAGCAGCAGCTTGATCGCATTCTTGGGATCATCGATCAGTGGGATAACAAATCCGAGCTCCTCGAGCTGGGCCATGATTTCACTGAACTTACTGCTCTTGCTTCCTGTTTCGCTGCTGCCGCCTTCAGCGGCCTGGCTGGCGGTGTCATCACTGAGATTCTCGGCATTGTTATCAATAAGACTGGAATTGCCTTCAGCATCCTGATCATCTGTAGTCGCAGAGGCATCAGCGGCACTGAATTCTTGCAGCTCATAACTGCCATAGTCGACATAAAAGTTGCCCTGCTCGCTCATTTCCCTCAGGTCACGGATCAGATCCATGACGCCCTTGATCATGTCCAGGAATTCAATCGTGGCATCGATGGAGGCCTTCAGTCGCTCGCCTTGACCTGCGTCGATCTTGGCGTAAAAGTTGGCAAACCAGGAGGCCAGGTCGATGGCCGACACAGCACCATCTTCATCGGTGTCAATGGTGTTGGCGATCCCGATCGTGTCGAAGATCCTGGTGTCACTGTAGAGTGCATCCACGATTGGATAGAGCGGATTCAGGATCGAGTCCAGTCCATCCACGATTAAATCCATCATCTTGGTGATGAAGGAACCGAGATCGAGTTTGATGTTGTCAAAATAGATAGGCCTTGTATTGTTGGAATCGATTGCTTCGTCTGAATTGGAATAATCAAAGAGAGCCAGCTTGCTGGAGAGATCAAAGCTGAACGACGGGATGGCTGCTGAGCCGTTGACACTGGTGGTGACGCCGAACGACATGGCGGCATCGCCATTGACCGCATACTGGAACACACCCTCCAGATCGATGCTGGTCAGGTCGCTGATGGAGAGCTTGTCGTCACTGCCACCGTTGAGATTGAGATCAAACGAGGCGTTCAGCTCGGTGCTGGCCGGTTCGTCATTGATGACGACATCATCATTGGGACTGGCTTGATTGCGCGCATCCAACTGCAGAAAGCCGAGCCCCCCAGTCAGCCTGAAGTCGGGTGACAGGCTGGTGTTGAAATTGGCGTTGAGATAGGTCTTGCCTGATTCGGTATTAAGATAGATGTCGCCATTGCGATGTAGGACCAGTTCCAGGCCGGCGCCATAGCTGAAAGCGGCGTCCAGTGTGCCTTCGGTCTTGAAGCCAAGGCCCGGAAGGCCGAAGTCGGCCGCCAGGGGCACGCTGAACAGTTCGTACGCATCGGCAAACTGGAAGCCGACAACAACGGCCTCGGTTCCCTGCATCGTCAGGCTCACGGTCACTGCATTTTCCGGAATCCCCAGAGCTCCGGCGATTTCCTTGCTCAGCAGCTGGCTGAGCTTGCTGGGGGTTGGCGTGCCGATGTCACGCACTTTGGCCACCAGGTTGGTGATGAACTTGCGCAGGCCACCACCCGTTTTGCCATCGAGGCTGCCGACAATGGGCAGCGACAGGCTTTCGATACCCTCCTGCAGCGAGGTCAGCGATGACTGCAGAGCATTGGCCGTTTCAATAGGCAGCTCATAGTCGACCACGTCCACCGTCTGCTGCAGTGTGTTGGTGAAGTAGCTGGCGTTCTCCTTGTTGCTGGCCGTATCATAATTTCTGTCGCTGCTGCTGAAGCTGTAGCTCAACTGGGCAGCATGGATGCCGGAGAACTTGTTCTCACCGTCGCCATCTTCAATCCTGGCGTCGTCGTAAGACTGAACGCTGATTTGCTGTGGGATGTACCAGTTGCCGGGGGTGAAGGTCTTTGTTTCGGAATAAGCGCTGCTGTTGCTTCCCAGTTGGCGACTGCCTCCGCTCGGGATCAGTTCCCCAATGGTGACTGTGACATCCGCCGTCGGTTGGCTGAGCAGAGCCAGCTGGTAGGTGGCCTCACCGCCAGATTCCTTGACCCGTACCCTTTCACCGGAGGTGAAGAGCACCACACCGGCCTGATCGTTATTGATGATCTGGACCGTGGAACTGTTGGTGGCGCTGTCATTGCTGACGCTGTAGCCATCACCGGGTTTCAGCTGTACGGTGAAGCGTTTGTTTTCCTTGTCCGCCACGAAATCGTCGATCGGCACCACAATCACATCGCTGCTGCTCTTGCCTGGAGCGATCCGCACCTGGCCGGTGATAGCGCCAGGTGACTGGGTAATCTCATCGATGCTTGATGGTGTGGATGGAAAGACGGAGGTCGCATCAAGGCTGACAGCTGTGATCTCATAATTCACCAGAATCCCAGTGGATCCTTCCGAGCTTGGCGCCTGATTCGAGAGGGCAATCTGGAAGCCTCCCGGCCTTGCATCTTCGCTGCTGTCGCTCACCAGGGCGATCTGAGCCTGGGGTGGATCGTTGTCAACGATGTCGATCCGAACGGAGGTGTCGCTGAGTGCGTTGAACGCTGCATCGTTGGAGGCGATGCCTATCTGCAGCTGGCTGGAGCTGATCTCTTCGACGCTGTTGTCATCCACCGCCCATAGCGACACGCTCTGAACTGTGGACCAGTTCTCGGGGGTGAACACCAGTGTTTCGCCCCGCCCGATGCTGCGGTCATTGATCGTGAACTGCTCGTCGTCGGGAATCAGGCTGACAATGACATCGTCTGTGGGCTGCGATGTGAGACTCAGATTGATGAAACCATTGCCAGCCTTGCTGATGCTGCTCTGCTGCAGTTCAACCAGAAGATTCGCCGTGTCGTTGTCCTTCACCTTCAGCGGCAGCCTGGGTAAGACGTCTTCATTGATGGCGTAGAAGCTGTCACCGCTGGTGCTGCGAACCCGCAGATCCACATCCACAGCCCCATCCACGAGCCTGTCGTCGGCGGGCAGGATCGTGAAGGCCTGGCCGCTCTGCCAGTCGCCGGGCGTGAAGGTGAGAGCGACGCGAGCCCCTGCCGATGCAGCATCGCTGCCCGGCACCTGCAGCAGCGCCTCGCTGGCATCGGTGGTTTCCACAGTCACGGTCACCGTGTCTGCGGGTTGGCTGGTCAGCCGCACGTAGCGGGTGAGACTCGAGCCCTGTTCGCTGAGACTGACGCGGCTGGCATCGATCGGCTGGGTGCCGGCCGCATCCAGGGAGAACAGCAGTCCGGCTGTGTCGTCATCCTTCAGCTGCACCACAGAGCTGTTCGGAATCTCATAGGCACTGCTCAGACCCTGCAGCGGGGTATCGGTCGCTGTGGGATCCAGCGTGCTGCTCTTGGCGAGCAGGTTCACCGCAACGTTGTTCCGTGTTTCTCCGCTTTGAAGGGTGAGGGTGTTCGTCAGTTCCAGGGCGATGAACTCGCTGTCCGTTCCGCCGTCGCTACCTGCGATCACATAGGTGAGCATGGTGCCGGCAGCCAGGGTGATGCCGCCCAAGTTGGTGACCTCCAGTTTCAGGCTGGCGAGATAGCCCGTGGATCCATTGGCCGTCAGGGGTGCTGTCAGGGTCAGCATGACGGTGGGATCGGGAACCTGGTAGAGACCGCTACCCTGACCAGCCACCAGACCGACGATGGAACTGCTGTAGGGACTGGATTGTCCATCGGCTGTCCAGACCAGATCTCCCGTCAGTGTGGTGCTGCGATCACGGTGAACCGTGGCAGCAGAGCTGAGCGTGAATGTGGCGATCGCACTGCTCTGAGCCTCGCTGGCTTCACTCGTGCTGGCGACATCTTCACCGAACGTGAGCACCGTGCCTGCGGCCAGATTGATCGATTCGCGGTCGGTGGTGGCCAGCGTGACCGTCAGCTGGCTGGTGCTGACTTGTTTTTTCACAACGATTTCAACCCCGTGACTTTCGAGCAGGGATGTCACCAGATCTTCATTATTTTCATCCACCTGGTCCGGTGCTCCTTCGATTGTGAAGCTGCCGCTGCTGCTGCCCTTGGGAATCAACAATGTAAAGCCATCGGTGCGGCTCAGGTATTGGCTCGGCACCACCTCCTCCCGTGTGGTCGTGCCGCCATCGCTGGGCCGGCTCCATTGCAGTGCAACGCTGGGGGCGCTGGTGTTGAAGGATTGGTAATCGAGGGTGATCGCCAGGAAATCGCCGCGGTTGAGCTGCAGCGGGCCGGTGCTCCAGGTGCTCTGTGTATCAAACAACTTATCGATCAGCACCTGATTATCGAGGCGGAACCTGACCCCTCCCTGCACAGGGATGCTGAAGTTGTAACTGCCATTCTCCGGAATATAGAGATAGCCCGACCAGGTGCTGCTGAAATCCCCTGTCTGGCCTTGATTGGCAAAGGCTGTGCTGCTCTCCTCGATGCCATCGCTATCGAGGCTGCTCGTTTCGGCAGCGCCGCTGTTGGCCTTGAACCGCGTCAGGCCGGCGAGGGACTGCACACCGCTGCCGGCCGTGATCACGACGTCGCTGTCCACCACCTGGCTGGAGCGGGGATCCACCTCGAGGAACACCAGCGTCTCCTCGCTGGCGGCCTGGGGCAGGCTGATCGTGAAGGTGGCGCTGTCGTTGCCGGATTCGTTGATGGAGGTGCGATTGGGGCTGCTCAAGCTGATCAGCGGCGCCGTGGCGCTCTGGTCGGTGGCCAACGACGGATCGGCCTCGCTGGCGTCGTCGTCGAGGGTGAGCACCGAGATCGAGGGTTGCAGCCCGGCATAAACGGCGTCGCTGCTGCCGACGCTGAACCGCAGCGTCTGCGCCTTGTCGTCGTCGTCGCGATTGTCATCCACACCTTGCAGATGCAGGGTCTGCACCTGATCCCAGCTGTCAGGGTTGAACAGCAGCGCGACCGATGCCGCGCCTGGATCGGCCGGATTGAACACATTCAGCTCGGAGCTCTGGAAGGAGGCCGGATCCAGCGTCAGGGTCACCGGCGCGCTCGGCTGGCTGCCCAGGCGTATGCCGAGCAGGGTGATGCTCTCCTCCGCCACGTCTTCTTCACGCACGCGGAACTGGGCGCTGCTGCTCCAGGCCGTATCGGGCGTCGTGTCCGTGCCGGAGCTGGTCGGGGCGCCGTCGGTCAGAAACTGCACAGCGGCACTCTCGTTGTCGCTGAGCTCGGCTGTTGCTCTGTCGGCCCCGACGCCCAGGCTGTAGCGGCCGGCGTCCAGCAGGGTCAGGCTCAGGCCTTCCGTGCCTTCGGCCGTGAGGTCGTCGATGGGAACGATGGGCAGACTGACGCTGGAGGCTCCCGCAGGGACCTGAAGACCATGGAAGGGAGTGGTGGCAAAGGCGGCTTTGTTGGTGGAGCCGCTGCGCAGCACCGCTGCCGGGCCCCCCTGCACACTGTTGGCGGTGGATCCGTTCAGCGGCAGCCCGCTGATCAGACCGGTGCCTGCCGGTGCAGCGGCCAGCATCGAGGCCTGAATCTGGTCCTGGCTGCGGGCGGCGTTCCAGATGCCCACGCCGCGCACAGCTCCGCTCAGATAGCCCGTGCCATTGCTGCCCACAGCCGTGCGGCCGATGGAATTAAGGCTGCGTGTGCCGGTGTAGAGCGGCACATGGCGCAGGGCTGTGATCGGCGTACCGTTCGGTTGATCGGCGAGCTGGAGTTGCGCATAGCCAGTGTGTTCGTAGTATTCGATCTCGATGTCGTACCACTCACCAGCCACGAGATTGGGAACGGTGAAGCTGTTCCATGTGGCGCCATGGTCTGTCCAGTTATCCACCACCAGCAGGCCATTCACCTTCACCCGCACGCCGTCATCAGACAGCACGGCAAACGCATTGTCGCCGTTGCTGCGTGCCTGGATCTGCCCGCTGGCCCGGACCGAGAAGGTCTCGCCATCCCCTCCCTCGGCCGTGTCGACACTGTCGTTGAAATCGATGCTGGTGGCGGCGCTGGTGTTGCGCAGGGATTCAAACTGCTTGCCCTCATAGAGGGAAATCTTCAGGCCTGAGCCATAGCTCAGCTGGCCCTGTTTTGCCAGCTCCCCATCGACGTAAAGACTGGCCAGGCCGTGGGCATCGACGCTGTAGGCCAGATGGTTCCATTCCTGCAGTCCCAGTTCCCCCTCGGCGATCAGGCGCAGCAGCCGCGTGCCGGCAGGATCGCGGATCTCCAGTGTCGGCTTGCCGGTGGCCTCGTGGAAGCCGAGGCTGATCAGGTTGAAGCCGTTGCTGTCTGTGAACTCCAGCACCCCTGCGGCCGTGGTGACGGCATCGCGGCGCACCCAGGCTTCAGCGCTGATCTCGCCGCTGTTGCTCACGGTGCTCAGGCCACTGAACTCGGCATAGGCAAAGCCGCCGCTGCTGCTGCTGTTGTTCAGCACAAGCGGGAGGTAGGTCCGTTCCGGTGTATGCACCGCATCGGCTGTGCTGCCATCGAGGAGGAAGCCAGCCCCACCGCTGAGTTGATAGAGCAGCTCGATTGGATTGCCCACCACCGGTGATCCCAGGATCAGCTCAAATCCCAGGCGGTCGTTGCTGCCTTCGGAACCGTCGAGGGCCTGCACACTGGCCGGCGGCTGACCGGGGACCAGAGCGCCCCCCTCCCAGAGGTTCAGTTGCAGATCCGAGGGCCAGCTGGAGGGAATGATCTGCTGGCTGGTGCTCAGGCCTGTGTAGCGGCTGTCGCTGCTGCTGCTGCTCAGGTTCACCACGCTGGCCTGGTTGCTGGCCAGATTCGTGACGGTGATCCGTTGGGGCTGGGTCCAGTTGCTGCTGGAGAAGCTGAGCTGCTGGCTGGAGAGCTGGGAGCCGGCGGGGCCGCTGAGCTGGATCGTCACCGCCGCCTGGGGCTGGCTGGTGAGGCGTACATCGAAAGCGGCCTGCTGCGTTCCATTCAGCAACTGGGCACGGATGGTGGCAACTCCGGTGCGGTCAGCAGGCGTGACCACGAGGTTGGGGCTGTAGGCCGTGCTGTCGTTGATGGTCAGGGTCGCTTGGCTGTTACTGCTGTCGATGCTGTAGCGCTGAAAGCTGAATCCTTTGTCGTCTGTTTCAACATTGGGAATCAGCTTGAGGGTGACGGTCTCGTCGCCTTCCCGGATGGCATCGGTGATGGCAGAGATATAGATTTGCGTCGAGGTGGCGTTGCTCGGCAATACAACAATGTTTTCTGGATTGAAATTTGTGGTACTCAGTGTTGCCTTGGGTGCATGATAATCGGAGCCGCGCTCGGCTGTGCCGCCGGAGATTTCGTAGCGAATCCGCAGGCCACCGCTGGGTGCCGCTTTA
Organism: Cyanobium sp.; assembly: GCA_046075505.1. GTDB lineage: Bacteria > Cyanobacteriota > Cyanobacteriia > PCC-6307 > Cyanobiaceae > Cyanobium. The sequence continues at coordinate 107,670 of JBJTQH010000133.1, read as the reverse complement.
TTGGATGTGATCGTGAACCAGCCCAGATCAGCGTCGCTGCTTCCCCCTTCACTGGCATCCTGTCCCTTCTCCAGCGACACGACGAAGGGGTCATCGCCGATGGTGAGGGTTTGGCTGCCGTTGGAGATGCCATAGCCACTTCCATTGCCGAGCGTCAGTGTGACCGACTCGGTATTTTCTGCGTAGCTATCAGTCAACACCTCGATATTAAATGACCTAGAGCATGAAGGCCTCCAGAGGCCCGCTCGAGGCTCCAGTCAGAGGTTCCGAAGCCACCGCTGTGGAGATCCAGGGGATTGAATTTCGTGGCAAAACGATTTATTTGAGACGAGGCGGTAAATGGGCTCGCCTGGTTTGCCCGTTCAACTTGCACTCCGTCCCACCATATCACTGCATCTTTGCCCCCATAATCAGGCCCATCAAGCCTGACCTGGATATAACGAGAAGCAGGGTCTGTAAACGTGTAGCTGAATGTGTACCGCTGCCACTCCGTGCCCAGTTGAATCGTGGATGCAGAGTTCCTTATGGCTGCTCCACTGTCATTGGCTTCAAAAATAAAGAGTTGCCCGCTTGTGGGCCTGTCTGCCTTGGCATAGACGCTCAGTGTCCAGGTTTCGCTCTGCTTTGCCTCGGCAATATTCCATGAACTGCTGTTGTAGGTGATGACATAGGGATCATCTTGGTTGACATTCATCCGCAGGGGGACGCCGCTCACGGGCGAGGGCGTGGTGCTGGTGTTGGTATCACGGCTTGTTGTTGCCCCATTGGCATTCACGCCGAAGGGGGCAAGGACGACTCCATTGACGATGCCGTTAATGCCAATTCTGCTTCTATTGATTGATTCACTACCATCCTTGATCACATAGTCATTGCCAACCTTGGTGCCGTCTGTCTGCCGTTGAGCAAGCGTGGTATTGGATGTGGAGTTGGAGGCTTCTGACGTGGCTGTCAGTTGAACATTGGTCACACTGCTGGTGCTCTTGTTGGCAAACAGCTGAAAACCGAGGCTGGTTGCATTGCTGCTGGTTTCGCTGCGGTTCACCCCCTGCGCCAGGGATTCTGAGAGGAACATGGCGCTGGCCGGCACCACTTCGTTGTTGATCGTACCGCTGCTTCCATTGGGGCGATCCCAGGTGAGTTGCGCGGAGGCCGCACCGGTATTTTCAAAATAGTCAAACTGCAACCAGACAACATTTCCCTTGGTAAGATTAATTTTACCGGTGCTATGAGTCGTGGCTGAATTGAGCGTCCAATGCTCGAATCCTGCCCGGTGAAGGCCACTGCTATTGTTGTCTCTGACGGTCAGTCTCGCTCCATCGTCTGTGGTGGTGCGGAAGACATAGTCTCCCGTCTCTGGGATGCGGATGTAAGTTTCCCATCGAACTGCGAAGCCGTCGTTGAGCCCCTGCCCGCGGAAGACGGCATCTGATTCATTGATGCCATCGGCATCAAACAGCAACACATCAGCATTGGTATTGAAGTCGCTGTTGCTGGCAGGCAGGGTGTTGGTGCTTGTGGTGTAGGTGTAGGGGGCGCGGACGAATTTGTAAGCGCCCTGGCCAAGGCTGAGCTGGGGTTCGTCGTCAAACAACCACACCTGGTCGCTGCTGGCGTTGAGGCTATAGATGTTTTCGCTGCCGTCTGCCCCCAAGGATGCGGTGATCGTGCGTGGAGCCTGCCAGGTGCTGTTGTTGCGTGGCGTGAAAGTCAGGGTCACCGACGCCGTGTTGCGAACATAGAGCCGTCCTCCCTGGTAGCTGCCGCCGCTGACGGTCAGGTCATAGTCCTGGCCCATGACGGCGGTGCCGCCGAAGCTGATCGGGATGTCGATCAGGGCGTTGCCATTACGAATATCCACGTAATCGTTGGGGATCGAGCGATCAAAGTTGATCGTCATCTTTGGCGCCGTGCCATTCTCGTATCCATTGGCTCCCGTGAAACTTGTTACGCTGAATTCGGCTCCGCTTTTGCCCCATTCCGTCACATAGCCACCGATTCCTGCCTTGGGGTCGACATCCCCCCAGCCGCCGGAGGTGATCATCACCAGGAAATCCTGGTTATTTTTGTTATCCGGTGACCCCGGTGACCAGTTGGTATAAGCAGTATTGCTACTACCATCTCGGAACATCAAGCCATTTTCGGGACCGCTTTCCCATGTCCATTTGCCTTCTACTGTCCCCTGTGATTCTTCGTCGCTTCCGGCCAGAAAGACATCGGTTGCTATTTTAGTGCTTCCGTAATACGGTACTGCGCCAGGGTCGCTGTAGGTGTAGCGGCCGTTGGAGTAGTTTAAGATAAATGTATTCTCGTCTGCGGATGTAATTGTCGCTAGATAGCCCTGCGTGCCGAGTTGATTAAGCGTGGTTATGGACTCGGAATAGGCTGTGTGCCAGGTCGCCGACGACTGGGTGTATGCGTAGTAATGACCGTTGCCCCAGAAGGGCTTGGCATTTCTTGATCAGCAACAAAGCGCCGCACAACTGGAATACCTAAGAACGCATAGAGGCATATCTTCCGTGGCGCCTCGCTTTTGTGCCCTCATTGAGGGCCGGACGTCAGACATAGACGGGATCTGCTGGGCTCTGCGGAGTTTCATTGCTGATCAGGTGGCATTTTGAGTCGTAACGTCCATGGCGCTTCATTCTGGCGGCTGTTAATAGCCTAGCCGTGAATTCTGCCCTGGCAAGTTTTTTTATTTCTTGATGTTTCTTATTAGCCCTGATCCGGCCATGTGAGCGGCTTGCGCTTCTCCGCCGTGATCGGTGGTTGCGTTCAGAGCAGCGGCAGCAAAGCGCCCATGGTGAGCGGGTGTGATGGCTTCGATCGCCTGTCTTCGCTATCCACCAGAAGGGGCCTGCTCCTGTCAGTTCACCTCACGCCTGGGCGCCCCGCGACGTCCGGCCAGGATCATCTGTACAGCGCGCCAGGGCACGCCGTGGTGGGCCAGGGCCACCTGCAGGTGAAACAGCAGATCGGCCGCTTCGCCGGCGATCGCCTCCGGATCGTCGTCCTTGACGGCCATCACGAATTCGGCCGCTTCCTCACCGATTTTCTTGAGAATGCGGTTGTCGCCCCCTTCGAGCAGGCGATTGGTGTAGCTGCCCGCCTCCGGTCGCTGGCGCCGGTCTTCGATCACCCGGTACAGCTCCGTGCAGATATCGGCCGGTGGCGGCAGCGCGTCCGCCCCGCCGGCACTCACTCCCGGACCCTCCTCGTAGAAGCAGCTGGGGGCCCCGGTGTGGCAAGCGCCGCCTCCGAGCTGCTCGATGCTCAGCAGCAGCACATCGGCATCGCAGTCGAAGCGCAGCCCCTTGAGGATCTGGATCTGGCCGCTGGTGGCTCCTTTGTGCCACAGCTCCTGCCTCGAGCGGCTCCAGTAGTGCACCTCGCCGCTCTCCAGGCTGCGCTGCAGCGCCTCTCGGTTCATCCAGGCCACCATCAGCACCGCCCCATCGAGCCAGTCCTGGGCCACCGCCGGGATCAGGCCATCGGGGTTCCAGCGCAGGTTGGCGAGCAGTTCCGGACCCGGCAGGCTCGAGGACACAGGGGCTGTGCGATTGGATTCACGCTACCGATGGGCCTGATCGCTCGGGTCGGCCCGGCCTGGGCCAAGCCCTGCCGGGGCGGGAGGCTGGTCGCCGCGGCGTTGTCGTCTGCTGCGATCGGCGGCCGCGCAGCGCCGGTGCTGCGGCGCGGCCCCACTGCTCCGATGCGGGCTGGAACAATGGATCCAGCAGGATCTCCCATGGCCGAGCCCAGCGCCTCCCCCTCCCGGCTCTACAGCTGCAGCAAGACCTTCAGCGGCTTTCCCTGCAGCCACCGCCAGTGGCGCCACCCGGGGCACTGCCGTTTCGTGCACGGCTACAGCCGCAGTTTCAGCTGCTGGTTCCGCGCCCACAGCCTGGATGCCCATGGCTTCGTGGTCGATTTCTCCAGCCTTTCGGAGCTGCGCGATCGCCTGCGCCACCAATTCGATCACACCTTTCTGGTCAATGCTGATGATCCGCTTCTGGCCACCTGGCGGGATCTGCATGCCCAGGGGGCGCTCGATCTGCGCGTGATGGACAACGTCGGCATGGAGGCCAGCGCCCATCTGGTGTGGCAGTGGGCCAACGCCCTGCTGCGCGAGCGTGAGGGGGGCCGCTGCTGCTGCGTGCGCGTCGAGGCGCGGGAGAACGAGGTCAATGCCGCCTGCTACGAGGCCTGGCCGGACTGGTTTGCGGCGGCTGTCCCTGCCGCTTGTTCCCCGGAGCCTTGGGAAGCGCCCTGAGCGGTCGCCGCCGGCGCCTCGGCTGGCGGCCTGGGGAGTCTCGTCGGCTCTTGCCCGGTGGCCCCGCCCCGGCTGTCACCGTCGCCGGAGTAAAACCAGGAGCGGCCTTTCGCGGCGATGGCGACTTCCCCCTCCCCGGTTCTGCCCCACCGTCAGGAGTTGCTGCTGGCGGCGTTGCGCGCCTGCAGCGGCGAACTGTCCGGCCAGGATCTGCATGCGCGCCTGCGCGAAAGTCCCGGGGCGATGGGCCTGGCGACCGTGTATCGCCATCTGCGCCAGCTGCAGCAGCGGGGCCTGGTGCGCTGCCGCCACCTGCCCAGCGGCGAGGCTCTGTATGCCCCCACCGAGCGGGATGAGCACCACCTCACCTGCGTCGACTGCGGCAGCACCGTCACCCTGGCCCATTGCCCGGTGCATGATCTGCCGTTGCCGGAGCGCGAGCTGGCCGGTTTCACCCCCCTGTTTCACACCCTGGAATTCTTCGGGCTGTGCGCCAGCTGCCGGCAGCGCCAGGCTGGCGATCGCTGAATCTCCCGCAGCGCGCCACGCCTGCCCGAGGTGCGGCCCTCTGGCGTCGAGCAGCGGCGAGTTCCGGAGTCCCTGCTGTCCGGCCCTGTGCGTGAGGGCGGTGTCGCTGCTGTTGCGGTCTGCGGCTCAGCCCTGCCGTGAAGGCGCGAGAATCGGGGTCTTGCAGCGAATCCGGTTCCATGGCCCCCAGCACTGCGGCCTCCAGCGATGCCACCAACACCATTTCCGTAGATCAGCCTGAGGCCGCGGCGTTGCAGGACGGGCGCACCGGTCTGCCGGTGACGATCCTGACCGGCTTTCTGGGGGCGGGAAAAACCACCCTGCTCAACCACATCCTCACCAATCAGCAGGGCCTGAAAACGGCGGTGCTGGTGAATGAGTTCGGGGAGATCGGCATCGACAACGAACTGGTGGTCGCCACCGGTGAGGACATGGTGGAGCTGAGCAACGGCTGCATCTGCTGCTCCATCAACGGCGAACTGCTGGAGGCGGTGTATCGCATTCTCGATCGCCCCGATCCGGTGGATTATCTGGTGGTCGAGACCACCGGCCTGGCCGATCCGCTGCCGGTGGCGATGACCTTCCTCGGCAGCGACCTGCGCGATCTCACCCGCCTGGATTCGATCATCACCTTGATCGATGCCGAAAACTTCAGCGATGAGCTGCTGCAGGGTGAAGTGGCTCGCGCCCAGATCGTCTACGGCGACATGCTGCTGCTCAACAAATGCGATCTGGTGGCCGAGGAACGCCTGCAGCAGCTGGAAGCGCAGCTGCGTGAGATCAAAGCGGAGGCTCGCATTCTGCGTTCGGTGAAGGGCCAGGTGCCGCTGCCGCTGCTGTTGAGCGTCGGTCTGTTCGAAAGCGACAAGGTGGTGGCCGGCCAGAGCCACGACGACTGCGATCACGACCATGGCGTCTGTGTGCACGAGCAGGAGGCTCACGATCACTCGCATCATGATCACAGCCATAGCCATCACAGCCATGATCATCACGCCCATGGCGATCACGATCACAGCGACTGCGATCACGACCACGGCCATTGCGTGCACGAGGGCGAGCCGGCCCAGGCCGGTGGCGATGATCACCAGCATGGCCATCCCCACAGTCATTCTCATGGCCATGATCATGCTCACAGCGATCATCTGGCCATTGAAGGATTCACTTCACTGTCGTTTCGCAGTGATGCTCCCTTCTCGCTGCGCAAGTTCCAGAACTTCCTCGATAACCAGCTGCCGGGGAGCGTGTTCCGGGCCAAGGGTATCCTCTGGTTCAATGAGAGCGAACGGCGCCATATCTTTCACCTGGCCGGCAAACGTTTCTCGATCGATGACAGCGACTGGCCTGGGGCGCGCAGCAACCAGCTGGTGCTGATCGGCCGTCAGCTGGATCACGCCACCCTGCGGCGTCAGCTGCAGGCCTGCGTCGCCCGTGATGCCGGCAAGGGTTTCGGCTGATCTGGCCGTTCTCAGCGCCGCGGGATCGGTGGATCCTGATGCCGGGATCACAGTCCCGGATCCGCTCCATCGGTACTGTGACACTGCGATCACCGAACGCTGAGCCATGACCACTTCCATCCGCTCCCTGGCTCTGGCGGGATCGGCAGGGTTCGGGCTCAGCCTGTTGTCGGCGCTGCCGGCCGGTGCCCATACCCTGCCGGCCACCGCTCCGCTGGGCAGCGCCCTGGCCGCCGGGGTGCTGCATCCGCTCACGGGCCTCGATCACCTGCTGCTGCTGGTGGGACTGGCCGCGCTGGTCACCAGGGGGGAACGCCGTCTGCTCTGGCCTGCCCTGCTGGGCGCCGCACTCGGTGCTGGGCTCGGGCTGTGGGGCTGGGCCCTGCCGGGTCAGGAGTGTCTGGCGGCCCTGGCGGTGGCCGCCCTCGGCGGACTGTTGCTGCTGGTTCAGCGTCTGCGCCGCGACGGTGGCGTTCTGCGGGGCCTTGCCGCTGCCGTCGCCGCCGCTGGCAGCGTTGTGCATGCTCTGCTGCATGGGCAGGAGGCCAGCGCTGATCCGAGCTGGTGGCTGGGGGCTTCCCTGGCTGCCGCCGCCGTGTTCACCGTGGTGGCGCTGCTCCTGCGTCGCTGCGGCGATCGCAGCCTGCGGATCCTGGCTTTGCTGCTCGGCGGCAGCGGTCTGCTTGGCGCCGTTGCTTCGCTGTTCTGAGGTCAGCGGCCGCCTGGCTCCCTTCCGCTTGAGCGGGTTGCCGCCCCTGGGATGGCGGCAACAGCGACAGTTTTTCTGTCCGGCGCCGCTACATTGAATCAACTTCTCACTCGGCCATGACGGAACTGCTGCTGCTGGCCGGTGTGATCGGGCTCCTGGTGCTGATCTGGGCCGGTCTCGACTCTGACGACGACAACGGCGGTGGCGGCCTGATGCAGCCCGTTCTGGTGCCGGTGCGGGTGCAACGCCATCGCTGAGCTCTCCGCTGGCTGCTCCGGACGTGCCATTAATCACATGTAGGCGCCACATCCGTCGCTCCAGCCGCTGAGCGCTGAACCTTAGGTTGATCGCCAGATCACCCGAACGTTCCGCATGTTTTCAGCCGACGCGTCTCGTCAGGCCCCACCGCTCCGTAGCCTGGGTGGGCGTCGAGCGGCTTGGATGGGCTATGCAGCCGCTGCGGCAGTCGCCACCCTTGCAGGATCAGCCCTGATCAGTGGGTTGCAGGCACCGCCGAGCAGTGCCGCCCCGGCCGCGATCGGTGTCTATTCCGGCCGGCATTACAACACCGATAAGGATCTCTACCGCGAATTCACGCGACGCACCGGCATTCAGGTCAATCTGCTGGAAGCCAAGGATGATGCCCTGATCGAGCGCCTGCGCAGTGAGGGAGAATCATCGCCGGCCGATGTGCTGGTGCTGGTGGATGCGGCCCGTCTCGACAAAGCCGCTGACATGGGTCTGTTCCAGCCGATTCGCTCCACCAGTCTGCTCAGGGATGTCCCGGTCAATCTGCGTGATTCCAGGAGCCGCTGGTTTGGACTCACCCGCCGCGTGCGGGTGATCATCGTCAACCCGAATCGGGTCAATCCGGCCACGATCCGCAGCTATGCCGATCTGGCCAGCCCGGCCCTGCGCGGCAAACTCTGCCTGCGAGACAGCAAGAGCGTCTACAACCAATCGCTGGTGGCTTCACAGCTGATCCTGCGCGGTGAAGCCGCCACGCGGCCATGGATCCAGGGGATGGTGGCCAATGTGCGCCAACCCTTCTTCACCTCCGATATCCCTCTGGCCCGTGCCGTGGCCAAGGGTGACTGTGGCGTCGCTCTGGTGAACACCTATTACGTGGCCCGCATGCTCTCCGGGGAGAGCGGTGCTGCCGACAAAGCTCTCGCCGGCCGCCTGAAGGTGATCTTCCCCAATCCAGCCCACGTCAATATCAGCGGTGCCGGCGTCACAACAGCCTCGCGCAATCGCGAGGCCGCCACCCGCCTGCTCGAATTTCTGGCCTCCCCCAGCGGCGGTCGCGGCTATGCAGAAGCCAACAACGAATACCCGCTGAAGAGTTATGGGGATAATCCAATCCTGAAGCGGTTTGGAGCGTTTCGTTCCGATGGTGTGTCCGCCGAACAGATGGGGGCCCGCAACCGCGCCGCCGTGGCCCTGATGCAAAGCAACGGCTGGCGTTGAGCGCCGGCCGTCCGGCCACCTGCGAATCTGAGCCGGTGATCTCCAGCTTCCGCCAACCCGCCTCCGGGCGTTCCCTGCTCACCGTCGCGGTGCTGCTGCTGTCCGTGGTGGCCCTGCTGCCGGTGTGCGCCCTGGCCCTGTTCGCTGGTCTGGGTCCGGGCTCCGGCTCCCTCCGCCTCGGTATTGCCGGTGGTGAGCAGCTGGCCAACACCCTGTTTCTGTTGATCGGGGTGGGCACCCTGGGCGGCGCTCTGGGCACCGCCAATGGCTGGATCGCTGCCAACTGCCGCTTCCCCGGTCGTCGCTGGCTGCGCATCGCCCAGCTGCTGCCCCTGGCCACGCCGGCCTATCTGCTGGCCGCCACCCTGATCGACCTGGGCACCCGCTGTGGGGTGCGCATCCACGGGCTGGGCTGGGCGATCGCCGTGCTCACCCTCACCACCTATCCCTACGTTTTTCTGCTGAGCAGTGAATGCTTTGCCGTCAGCGGCCGTCGCCAGCTGGAGGCGGCCCGCAGCCTCGGGGTCGGGCCCTGGGGCAGTTTCCGCCGCGTCGCCCTGCCGATGGCCCTGCCGGCGATCGGGGCCGGCGTGGCCCTCAGCGGCATGGAGGTGGTGAACGAGCTGGGGGCCGTCGAACTGCTCGGGGTGCCCACCCTGTCCAGCGGCATCCTGCAGCGCTGGCAGAACGAGGGTGATCCACGCGGGGCTGGCGCCCTGGCCCTGGTGGCCCTGCTGATCGTCAGCCTGCTGGTGGGAGCGGAGCGGGCCCTGCGTCGCCGCAGTCGGCGCTGGCAGATGGGCCAGGGAGGTGATGCGCTGCCCGCCTGGCCCCTGCTCGGTTCGCGGGCGGCCCTGGCCCTGCTGCTCACCGTGCTGCCGCCGCTGATCGCCCTGGGGGTGCCGCTGTTCTGGGCGGCCACCAGTCTCGATCAGCTGCAGCAGGATCCACCGGCGGAGCTGCTGGTGATGGGAGGCCGCAGCCTCGCTCTCGGTCTGCTGGCTGCGGTTCTGACCGCTGGGGTCGCCCTGCTGCTGGCGATCGCCAAGCGCTGGATCCGTCAGCCGCTGTTGCAGCGCCTCAGCTTTCTGGCCGGTATGGGCTATGCCATCCCCGGCACCGTGCTGGCGCTGGCCCTGATGCTGATCGGCGGTCCCTGGCAGCTGAGTCCGCTGTTCTTGCTGATCTGGGGTTACAGCGATCGCTTCCTGGCCGTGAGCAAGGGGGGCCTGGATGCGGCCCTGGAACAGATTCCCCCCAGCCTCGATGAAGCGGCCACCGGCCTGGGCTGCCGCTGGCCCCAGGTGATCCGTCGGGTGCATCTGCCCTTGCTGCGCGGTCCGCTGCTGGTCGGTGCCCTGCTGGTGTTTGTCGATGTCGTCAAGGAGCTGCCGCTCACCTTTGCGTTGCGGCCCTTCGATTTCGACACCCTCTCGGTGCGGGTGTATCAATACGCCAGCGATGAGCGGCTGGGGGCGGCGCTGGTGCCTGCCTTGCTGATTCTGCTGCTGGGATTGAGCGCCTCCCTGGCCCTGATGCCGGGGCTGGCTCAGGCCGCCAGCGGCGCTGATTCCACCAGCGAGGGGGCCAGCCGCAGCACCGACTGACCGCTGGGAACATCGAGCAGCTGCTGGCGGCGGATGCGCGACAGCAGGCGGGTGGTGGTGACACGGGTGGTGCCGATCAGCTCGGCGATCCGCTCGTGGGTGAGGCGGAACGGCAGATCGCACCAGGAGCCGCAGCGGCGGCCGAGGCGCACCACCAGCAGCGAGAGCAGGGCATGCAGCCGTTGCTCAGCGCTGCCGAGGTGGCGGATGCGCAGCAGCTGCAGGGTCCATTCGTTGACCGCATCAAAACCGGACTCCTGACGGGGCTCGATGCCGGTGCGGGCGCACAGGGGGGTGAGCGCTTCGACGCAGACGCCTTCGCTGCAGAGCCTGTCGCAACGCAGCTGATCACCGGCCTGGAGAAAGGCCAGGGTCATGCCGTCGGCGTTTTCGCAGGGGCAGAAGACGCGGGCGACGCCCTCGAGCACTTCCAGGCAGCCGGCGGCCTCGCCGCGGCCGGTTTCGATCAGCAGGCTCTGGCCGGGGGCCAGGCGCAGCGGTGTGGCGGACTGCAGGGGCGGAAGACGGAAGCTCATGGACAGGAGACGGCAACGGTCGGAACGGGATCGCGATCCAGATCGCCGCTGGATCGGCGCACGGAGCGGCAAGGGCAGCCAGGACAGGGCCGCCACACCGCACTAGTTGAGAACGGCTCGCAACATACACGCTGGCACCGGGGTAATGCAAGCGATTCTCAATAGCATCTGCCTGTCGCGCTGATCGCTCGCCCGGGGCGGTTGGCGTCCACCGCCGCTGCAGCGAGGGTGGTCGTTGCCGGCGGTATCGGGTGCCCGAGTGCCCGGGTGTACGGCTTCTCCGGCGGATCCACGCCGGCGGATCGCTGGCCGGCCCCGGGCCCGGCGGCTGTTGGAAGCTGCTATGGCGTTCCGGGTCCGGGCTCAGGGGGAGGCTCGGCCGCCAGGCAGGCCGGGCAGAGGGCCCGCAGGTTGAGCACGCATTCCAGCAGCCGGAAGCCATGGGCATCGGCCGCTGCCGTTCCGGCCGCCAGCACCGCCGCGTTTTCGAATTCCTCGGTGCGGCCGCAGCGCACACACACCAGATGGTGATGGTCGCGGTGGCTGGAGCCCGCCAGCTCGAAGCGTCGCCCCCCTTCCGGCAGCTCCAGTTCCTGCAGCAGCCCCATCGAGCTGAGCAGCCGCAGCGTGCGGTACACCGTCGCCAGCGATACCCGCGCCGGCGAGTCGAGCAGTCGCTGATGCACCTGCTCGGCGCTGAGATGGCTGCCTTCCCCCAGCCCCTCGAACAGGGCCAGGATCCGCTGGCGCTGCGGCGTCAGGCGCTGGCCGCGCCCATGCAGGCTGGCCCGCAGCATCTCGCTCTGCTGCTCCTCGTCATGGCGCTGCTCTGCATGGCGCAGCTCCGGATGGGGCCGCTCCGGCTGGGGAGAGACCCCAGGAGAGGAGGGCAGCGGCGGGGAAGGGGAGATCACCTCGCGTGCCGGGCCGCTGTGGGGACGCTAGAGCCTATGGCGACGGCGAGGTGCCGGCCGCCAGCCGTTGATCGAGGCTCACCAGAACCGCACTCAGCACGTCGGCCAGGGTCACCACCAGCCGGTAGCTGAGCGCCACCGCCAACAGGGAGGCCTGCGGCAGGGCCACCGCCAGCCGCAGCAGCAGCACCGCCTCGAACACCCCCAGCCCGCCCGGGGCACCGGGTACCACCAGGCCCACGGTCCAGGCCAGGGCAAAGCCGGCCAACCAGGTCCACAGATCGAGGCTGACCTGCAGATCAAAGGCCCACACGCAGCAGGCAAATCCGGCGAAGCGCAGCAGCACGAAGGCCAGCTCCGCCAGCAGCGGCAGTAGCGGGAAGCGCCAGCCCCCCTCCTCCGGCCGGTTCTTCGCCAGGGACAGGGTGGAGCTGGCGGCCGCCGGGCCCTCCTCCTGTGCCAGGTCCTCACTCAGGCCCAGCTGGCGGGCCCGCTGCCGCTCCAGGCGCCGCAGCAGCGGCTGCAGCCAGCGGGGATGGAGCAGCAGCAGCGGCAGCAGGCAGAGCACCGCCAGACCGTTCTGCCAGCCCCCGAGCGGCACCAGGGCCAGGGCCGCCACAGCGGCCAGCAGCGGATCGAGCAGCGTCACCACCAGGGCCGATCCGGTGCCGGTCGCCCCCTGCCGCAGCGGGGCCTGCGGATCGCGCAGGGCCTGCACCCGGGAGGCGAGATGCCAGATGCCGCCGGGCAGGTACTTGCGCAGATTGGTGCCGACATACAGGGTCACCACGGCATCCCAGCGGGGTTGCAGGCCTCGCCAGCGCAGGATCTCCCCCCAGGCCAGGCCGTTCACCAGCAGGCTCACCGCCTGCAGCCCCAGGGCCAGCGCCAGCCACAGCCAGCCCTGGCGATCGAGGCTCAGCTGCAGCAGCTGGCGCCCGTGGCCCACCAGGGCCGCCAGCACAAAGCCGAGGCTGAGGCAGGTGATCCAGGGGCGCAGCCCGCCCGGCAGGGCCGGCAGGGCAAGGCGGCGCGGCAGGCGCAGGCCGGTGGCCCATCGCCGGCGGCCGCTGGCGCTGCCAGGGGGGCCGGAGTGCCCCGCGGTGAGGGGCTGTGCGGCAGTCGCCTGCGCGGCGGGCACATCCTTCGCTGCGGTGCGGGGTCTGGGAGAGAGGGCCGCCCGCAGCCGCCTGAAGGCTGTGGCTCCTGAGGGGCGGCCGGGGGCTGAGGCGCTCGCTGCCGCTTCCGGTGCCACGCCGGCGTCGGCCCTCTCGGCAGGTGCGCCGTCGCCTCTGGCGTCACCGCTCCGGGATTGCCTCCACAGGCGTGCCGGCAGACGCAGGAGCGCCCCGGCCGGAGCCTGGATCCGGGTCCACAGGGAGGAGAGCCGCGGGGTCATGGAGGCGGATTCAGGAGAGGGAAGGCGGGTGTTGGGGGGCCTGGGCCGGCTCGGTCGCTCCAGCGCTCGGGGCGCCGTCCACGCGGGTCTCCAGGCCGGCGGCGCCAGGAGGCGTCCCGGGGGGGATCTCGCCCCGGAAATCATTGGCCCAGGGATCCTCGGCTGCCAGCAGGTGTTGCTCCACCTGGCGGCGCACGGCAGCCAGGGGGAGATCATGCCGCCGGGCCAGCGCCATCAGATCGTCGTGTTCGATCTTGCTGCGGCTGCCGCCCCCCGGCAGCAGGGCCCGCTTGAGACGCACCTCGCCCAGCGGTGTGCTCAGCCGCTGGCTGGAGCGGGGCAGCACCCAGCGCTGCTGCAGGGTTTCGCGCAGCCCCAGGGTGGTGCTGTGGCGCCACCACACCTGGCGCAGGCTGGTCCCCAGCTCCGGCCGCACCAGGGCGCAGACGAGGGTGCCGGGTCGCCCCTTCTTCATCGACAGCGGCTGGCTGAACACCTCCAGGGCGCCCGCCTGACGCAGGGCCTCGCCCAGGGCAGCCAGGTCCTCAGCGCTGGCGTCATCGATCTGGCATTGCTGCAGCAGCACCGTTTCCAGAGACGGCTGCGTCGCGCGGCCGGCGGCCGTCTGCCGCGGCGTCCCCTCGCCCGAGGGCCCTGGGGCCCCACCATCGGACAGGCCGCTGAGATCGCAGGCGCTGGCCAGAGTCAGGCGCAGCAGATTGGGACGATCCAGCTCCCGGCTGCCCAGGCCCACCCCCACCCGCTGCGGCACCGCCGCCGGTGCCGGTGCGAACCGCTCTGCCCAGATGGCAGCCAGGGCCAGGCCGGTGGGGGTGGTGAGCTCGCCGGGGGGGAAGCCGGCGCTGCCGGCCAGGGGGATGGCGCACTGTCGGGCGATCTCCAGCACCGCCGGAGCCGGCAGCGGCAGGTGGCCGTGGGCGGTGGCGACGCTGCCGTGGCCCGCCGGTGGTGGGCTGCACACCAAGCGGTCCACCTGGAAATGCAGCAACCCGGCGCAGACACCGACGATGTCGACCAGGGCATCAAGGGCCCCCACCTCGTGGAAATGCACCGCCTCGGGGGCATGGCCGTGCACGGTGGCCTCGGCTTCCGCCAGCAGGGTGAACACCGCCAGCACCCGCTGGCGCAGCGGCTCCGCCAGGGGGGCCTGCTGCAGCTGCTGCCGCAGCTCGCGCCAGTGGCGATGCGGCGGTTCCGCTTCCAGGCTCTGCACCTCCAGATGCAAGCCCCGCAGGCCGCCGCTGCGCCGCTCCTGGCAGATCAGGCGATAGCGACCGGCCAGGCCGAGGGCCGCCAGGGGATCCTCCACGGCGCTGAGGGGTAGCCCCAGGTCAAACAGGGCCGCCAGCAGCATGTTGCCGGCCAGCCCGGTGGGGCAGTCGAGCAGGGCGAGGCTCATGGGCCGGGATGGGACAGCCGCGGGGCCTGATCCAGCAGCTGCTCGGCGCGGGCTTCCAGAGCTGGACGCTCCTGGCGCAGCAGCCGTTCCACCTCCCGGCGCGCCTGTCGCTGTTCCCGCTGGGCGGTGTCCACATCCTGGCCCGACAGGCCCCAGAGCTGGCCGAGCAGGGTGCGGTCATCGGCGCCGCCGCGGGCTGGGCCGCCATAGATCATCGTTTCGGCCACCATGCCGGCCTGCAGCACCCGGCTCCAGCGGCGCAGATCGGCCAGGGGCAGCCGTGCCTGGCCCGGGGCGGCGAACACGGTGCTGCCGTTGCAGCGCAGGCCGGCCCGCAGGCAGGCCAGGGATCCCACCAGCACCTGCTGCACCGGCAGCTGTTCGGCCTCGGCCACCAGGCAGTGGCCCGCCTCATGGATGGCGATGCGGCGCAGGCGGCGGCGGCCGCCGGGCAGGGCTTCCGCCAGCAGGTGACCGCCGAGACCGCCGTAACGGGCGGCATCGAGGCTCAGTCCACCGAGGGCGAGAGCCGCCAGCAGGGAGATCCACCAGGGCGAGAGGCCGACGGCCGGGCCGTAGACGGCCGCCAGGGTGATCAGCAGCACCGCCAGGCCGGCTGCGACGGGATCCATCTCAGCGGTTGGGACGACTGATGGCCTTGCTGCGCGTCACCGGACGGCCCTCGGAGCTGGCCGCGGCGCGATCATGCTCCGGCCCGGCAGAGCCTGGCGTCGATCCGCCCCGGCGCTCGCGACGGCCACCACCGGCGTCTGCAGCGTTGCCTTCGCCGCCGGGGCGCCGCCGCCTGCCGCCGCGGTTGCCGCGCTGGGCGAGCGGGCCGATCACTTCAAAGGCCTCCAGCTGCAGATCCAGGCCCTGGCGGCGCAGCTCCAGCGCCACGAAATGGCGCAGATGCTCCAGCGGGATCTCGCCGCGGATCGGCAGCTTGAACGGCAGCGGCCGGCTGCCATCGGGGCGAGGCTGCTGGCGCACCTTGATCACCAGCTCGCCGCTCTCCGGGCGGGTGTAGATCAGCTCACCCCGCACAGAGAAATAGTCATCGCCCTCGGGCAGCAGGTCATCTTCCTCGCTGGCACTGCCGCTGGCATCGAGGGTGCTGGGTTCCCAGACGCCCACCATCTGCAGATGCAGCATGCCGCGTTCGCGGATGCGGGGATAGACGACCCACAGGTGGGGCTGTTCCGGATCGAGATGGCGCTGCATCAGGGTGAGCAGGCGTCCAAGTACCACCGCTTCGATCTCCTGGCCATCGGCGGTATGGATCAGGCCGCGGTTCGGCTGGTCGGCCTCGCTGGCGACATACCGGCCGCGCACAACACCGATGGCCCGGTACTGCATCGGCTCGGTGACCGGGGAAATGGGGTGGTGGCGCATGGGCTGCTTCAGGGAGACCCCACCCAGGACCGCCTGCCGGTACACCGGCCGTGGGTCCGGGGATGGTGGCGGGAGTGGCGCCGCACGGAGCGGAACCGCCGAGCCGGGCTCGAACGGCCGACCTCCGGGCTGACCACGGCATGGACCGCGGCAGGGGATGGGGCGGGTGGGGACGGCATCGGGCCGCGCGGCCAATTTAGACAGCAGCAGCGGTAGCCTCCGCAGCGGGCGTGTCTCGTACTCCACGCAGTCCACAGCGGATGGCGGCATCAACTCCAAGGCGTCGCGGAGCGTGGCCGGTGCTGCTGGGGGTGACCCTGCTGCTGGGGGCCGCCGGAGCCGGCTGGTGGCTGGGTCGGCAGCAGCAGCAGGCCCAGGCCCCTGGCCAGGTCCGCAGTGCCCGGCTGGAGCGGGAGGTGCGCGATCTGCGTCGCCGGTTTGATCGCGGCCAGGCCAGCCCCGCCGAGCAGCAGCGCCTGCTGGAGCTGTTGATCGCCCTCGATCGTCAGCAGCAGGCGATCGCCCTGCTGGAACCGCTGGCCGATCGCGAACCGGATCGCTGGGCGCTGCGGCTGATGCTCGCTGAGCTGCGGCGCGACCGGGGGGATCGTGCCGGCGCCGAGCGGGAACTGCGGATGATCCTCAACCGGCGCAGCGATCAGCTGGAGGCGTTGCAGCTGATGACCCTGCTGCAGCTGGAACAGGGCCGTGGCAGTGTCGCTGAGGCACGGGTGCGCGTTGCCTATCGCAAGGCCCTGGGGCCTCCGTTGCAGCCCCATGCCCTGGGGCTCGGCCTGCTGTTGGCGGAACTGCAGCAGAAGCGGGGCCAGAGCCGTGCCGCCGTGGCCACCTATCGCCAGCTCGCCGACACCTTCGCGGAGGATCAGCGTCCCCTGCTCGGGCTGACGCTGTTGCGCCACCAGCTGGGTGACAGCCGCGGTGCGCTCGCCGCCCTGAATCAGGCCCGGCTGCGCAGCCGCGAGCCCCTGCGCCCCGACCCCCTGCTCGATCGCCTGGCGGCGAGTCTGGGCCTGGAGCCCCTGCGTTCTGCGGCCGGTGCGGAGTCCGCCGGATCCACCCGCTCCCCCGCGCCATCCGTTCAGGCCCCTGAGGCGCCGTCGCCGCCCGCTGCTGAAGCCGGTGCGGGATCGCCTCCGGCGGCATCGGCTGCTCCCTGAGGGGAGGGCCCCCGCACTCGCTCAGGCGGCAGCGGCTGCAGGTGGCGTGGGCGCCATGGGCTCTGGCGGGATCTCAGCGCAGCAGCCCGGATCCAGGGGTCAGCAGGGTGGAGGCCGGTGCCGCCGGCTGGCCCGCGGAGGTCACCGTGGTCTGAGGGCTGGCGGACCGCGGCAGCGTCCCGTTTAGTGCCGGTGCCGGCGCGGCCTGCGCTTCCAGGTCACGCAGGGCCTGATCGATCGCCGAAGCGGGCGGTGTGGCCGCATCCATCGCTGTGCCGCGCCGGATCCGGTTCATCAGATCGATCGGATTGGTGGAATCGAGCAGTGAGCCGCCGCTGGGTTTGCCGGTGCCGCCCTCATAAAGCTGCCGCTCCATCGGGGTTGTGCCCAGGGTCTGGCCGTAACCGGCCTGCTGGGCCTGTGCCGTGGCGGGGAACAGCAGCGTGGCAGCCGCCAGCAGGGCGGCCCGGCACCTGGCGATCCGGGTGGTGGTGGCGGAGCAGGCGGTGGCCGATGGGGAGGTGGCGGACACGGGAGGGCTGGCGTGGAGGGCGGCGGTGACGTTGCCGATCGGGCGCTGACGGGACGGGGGGCGGCTGCGGCGGTGCTCCGGCTGATGGGAGAGGGGCCGTCGCGGTTCGGGCCGCTGCTGCCCCTGCAGCTCCGGTTCCGCAGGGAGGGGGCCCTCACTGCAGAGCGATCACCGACAGAGCCAGCACCGCAGAGCCGGGACCGGCGGGCATGGAATGGCTGGATGTTAGGAGCATTCACCACGAAGCTCCGGCGCCGATGATCACGGCGCCAGCGGCCCCAGCCCGTGCGGCGACAGGATCGCCCTGCCACCCTTGCCCCAGCACCAGCGGGATGCCACCGATGCGGATCGCCACCTGGAACGTCAATTCCGTGCGCACCCGCCTGGGGCAGGTCTGCAGCTGGCTGGAACGGGAGCGCCCCGAGGTGCTCTGCCTCCAGGAGACCAAGGTGGCCGATGCGTTGTTTCCGCAGCAGCCCTTCCAGGACCTGGGCTACGCGGTGGCGATCAGCGGTCAGAAGACCTACAACGGCGTCGCCATCCTCAGCCGCCTGCCGATCGAGGATGTGCAGGTGGGGTTCGCGTCGCTGCTGCCCGATGATCCCCAGGCCTTCGATCTCAGCGATCAGAAGCGGCTGATCAGCGCCCGCATCGCCGGGCTGCGGGTGCTGGATCTCTATGTGCCGAACGGTTCTTCGCTGCGCAGCGACAAGTACGCCTACAAGCTCGCCTGGCTGGCCTGTCTGCAGCGTTATCTGGCGGTTCAGGAACAGCAGGGGGAACCATTGGTGATGCTGGGGGACTTCAACATCGCCCCGGAGGATCGCGATATCCACGACCCGGCCCGATTGTCGGGCGGGATCATGGCCAGCGAGGCGGAGCGACTGGCGCTGCAGACCCTCCTCGGCGATCGCCTCCAGGATGTGTTTCGTACCTTCGAGCCCGCCAGCGGCCACTGGAGCTGGTGGGATTACCGCAGCGCCGGCTGGGAGACCGGCCGCGGCTGGCGCATCGATCACATCTATCTCGATGCCGAGCTGCTGGATCAGGCCACCGGCTGTGTGATCGATCAGGCACAGCGCGGTCAGCCCCAGCCCAGCGATCATGCGCCGGTGGTGGTGAACCTGGCCTGGCCGCCGGCCTGGGAGGAGAGCGAGGATGGGCTCGATGGCAGCGTTGCGGACGACGACTGATCGCCGCCTGGATGACCGCCGCCAGGACGGGTCGGCGGCCGAGGTGATCCGTCTCTGTCAGGTCTCGCGCCGCTATGGGACGGTCAGCGCCGTGGATGCGCTCGATCTGAGCATCGCCGCCGGCGAGTTCTTCGCGCTGCTGGGGGCCTCCGGCTGCGGCAAGACCACCACCCTGCGGCTGATCGCCGGCTTTGAGTCCCCCGACAGCGGCCGCATCCTGCTGCAGGGCCGCGATGTGACGACGACACCGGCCCATCGCCGCCCGGTGAACACCGTGTTCCAGAGCTATGCGCTCTTCCCCCATCTCGATGTCTGGGAGAACGTCGCCTTCGGTCCCCGCTCCTGCCGCCTGCCGTCGGCGGAGATCCGGCGCCGGGTGGGGGAGGCGCTTGAGGTGGTGCGTCTCTCCGATCTGGCGCGGCGCCGACCCCGGCAGCTTTCCGGCGGCCAGCAGCAGCGGGTGGCCCTGGCGCGGGCCCTGGTCAATGCGCCGGCGGCTCTGCTGCTCGATGAACCGCTGGCGGCCCTCGATCCCAACCTGCGGCGGGCGATGCAGCAGGAGCTCAAACGCATCCAGCGGGAGGTGGGCATCGCCTTTCTGCTCGTCACCCACGATCGTGAGGAGGCCCTGGCCCTCAGCGACCGGCTGGCGGTGATGCACGCTGGCCGTCTGGAGCAGGTCGGGCCGCCGCGGCAGCTGTATGAGCGCCCCGAGACCGTCACCGTGGCCAGCTTCCTCGGGGCGGCCAATCTGCTGCGACACCGCGATGGTTCCCTGCGGCTGCTGCGCCCGGAGCGGTTGCGGCTCAGTCCGGAGCCGCCGCATCCCCCACGCCAGGGCGTGCAGGCCCGGGTGATCAGCCTCACCTTCCAGGGACCGACGCTGGAGGTTCTCCTGCAGCCGCCTGTCGCCGGGCCCGTTCTGTGGGAGCAGCCGCTGCTGGCCCTGGCCAGCACCGATAACCTGCCGGCGGGTCTTGAGGCCGGTCGTCTGCTCTGGTGTCACTGGGATCCGGCCGATACCCATCCCCTGCGCGATCCGATCCGATGACCCGGCCGATTCCTCCGAGCCAGCTCCGGTCCTGCCGCCCCGGCTCCCGGCGGGCGTTCCTGACCCGCGCCACCCTGGCGGCTGGTGCCGCGATCGCCACTCCGGCACTGCTGGCCGCCTGTGGGAGCGGCAAGCGGGGGGAAGAGGCCGCGGCGGCCAACCGGCTGGTGATCTCCAATTACCCGCTCTACATCGATCCCGATGCGGATGGAGTGCCCGGCAGCCTGTCGCGCTTTCAGCGCGAGACCGGCATCGCGGTGAGCTATGTGGAGGACATCAATGATTCCCAGGCCTTCTTCGCCAGGATCCGGCCCGATCTGGCCGCCGGTCGCCCCATTGCTCCGGATCTGTTCGTCACCCCCTACTGGCTGGCCGGGCGGTTGATCGAGCTGGGTTGGCTGGAGCCGCTGCCGCTGGAGCGGATCCCCAACGCCGCCAACCTGGTGCCGGCGCTGCGGCGGCCCTCCTGGGATCCCAGCCAGCGCTATTCGTTGCCCTGGCAGTCCGGTATCGCCGGCATTGCCTACAACATCAAGGCCACCGGCCGCGAACTGACCAGCGCCCGTGATCTGTTTGATCCAGCCCTGCGCGGCAAGGTGGGCATCCTCACCGAAATGCGCGATGCGATGGGGCTGTTGATGCTGGACGATGGCCAGGACATCAGCCGCCCCAGCTTCGCTGCCGCCCGCCGGGCGTTCGAGCGGCTGGAGACGGCCCGGCGCGAGGGCCAGATCCGCGCCTTCACCGGCAACAACTACCAGGCGGATCTGCTGGCGGGCAATTTCGCGGCCTGCATGGCCTGGTCCGGTGACATTGCCCAGCTGGTCAGCGAGCAACCCGATCTGCGCTTCCTGGTGCCGGAGCGGGGCGGGGTGCTGTGGGCCGATGTGATGGTGATGCCGAAGGGTGCCCGCCATCCCGCCGCTGCGGCCCGTTGGTTGAACTGGGTCTACGACCCGGTCCATGCCGCCCGCATCGCGGCCTCCGTGCAGTACATCACCCCGGTGGCAGGGGTGCAGAAGATCCTGGCGGCCCAGGCGGCCACCGCTGCGCTGGCCCGGAATCCGCAGATGTTCCCCGATGCGGCGCTGGAGGCCCGCCTGCGGACCTTCGGTCCGCTCAGCGCTGCCGAGGAGGCCCGCTTCGATGCCCGCTTCGCCGCCATCACCCAGGGCTGAGCCCCGGGCCGCGGCCGGTCGTCCTGGGCGATCCGGCAACGGTCGTCGCTGGCTGCCCTGGTTGCTGCTGGCGCCGGGTCTGCTGTGGCTGCTGGTGTTGCAGCTGCTGCCGCTGCTGGCCCTGGTGCCCCTGTCCCTCTCCGAGCCGGTGGATCGCTTCCGGCTGGACACCGTGTTCACCGGTCGCCTGCAGACCTACGCCGAGGTGCTGCTTCTCTATGGCGGCATCCTGCTGCGCTCCTTCCGCCTGGCGGCGATCGCCACGCTGCTGGGCCTGTGGATCGCCTATCCGCTCGCCTGGATGATCCGCTTCCGGGGTGGCCGCTGGAAAGGGGTGTTGCTGGCGCTGGTGGTGCTGCCCTTCTTCAGCTCCTATCTGGTCCGGGCGATCGCCTGGAGCACGCTGCTGGCCGATCAGGGTCCGCTGTTGCTGCTGCTGCGGCAGCTGGGGCTGACGACACCGCTGCAGCAGCTGGGGGTGCTGGTGGAGGGCCGCTTGCTGAGCACGCCGGCGGCGGTGATCGGCGGGCTCACCTACAACGCCCTGCCGTTTCTGGTGTTGCCGCTGGTGGTGGCGATGGAGCGGATCGATCCGCTGTTGCTTGAGGCCGCTGCCGATCTGCATGCCACGGCTCTGCAACGGTTCAGGCGGGTGGAGTGGCCCCTGACCCGGCCGGGGGTGATTTCGGGGGTGCTGCTCAGCCTGATACCGGCGGCAGGCGATGTGGTGAATCCCCGCTTTCTGGGCGGCCCGAACGACACGATGATCGCCAACACGATCGAAACCCTGCTGCTGGTGCAGCATCAGGCGCCCCATGCCGCCGCCCTCACCCTGCTGCTGATGGTTCTGATCACCGCAGCGGTGTGGCCCCAGCTGCGCCGGGGCGCCCTGGAGGAGCTCCCCCTGCCATGAGCGAGACGCATGGGCCGGAGCGGGCCGCTGGCGGGCAGCCGCAGCCGGCGGACGGGGGGCGGTTCCGAGCGGCTGAATGGCTGCTGCGGCTGATCACCACCCTCACCTATGGGCTGCTGTACGCGCCGGTGCTGGTGACGGTGCTGTTCAGCTTCAATGCGCCCCGCGGTCGCTTCAACCTGCAGTGGCAGGGCTTCACGCTGGAGCACTGGTTGCATCCGCTGCGCGATGGGGCCCTCAGCCGGGCCTTCGCCACCAGCGTGGCCCTGGCCCTGGCGGCGGCGGCGATCGCCACCGTGCTCGGCGCCCTGATGGCGCTGGCCCTGGCCCGGTTCCGCCTCGGGGCGCAGCGCTGGATCGGGTTGCTGCTGGTGCTGCCGCTCACGAATCCGGAGATCGTGCTGGCGGCGAGCCTGCTGCATCTGTTCGCCCTGGCCGGTGTCGGGCGCGGCCTGTTGACGCTGTTGCTGTCCCACAGCCTGTTCTGCCTCAGCTATGCGGCACTCACCGTGAAGGCGCGGCTGGGGGGCTGGGATCCGCAGCTGGAGGAGGCGGCGCTGGATCTGGGGGCCAGGCCGCTTGAGGTCTTCCGGCGCGTCACGCTGCCCTTGCTGGCACCGGGTCTGCTGGCGGCGGCGCTGCTGTCGTTTTCGCTCTCGTTCGACGACTATGTGATCAGTGTGTTCACCGCGGGTGAGGTGGTGACCCTGCCGCTTTACATCGCCGGCGCGATGCAGCGTGAGATCTCGCCCCAGATCCAGGTGTTGTCGACGTTGGTGCTGCTTGTCAGCGCCGCCTGTCTGGCGTTGGGATTGCGGCAGGAGCAGGGCTGAGAGCTGATGGGAGGTCGAGGCCCAATCGGCACGGCCGCGCCAAGGGTGAAGGTGTCCTCGTGGCTGCACTCACGAGCGGATCTGGGCTGCGATCCGAGGGGGGGGCTGTGGTGGGTGGGTGTTGGCTGAGAAGGAACACACCCTGGGGCTATTAGCAAGATGCAATCTGAGAAAATCCTGAGTCAATCTGCGGCTTGCGAGTGGTCGCGGCGGTTGTGGCACTGTGGCGGATATGGAGGCAACACGGATATGGAGGCAACAACGAGGAGCCTTGGCGAGAAGTCTGGTCTGGGGCGGTATTAGCAGGTCTTGCTGAAATGCGCAACAATGGTTTGCTGATCAGGAAATGCATGGCCCGAGACCATGGATCCTGTGACAACAGCACCTCAGGCGTTGACAATCCACTGGCACGTCAACAGGCTGGTCGCGGTTCGCTGCATTTCCGGTTTTCATGGCCAATGCTTCACCGGCTGATCCCGTCGCCGCTGCCACGGGGGCAGCGGCGGCTGTTCCTGGAGTTCTGACAACGATTGTTGTTCCTTTCCTGTTCAAACTGGCGGGGGCGATTGCCCTCTGGATCGTCGGCACCTGGCTGATCCGTATGGCCCTGAAGGTGTTGCGACGCACGTTTTCCAAGGCCAATCTCGATCCGACCCTGATCGGCTTCCTGCTCAATATCCTCGGCGCTCTGCTGCGTGTGGTGCTGGCGGTCGCCATCCTCGGCTTCTTCGGCATCCAGACCGCCAGCTTCGCTGCCCTGCTCGCCGGTGCTGGTGTTGCCATCGGTGCGGCCTGGAGCGGCATGCTTGGCAACTTTGCCGCGGGCGTGTTTCTGCAGCTGTTCCGGCCCGTCAGTATCGGTGATTTCGTCAGCGGCGGTGGCGTCACCGGCACCGTGGAAGAGGTCGGCATGTTCGTCACCACGATCCTGTCGCTTGATAATGTGCGTCATATTGTGCCGAATGGGAAATTCTTCGGCGATACGATCATCAATTACTCGGCTCATCCTTTCCGTCGCGTTGAGCTCGTTGCCCAGCTCGATAACAGCGCTGATGTTCCGCGTGCCATCGCCCTGCTCAAAGAGGGTCTCAAGGCCATTCCCAACCAGTATCCGGGCATGGATCCCGATGTCGAAATCCTGGAGTTCAGCGAGCGTGGTCCTCGCCTGGCGGTCCGTCCTTACACCAACAACCAGCACTACTGGCAGGTCTACTTCGATACCAACCGCGTCATTGTTGAGGTGCTGACCCGCCACAACTTCCCGGTGCCCCGCATCCCGATGGACATGGCTTCCGCCAAGAACTGAGTGGCTCCATCAGGAGATTCGCTGCCAGGTTGCAGCGCTGGCAGGTTGCATCGCTGGCATGGCGTCGCCGCTCAACCCCGTGCAGCTGGCCAGCGCCAGAGAGACAGGCCCCTCAGCCCCGCTGCGGTGGCTGCAGGGGCCTTTCACTTCGGCTCTCTCTCTGCCGGCGGCTGCTCCCGGGGCCCAGGTCTGAACCGTCAGGCTGGAACGCCCAGTCCGGACGGCTCAGGCCGGAGCAGGCACGGCTGAACCGGCAGGATGGCCTCACTCATGGCCAGGGGCTGAACAGCGTGCCGGTGGAGCTCGGAGGGGGGACTGGAGGGCAGCCGGATGCGGAGGTGATCGTGATCGGTGCCGGGGCGGCAGGAGCCGCCGCCGGCTTTCACCTGGCCGCCCGCGGCCATTCGGTGCTGTTGCTGGAGCAGCGCGCTCCCGGTGCCGGCAAACCCTGCGGCGGCGGCATGGCGGCCTCGGTGCAGCGCCTGTTTCCGTTTGATCTGACACCGGCGGTGGAGCAGGTAATCCGGCGGGTGCGCTTCACCTGGGAGCTGGAGGATCCGGTGCTGGCGGAACTGCCCGGGGAAGCCCCCTTCTGGATCGTGCAGCGGGCTTGTTTCGATGCCTTTCTGGCGCAGCGGGCCTGTGAGGCGGGTGCCCGCCTGCTCCAGCCCTGCCGGGCGGAGGCCCTCGAGCGCCGGGGTGATCGCTGGTGGGTGCAGCTGCAGGATGGCCGCAGCCTCAGCGCCAGGGCCGTGCTGCTGGCCGATGGCTCCGGCTCCAGTCTCGCCGCGCGCCATGGCCTCGGGCCACCGCGCCCCCGCTATGCCGCCACCGTTTCCGTGGAGGTGGACACCGCGCCGCTCGATCCCGAGACCGCTCGCTTCGAGTTCGGCCTGGTGCATCACGGCTTCTGCTGGGCCTTCCCGCGCCGCAGCGGCTGGAGCATCGGTGTGGGTACTTTCATCGGCCGCCAGGAAGCCGACAGCGAGGCCGTGCTGGCGGCGTTGTTGCCCTCGCTCGGCCTGGCTCCCGATGCCGGCGTGCGACGCCACGGCCAGCTGCGGGTCTGGGATGGCCATCACCCTCTGCATGGACGTGGCGCCGGTGGTGAAGGGCTGCTGGTGGCCGGTGATGCCGCCTCCCTGTGTGATCCCTTCCTGGCCGAAGGCCTGCGGCCGTCGCTGCTGAGCGGTTGCCATGCCGCCGAGGCGCTCGATCGCTGGCTGGCCGGCGACAGCGACGCTCCGGCGGCCTACAGCCGTCGCATGCGCAGCGAGTGGGGCGATTCGATGGCCTGGGGGCGTCGCATCGCTCGCGTGTTCTATCGGGTTCCCAAGGTGGGCTATCAGCTGGGGATCAAACGCCCCACGGCACCGCAGCGGATCGCCCAGATCCTCTCCGGAGAGATGGGCTATGGCGACATCGCCCAGCGGGTGATCCGCCGCCTGCTGTTTCAGGGTTCCTGATCGGGGAGCAGCCGTTCGGCGGGCCGGCACGGGGATCACCAGGGCCGGTGGCCGTGCCGCCCAGGAGACGGGGTTGCTTCAGTTGCGCACGCAGTTCTTGAGATCGCGCAGCCTCTGGTCGATCGAGCCGAGCAGTTCGATGGCGAACATTGGCGATTCCTGCACCGCGAACAGAAACTTCTCGCGGTTCATCACCAGCAGCCGGCAGGGGGTGACCGCGATGGCCATGCCATAACGGCGGTGATCGGGTGTCACCAGAGCCCCGGCACCGAAGACATCGCCGGCCTGGATCGTTTCATGACCCTGCTCACCATTCCAGGTGAGATCCACCGTGCCTTCCAGCAGCCCGAACATGCAATCTCCCGGTTCACCGGCCCGGAAGATCACGCCGCCGGCTGCGATTTCGATCACTTCGCCCTTGCTGGCAAGGGCACGCATGGTGTCCAGAGCATTCACGGGTGATTGGCGGCAAACAACACAGAGAAAAGCACGACAGCCCCCCCGGGCGAGCCGGGGGGACACAGGGGACTGTGTTTAAGGCTGCAGCGGAGCTCAGCGGCCGATCGCCAGCGGCGCCCCCAGGCCACCGCGTACATCAGCGGGTGCGAGGCGGCCGTCGCGGTCGGTGTCGAGGGCATCGAACACCGCATCGCTGCCCAGCCACTCCTCGCGGGTGATGCAGCCGTCGCCATCGAGATCGTTGAGCAGGAAGATCTCATGCACCGCATGGGTGAAGGCAGCGCCGCCCTCGAGTTCGGCCAGGCGGTGGGCCAGCTGGGCTTCGAGCGTTTCGATCGCCTTGCTGAAGCCGCGGATGCCTTCATCAAGCTTCTCGGAAGCCATGGCATCCTTCGCCATTTCCGCCTCGAAATCCGCCAGCTCAAGGTGCACCCTGGCTTCAGAGGCGGCGGGGTCGAAGGCGTTGAGGCGGCGCTGCAGCTCACCTTCGCTGTTGCGCAGTTCATCCATCAGCACCGGCGAGATGGTGAGCAGATCGCAACCGGCCAGCTCGATGATCTCCTCGATGTTGCGGAAGCTGGCCCCCATCACCTCGGTCTTGTAGCCGTGGGTTTTGTAGTAGTTGAAGATGCGGCTCACCGAGATCACACCCGGATCTTCCGGACCGGGATAGCTCTTGCGGCCGGTGCTCTTCTTGTACCAGTCGAGGATGCGCCCCACGAATGGCGAGATCAGGGTGACGCCCGCCTCAGCGCAGGCCACCGCCTGGGCGAAGCCGAACAACAGGGTGAGATTGCAGTGGATGCCTTCCCTTTCCAGCTGCTCGGCGGCCCGGATGCCCTGCCAGGTGGAGGCGATCTTGATCAGGACCCGGTCGCGGGCGATGCCGGCCGCCTCATAAAGCCCGATCAGCTTGCGGGCCTTGGCCACCGTCGCCTCGGTGTCAAAACTGAGCCTGGCATCCACTTCGGTGGACACCCGGCCCGGCACGATCCGCAGGATCTCCTTGCCGAAGGTGACACTGATCTCATCAAGCGCTTCGCTCACCACCGCATCGGCACCGGCGTCCGATCCGATCGCCTGGCGCGATTCCCGCAGGGAGCGGTCGATCAGCTCCTGATAGGCCGGGATCTGGGCCGCCGCCAGGATCAGGGATGGGTTGGTGGTGGCATCGCGCGGTGTGAAGCGACGGATGGCGTCGATGTCACCGGTGTCGGCCACCACGACGGTCATGGCGGCGAGTTGATCGAGCAGATTGGCCATCGGGCTGGGGCTCGTGAAGGGAGGTATGGAGACGGTGCTGGCACGCTAGCCGCGCCGGTTGCAGCCGCCGGCGGGGCAGAGGCTGCGCTTGAGCGAAACGCCACAGGCCAGGGGAAAGCGGCCCCAGCGGGCCCCATGGGGCGCGGTTCGGGAGCGCTGGCGAGGGCAACGGCTGGGTCAGTCCCGGCGGGGGGTGGCGGCTGCCCGCGCCGGTCGGACGCTGGCGACCGGCCGGCTGGGGGGGATCTTCTCGATCACCAGCAGGGCCTGAATGATCTGGCGTGCCACGGGCACCGCCACGGTGGAGCCGTAGGCATTGCCGCCCTGGGGTTCATCAACCACCACGAGCACCACATAGCGGGGGTTCTCCACCGGCAGCACCGCCACGAAGCTGGTGATGCGTGCCCCGGGGATGTAGACGCCGTTGTGCGCCTTCTGGGCGGTGCCGGTCTTGCCGCCGAGGCGATACCCGGGGATCTGCAGGCCTTTGCCGCTTCCCTTGGCCACCACGGATTCCATCCAGCCCACCACCGTGCGAGTGACGGCGGGATTGAGCAGCTGCACCTCTGGGGCCTTGCTGACACCGGCCAGGGCGTCGCCGGAGCGCAGGCCGCGGGTGATGTGGGGACTGACCAGCCGCCCGCCGTTGGCCAGCATCGCGTGCAGCTGCACCAGCTTGAGCGGCGTCAGCGACAGGCCCTGTCCGAAGGAGGCCACCGCCGGTTCAATCGGGCTGGTGATGAATTCCTTCCTGGCCTTGAGCTGGCCGGCGACGGCACCGGGGAGATCGGTGTCGGGCATCACATCGATGCCGATCGTGTGCAGCCAGTTCCAGTAGCGATCGCTCTTCACCTGGCTCATTGCCTGCACCATGCCGACGTTGCTCGAGACCGCCAGCACCGTGGGGAAATCGATCACGCCATAGGCGCTGCGATCGTTGTTGAAGATCGGCCAGCCCCCGATCGTCAGCTGGCCGGTGTCATGCACGCGACCGCCGGCCTGAATCGCCTTCTCCTGCAGCGCCAGGGCCAGGTTGATCGGTTTGAAGGTGGAGCCCGGTTCGTAGAGGTCCTGCACCGACCATTCGCGGAATAGCCCGGGGTCGTACTTCCAGAACCGGTTCGGGTCGTAGGTGGGCGAGGACACCAGGGCGAGCATCTCGCCGGTGTGGGCATCCATCACCAAGGCGGCTCCCCGCTTGGCCTTCCATTGCTTCACCTGCCGCGTCAGAGCCTGCTGGGCCACCTGCTGCAGGCGCGCATCGAGGGTGAGCTGCAGGCGCAGATCATCGCCGTAGAGCGAACCCGCCTGGATGCCATCGGGCAGGGGAGTGCCATCGGCACCGCGGCGCATCGTGAAGGTGCTCTCCTGCCGTTTCAGTTCGCGGTCGCGGCTCTGCTCCAGGCCGGCCTGGGGCACCCGCTCGAGATTGAGGAAACCGACGACGTTGGCAAACAGCGAGCCCTGCGGATACAGACGCTGCGGATAGGCCTCAAGATCCAGGCCGCTGATGCCGAGCTCCTGCACCCTCTGGGCGGTGTCGGCATCGAGACCGCTGACCAGTTTGACGCCGCTGCGGCGATCGCCGATCGTGTTGAGCAGCTCCTGGCGTGGCACCGCCAGCACCGCGGCCAGGCGCTCCACCACATCGGCCGGTTTGCGCACGCTCTGGGGGGGATCGCCCGGCATGTTGAAGTAGCGCGGGTGGGCCCAGAGGGTGAAGCGCTCCTCATCGAGAGCCACCAGCCGTCCGGTGCGATCGACGATCGTGCGGCGCTGCCGCAGGGGCGGCACCTTGTGGGTCTGAAACTCGCGGGCCCGGGCCTGCAGGCGGTCGCCCTCGATCAGCTGCAGCCAGGCCAACCGTCCGGCCAGCCCCGTCAGTGCCAGCACCAGCAGTCCGTAGACCGCCAGCATCCGATTGGTGGACAGAGGCTGAATCTGTACCACGCGATGCGGATGCCCCGGCACCGCTCGGGGGGAGGTGGCGGAGCGGCCGCGGCTGCGACCGGGACCTCCCGGCGGGTGGCGGCGGCTGGAGGCTGGTGCCATCAGTAGCCCGCCGGCATACGACGCACCTGGATCCCGGCCAGCAGGGGCAGACCGGATTTGGGGCGTGCGGCGGCGGGCTCCTGCAGATGGATCAGGTTCTCACTGCTGGTCGGTACCAGCTGGCCCGGTCGGCGCACCGCGCTCATGTGGTGCTGCTCAAGGACAGCAGCGGCTTCCTGCATGCGGTGCTCCAGGGTCCGGGCCGCCTCCAGTTCCTGGAAGCTGCGGGCCCATTCATTCTGCCAGTGCAGGGTGAGGGCGCTGAGACTCAGCATGGTCAGCCCCAGGCCCGCCAGGGCGCCGGTGCTCAGCCGGTGCAGACCGGCCAGCCAGGGGGCCTGGCGTTCCACCCGCCGGGCCGAGAGGGCGCCCTCGAGCAGCTGCATCGAGGAGCTGCGGCGCAGGCGGCGTTGGGAGCGCTCTGATGCAGGAACGGGGGTGGCGACCACGGGTAGACCGGAAACCTGCGCAAGTGAACCACCCGGTGGTGACCCCGGCAACCTTCGGTGGGAACCTGCTCAGATGGTCGGGCGGCTCAGATGGTGCCGGAAGGCTCCGGAGTCGCCCCGCCTCAGTCGGCCAGCACGAGCAGATTGAGGAAGGTGAGGGCGTTCCAGAGGGCGTGCATCAGCACTGAGGCCCCGAGTCGGCCACTGCGCCACCGTAACCAGCCCAGCCCGACGCCGAGCACGAACAGCGGCGCCAGTTCGCTCAGGCTGAGATGGGCCAGCGCGAAGATCAGGGCACTGGCCAGCACCGCCACCGCCGCTCCCCAGCGCCGCGCCAGCACCGGCAGCAGCACCCCTCGGAACAGCAGTTCCTCGAACAGCGGGGCCAGCACCACCGCCGTGAAGGCGAAACAGGCCAGGGCGCGGGGGTCGGAGCTGGTGAGGACCAGATCCAGCAACGGATTGCTGCCGCCTGGATCGCGCCAGAGGTGCTCGATCAGCCAGCCGCTCAGGGCCACCAGGGGCAGCACCATCAGCACGGTGCCGATCGCCCGCGCCAGGGCGGAAGGCAGCGGTCGCCAGTGCCATTGCAGCCAGCCCCCCGCCGGCGGGGCGCCGCGGCCGGTGAGCATCGCGGTGAGGATCGTCAGCGGCGCCACGGTGAGCAATAAGTAGAGGAGCAGCACCTGCACCCCCTGCTCCAGCGGACCCTGCAGGGACAGGGAGGCCAGCAGGGCGGCCAGCCGGCCCTGCAGCAGCTGCGGCAGCAACACCTCCCCCAGCAGGACGAAGCCGCCGGCGATCAGCAGGGTGACCTCCACGGCATCCAGAGGTGGTCCCAGCAGCGGTGGTGCTGTCGGTAGCCGGCCCCGCCAGAGCTGCCACAGCAGTCGCAGCAGCAGCAGCACTCCCAGCAGCAGCAGTGGCAGCGGCAGCAGGCTCACCACCAGCCACTGCAGCAGCAGACGGCGGGAGGAGAGGGCGGCAGGGCAGCGCTCGGAAGCTTCCCCGAGCTGTTCGCAGCTCAGCTGGCTGAGCATCGTGTTCGCCTGCCAGGGGGCCAGCAACGGCTGGAGCTGGGACGGTCTGAGGCTCTGCCCCTGCCGGAGTGCCGCGAGCAGCGGTCGGCGCGGCTGGTCGACCGAGCGCTCCAGCTCCTGCAGGGCCGCCGCCTGCGCTGCGCGGTCTTTCCCGTCGAGCAGCAGCAGCTCCAGCCGCAGCGCCGCCGGAGCGGGCAGGGTGCCGTCGCGGCTGCGGCGTTCCAGTTCGCGCTGCAGCTCCGCCCGGGGGGCGCTGCCGAACAGGTTGGTGCGCAGGGGTTCCGGCACCGCCTCGGCGGCCAGGGCGGTCAGTTCCAGCTGGCGCTGGCTGAGCGCATCGCCCACGAAGGGGCGCTCCAGGCTGTCCAGCAGACCTCCAAGCCAGATCATCAGGCTCAGCACCAGGCTCAGCAGCGCCAGCAGGCTCTTCCAGGCCGGCGGAGCATGGCCGGCAGAGCCCCGCGTGGCAGGGCCCTCCGGACCGGAGGCCGGGGGTGGGGACGGGGAGGAACCGCTGCTCAAACGCTCACCCTCGACGGCGTAGCAGGCCCGATTCTCCCCGCAGGGGGGCCCCATACGATGGAATCGCCTGCAGCCCGTGGTCTGTGCCCCTCCGCATCGTGCTGGTCCGCCACGGGCTGAGCAGCTTCAACCGCGAGCACCGCATCCAGGGGCGGGATGATCTCTCCCGTCTCAGCGACGAGGGTGCTGCCCAGGCCCGTGCCGTCGGTCGCAGCCTGGCTGAGGTGCCTCTGCAGGCCGCTTACACCTCGCCTCTGAGCCGCGCCCGCGACACCGCCGCCCTGATTCTGGAAGGCTGCAGTCGCCCGCCGCGGCTGCAGAGCGATGCAGGCCTGCTCGAGGTCGACCTCACCCCCTGGAGCGGTCTGCTTCGCAGCGAGGTGCAGCAGCGGTATCCCGAGCAGGAGCGGCTCTGGCGGCAGGCCCCCCACAGCCTTGAGCTGCAGCGCCCCGATGGTGGGGCCTATCGGCCGGTGATCGAGCTGCTGGAGCAGGCGGCCCGCTTCCGCGACAGCCTTCTCGAAACCCACGCCGACGCCCTTGAGGGCAGTGCCACCGCGACGGTGCTGGTGGTGGCCCACAACGGCATCCTGCGCTGTCTGCTGCTGGCCCTGCTTGATCTGCCCGCCAGCGGTTTCCGGCAGCTGCGGCTGGAGAACGCCTCGATCTCGGTGCTCAATGTCAGCCGTGCCAGCGCCGCTGGCCCGCGCCAGGTGCAGCTGGAATCGCTCAACGGCACCGCCCATCTGGAGGCCCCCCTGCCCCGCCGGGCGGGTGGGCCCCGCCTGCTGCTGGTGCGCCACGGCGAAACCGATTGGAACCGGGAGGGGCGCTTCCAGGGGCAGATCGATATTCCGCTCAACAGCAATGGCCTGGCCCAGGCCGATGCCGCCCGCCGCTTTCTGGCCGACGTCTCGATTCAGCGGGCGTACACCAGTGCGATGGCCCGGCCGCGCCAGACGGCGGAGCGGATCCTGGCCGACCACCCCGGTGTGCCGCTCACCAGCACCCCCGGCCTGGTGGAGATCGGACACGGGCTCTGGGAGGGCCGACTGGAGCGGGAGATCGCCGCAGGCTGGCCGGAGCTGCTGCAGGCCTGGAAGATCGAGCCCCACACGGTGCAGATGCCCCAGGGGGAAACCATCCACGATGTCTGGAACCGCTCCCTCGACACCTGGGGCCGCATCGCCCGCAGCCTCGATTCCGACGAGACCGCCCTGGTGGTGGCCCATGACGCCGTCAACAAGACCATCCTCTGCGCCCTGCTCGGCCTTGGTCCGGAGGCCATCTGGGCGATCAAGCAGGGGAACGGCGGCGTCAGTGTCATCGATTACCCCGAGGGGGCCCAGGGGGATCCGGTGGTGACCTGCCTCAATCTCACCGGCCATCTCGGGGGGGTGCTTGATCGCACCGCCGCCGGAGCTCTCTGAATCCTTCGGCCGCTCCGCCCATGACCCCGGCACGACGCACCCTGCTCCGCGGTGTCCACCTGCTCGTGGGACCGCAGCAGCCGCCGCGCCAGGCGGATGTCTGGATTGAGGAGGGTCGTCTCGGCGATCTGGAAGCCGCGTCGGCCGGCAGGGCTGAGCCACCGCTGCTGGCCGGTTCCGATCCGGATCTGGCAGCGGCCGCAGCCGCCGGAACGCAGGTGATCGATGCCCGCCATTGCTGGCTGGCCCCCCCTCTGGTCGATCCCCACAGCGTGCTGGAGGATCCCTGCCGCGGTCAGGCCGAAACCCTGAGCTCCCTGGCGGCGGCGGCGGCGGCTGGTGGCTACGGCACCGTCGCCCTGCTGCCCTGGGCCGAGCGGCGCCGGGACCATCCCGAGGCGCTCGATCTGCGTTGGCCGGAGCCGTTGCGGTTGCTGCTCTGGGGCAGCTTCAGCAGCGGCGAGGCGGAGAACGGGCTGGCGGACC
This sequence comes from Cyanobium sp., assembly GCA_046075505.1. GTDB lineage: Bacteria > Cyanobacteriota > Cyanobacteriia > PCC-6307 > Cyanobiaceae > Cyanobium. Next base: position 74,617 of record JBJTQH010000133.1, on the reverse strand, counting down.
ACGACGCCTTGCTGCGGGCCGGTGCCGTTGGCCTGGCGGCCGGTGCCTCCCTGCTGCCGCTGCCGCTGCTGGAGCGGGGGCTGCTGCTGGCGGAAATGGGGGATCGCCCCGTGCTGCTGGCCCCGCGCGATCCGGCCCTCAGCCAGCAGGGTTTTGTGCGTGAGCGGGTGGAGGCGTTGCGGGCCGGTTGGCCGGTCGATCCGGTGGTGAGTGAGACCCTGCCGCTCGCCTCCCTGCTGGCCCTGCAGGCCGCCCGACCGGGAGCGGCGCTGCGGCTGATGAATGTCTCCACCGCTGAGGCCGTGGCCCAGCTGGAGTGCCAGGAATCACCCCCGGCCGCTTCCGTGTGCTGGTGGCATCTGGTGGCGGACAGCAGCGGCCTCGATCCGGCCGCCATCGGTTGGCGCGTCGAGCCTTCCCTCGGCGGCCCCCGGGATCGCGAAGCCCTGATCGATGCCCTGGAGCGAGGGGTGCTCAGCGCGATCGCCGTGCACCACCGCCCCCTCGATGCCGAGGAGATGCTGCTCACCCTGGAGCAACGACGGGCCGGGGTGGCCGGTCATGGCGGCGGCGCGGTGTTGCCGGCGCTCTGGCAGGAACTGGTGCAGGGCCGCCGCTGGTCCCCCCATCAGCTCTGGCAGCGCCTGTGCTGGGGTCCGGCCGCCTTTCTCGGTCTCGCGCCGGAGGAGCTGCAGCCCGGCAGCCGTCGCTGGATCCTGTTCGATCCCCGGGGCCAGCAGCCGGCAGCGCCGCTGGCCGGCCTGCGGCCTCCTTCGCTGGCCCGCAATCATCCCCAGCCGCCGGCAGGGGGCTGCGGCGCGATCGTGGCCAGCGGCCTCAGGGGCGCTCAGGGGTGGTGGGCCCCAGGCTTCCCCAGCTCCTGAGCGGCAGGAAACGCCAGAAGGCACGACCGATGATCTCCCGGCGCGGCAGGAAATGTCCCCCCGGCCAGAAGCGACCATCCCAGCTGTTGGCGCGGTTGTCACCAAGCACCAGCACGCTTCCGCGGGGAACGACCGCATCGATCGTGCGGCAGGGGCCGTTGCCCTGGGTGTCCACAGGGCAGAAGGAGTGCACGTAGGGTTCGTCGAGGGCCTGGCCGTTGATCCGCACCCGGCCGCGTGGATCGACGCTCACCCTCTCACCGGGCAGGGCCACGACCCGCTTGATGAAGGCGTCGCAGGCTGGATTCTGCAGACCGGGCAGGGAGCCTAGCAACGGAATGTTGACCACCAGGCAGCGCAGCGGTGAGGGCAGTCCCTGGGCGCTGAGCACCGGATCGAAGCGATGGGGCGCATGAAAGACGACGATCTCGCCGCGTCGCGGTGGCCGCAGGTGGTTGCTCACCTTCTCCACCAGCAGACGATCCTGGATCTGCAGCCCGGGCAGCATCGAGCCTGAGGGGATGTAGCGCGCCTCCAGCAGGAACTGGCGGATCCCCAGGGCCACCGCCAGGGTGAGCAGCACACTGCGCCAGAACGCCCAGGCGCTTTCGGCCGGTTCGGCAGCGAGTGGGTGATCCTGAGCGGGAGGCCCGGAGCGCTCGCGAGCGGGCGAGGAGGGCTGCGGCGGATCCGGAGAGGGCAAGGAACGGGGCGGCAGGGACTGGGTTCAGGGGGCAGATTAGGCACGCAGCCGCCCGGGACTTCGATGGCACGACCCCGCTGGCATGGGGCCCTCCCCCTCAGCAGCAGCCGGCTGGGCCGCAGCTGGGATCGCTTCGTGGCGCTCTGGGCGGCCGTGAACCTGGCCTGGGTGGCCTTCGATCTCACCTATGTGCCGCTGCGGACCTTCTGGCTGCAGCGGAACCTCTATCCGATCCCCTCGGTGCCGCTGGTGCTGCCGCTGCACGCCATCCCAGACATCACGCCCTGGGTGGATCCGATCAAGGGGATCGAACCGCATCGCGAAACCGAGGCCTACCGGGCTCAGTTCGCCCAGCTCGATCGGGCCCTGCTGGCGGCGGCTCCGGGCCGCCCGCTGCCGCCGGCCGTGCGGCAGCTGCTGCAGAAGCAGGTGCGGCTCACCGAGCAGATGATCGATGGCAATCCGTTTGAAGCCACCGGTGCTTCCGGAACGCTGGAGAAGATCAAGAACCGCCTGCGGCAGCGGGCCGATCTCGATTCAGCCCGGCAGGCCAGCGCCCGCCTGCTGTCCCACGAGCGGATCGCGCAGCTCGACTGGCGTCAGGAGCGCCGCTTCTGGAGGGAGCAGGTGCTGCCCCTGGTGGCCACCAACTACTGGCGTTCGATCGACGACAACGGCCGCCCCACGGATCACTTCTGGCGTTACGACCTGCTGCTGTTCCAGAGCGTCTTCGCGTTCGACATTCTGTTGCGGCTGATCCGCCTGCGGCGCCGGCTGAGCGGTCTGAGCTGGGGGCAGGCGCTGCTGCGGCGCTGGACCGATCTGCCCCTGCTGCTGCCCTTCTGGCGCTGGTTGCGGCTGCTGCCGGTGCTGGAGCGTCTGCAGAGCAGCGGGCTGATCAGCATCGAACCGCTGCGGGCGGTGATCAGTCGCGGTGTGGTGGCGCTGCTGGCGGTGGAGCTGTTCGAGGTGCTGGCCCTGCAGTTGATCGATGGGCTGCAGGGCCTGATCCGCTCCCGTCGCTGGCCGGCCCGTCTGCGGGCGTTGCGCAGCCATCAGAGTGTCAGCGGTGAAGGCCGTGAACTGGTGCAGCTGCTGCGCATCTGGGCGCCGCTGCTGCTTGGGCGGGTGGCCCCCAGGCTGGCCCCTGAGCTGCAGGGGGTGCTCGGTCATGCCTTGCAGCAGAGCCTGCAATCCACGATGGTGGCGCCACCGCTGCGCCGCCTGCAGCCGCTGTTGCAGATGGAGGAGGGGCTCAGCCGCCAGCTGGCCGGCGGCATGGTGGACAGCCTGATCGATCTGACCCGCAGCACGGGGGAACGCCTCGGTCGCCGTGATGATCAGCAGCTGGAGTTGCTGCAGACGGTGATCGACCGCTTCTGGGAGGAACTGGCGCAGGCCCTGGAGCAGGGATCGGCCCTGGAACAGTCACAGCGTCTGCTGTGCGCCTTTCTGGAGGAGTTCAAGCGCACTTACATGAGCCAGATCAGCCGAGCCGGTATCGAGGTGCTGATCGACGAACTCGATCTGCTCACCGTCAGGGCTGGGGAAGGAGCAGAGCCTCCCATTCCTGAGGCTGAAACCCCGTGAGCATCGATCCATCGGCGCTGATCAGGAATGGCCGCTTGATCAGACGGCCGTCGGCCGCCAGGGCCGCCACGGCCTCGGTATCGCTGTAAGCCTTCACCACAGCCGCCCCGAGGGTGCGATAGCTCTGACCGCTGGTGTTGAACAGACGTTTTCGCCCCAGCTGGGCCAGGGCCGCCTCCAGCTCCTGGCGGGAGGGCGGCTGCGTGGTGATGTCAAGGATCTCGACGGCGATGCCATGCTGGCTGAGCCAGGCCAGGGCCTTGCGGCAGGTGCTGCAGGCGCCGTAGCTGTAGACACGAAGGCCGGCGGCCGTGGATGGGGTCGCTGGGGACATGGGTTCAGACAAGGAAGGGGGCCACATCGGCCCCCCGGGAAGCGGTCGTCGCCGCCTGTGGCTGACAGGTGAACGCTGTCGAATCAGCGACCCACCAGGGACTTGATCGCACCGAGCAGGCTGTTCGATCCTTTGCCCACTCCATCGGACGGACGGGTGCGGACGGTGACATCACCGTTGACGGTGGTGCGGCAGCTCAGGCGATAGCTGGCCGGACGATCGGCCAGGTAGACCTCTTCGACGTCGCTGCGCGGCGAGAGGTTGCGGGCGCCTTCGAGCACTTCGATAACGCAGGTGCCGCACTGACCGAGGCCGCCGCAATTGTTGACGTTGTTGAGACCGGTGTAGGGGTTGATGCCCGCATCGAGGGCGGCCTTGCGCAGATTGGCCCCTTCAATGCATCCGACCTGCTGGCCTTCACGTTCGAAACGAATGGTGGGCACGGTCGATCCAGGGGGGAGGGCGCCGCCCAACTTACGTCACCTGCAGCCTTCCGCGGGACCGCTGAGCGAATCGATCTCGCCAGCTGGCTGGAGCCTGCTGGGTGACCGCCTGCCCGGCGCGCTGGAGGTGGTGATCGGCGGCGCGGCATGGGGGCAAGATCGGGATGGCCCCGGGTCTCCGTAGCATGGGCTTCCCCATCTGCGGTCCCGTGACCACCAGCGGCCAAGACCCGACCCACGGTCCCTGTGCGGCGCAGTCCCCACCGGTGGGGGCCACGGCCCCCGGCGGCTACGACCTGATCGTTCAGCAGCTGATTCCCGGCTACGCCAGCCTGGCGCGGTTGGCCGTCAGCCTGCTGGCCGTCTCGCCGCGGGCCGCAGCTCCCGGTGCCGCCGTCCTGGTGGCCGGTTGCGGCACCGGCGCCGAGCTGCTCGAGGCCAGGAGCCAGCGCCCCGACTGGCATCTCACCGCTATTGACCCCTCGGCCGCGATGCTGGCGGCCGCCCAGGAGCGCCTGCAGGCACTGGCCACACCGCCGTCCAGTCCCCCGATCGACTGGATCCGCACCACCGTCGAGGAGCTGCTGCGGCCCGAGGGATTCGATGGGGCGCTGTCGGTGCTGGTGCTGCAGTCCCTGGCCGATGACGGCAGCAAGCTGGCCTTTCTCTCCTCGCTGGCCCGCAGTCTCAGACCCGGCGGCCAGCTGGTGCTGGTGGATCTGATGCGGCCGGAGCGATCCCCATTGCAGACGCAGGTGGAGGAGGCCTGGAGCGCCTTTCAGCGGGCCAGCGGCGTGCAGGGGGCTGCAGAAGCGCTGGCCGGCCTCAGTCCCCATCTGCATCCCATCGGTCTGTCCCGCCTGACGGCTCTGGCGGCGGCGGTTGGATTCAGCGATCCGGCGCCGGTGTTCCAGGCGCTCGATTTCCAGGGTTTTCTGTTGCAGCGCCAGGGCTGAAGGCTGCAGCAGGACTAGGGGGCCGTCGGCCCGCGCCCCATCACCAGCTGACCTGCCGCAGCAGCGATGGGCGCTCCTGGGGCGGAGGCGTCGCCGGCTGACGGGGATCGCCCGCCAGGTTGGTTCTCCAGGCCGGAGAGAGCAGGGCAGGGCGGGCCGGATCGGCCACGACGGCCGCCAGGGGCACCAGCACGGCCAGGAAAGCGAGGGTGATTCCCGAGAGCAGCGAGCCGATGTCCACAAGGGAATCGTCTTCCGGCTGGGCAACCTGCGCGGCGACAGAACGGTTCAGATGGTCGGAGTGTGGCTCCGGACTGTCAGGTTCCTCGTCGCTGCCCGCCGGCGGCGGCATCAACGAACCGGCGGGGGAGGCGCCGTTCGGGCAGGACGGGGAGAGAGAGTGTGTGGTGGTGTGGTTCATGGGAGGTGGTCGCCGGGGCGAACCACCGCTTCACAGTGAAGAGCGATGGGGGAGGGGCGGATCGTCGAGCCGGCCGCTCCGGTGTGGAACCGGGCAGGCAGGAAATGTGCAAGTGCCATCTCGCCCTGCGGCTGGAGACAGACTCCATGGAACTGATTCCCGAAGGGAAGTCCCGATTGGAAGCATTCGCTGAACCGTCCTGCATCAATCGTATAGGAATTACCCCGTGGCAGCCAGCGGCAATCGTCAGCTGTTCCACATCCGCCCCGGATCGCTGGGGCCTTCCGCCCGGTCGCTGGGCTCACCGATCGCCGGGCGTTCCACAGGCTGGCCTGGATCGTGACATCACCCTTCGCCCCCTTCGCCCAGGAGTCGGATGATGGCTTGCCGGTAGTCGGCGGTAGTGGCTACCGCCAGGGCGGTTGGCCAGCGAAGGGGTGGGATGGTCTGCTCAGCTCAGCTCAGCTCTGGTCAGGCCAGGTTCAGGCTGCCGGGCGAGAATGGCTCTGATGGCGGTGCAGGCTGAGATCCGCCGGCGCTCCATCCAGCCCCTCGAGCTGGGCGCGGATCGCGCGCAGTTCCTCCAGGATCGCCGTCAGCAGCTGCTGGGTGGCGGTGGAGGGAGAGTTGAGCACCTCAACCGTGACCTCCTTGACGCGCAGCACATCACGGGCGAAGCGCGCCACCTCATCGGGGTGGAACATCAGCGGCTCCTTCTGATCGCTGCGGTACTCAGGGTTGAGCTTGCGGGGATTGAAGGGAGGATTGAGATTGCGGGGATCGGTGTTGGTGTAGCGGTACACAGATGCCCGCGAGCGATTCAGTGATTTCTGCACCTCTTCGATCCCGATCAGGGCGTCGGCTTCGGGGACGCCTTCGGTGGGAAGCACGTCGTGGGCCGCCGCGGAGGATTCGACCGTCGCCATGGAGGCGATCGCTTCAGGGGAGATCGCCGCGGCAGGAGGAAGCATGAGACAGCCTTGGGACGAGCGGGAAGTGGGCGGACAGTAGCAGAAGTGCGCTGCCAGGGAGGATGGCTCCGGACAGTTGCTGGGAAGGCCCCGGAGGCGGTGATAGGGTCCGCCATTCCTCATTCCCTTGCTGCCATGCGCGTGTCCCGCCTGCTGCTGGTGACGCTGCGGGACGACCCGGCCGAAGCGGAGATCGCCTCGCATCGATTGTTGCTGCGAGCGGGTTACATCCGCCGCGTCTCGTCCGGCATCTACGCCTATCTGCCCCTGCTCTGGCGTGTGCTGCAGAAGATCAGCGCCATCGTGCGCGAGGAGCTGGATGCCACCGGTGCCCTCGAGACCCTGCTGCCCCAGCTGCAGCCTGCAGAACTCTGGCAGCGCAGCGGTCGCTGGGCCGGTTACACCGCCGGCGAGGGAATCATGTTCCACCTGCAGGATCGGCAGGGCAGGGAGCTGGGCCTGGGGCCCACCCACGAAGAGGTGATCACCTCCCTGGCGGGGGACCTGCTGCGCTCCTACCGCCAGTTGCCGGTGAATCTCTATCAGATTCAGACCAAATTCCGCGATGAGATCCGCCCGCGCTTCGGGTTGATGCGGGGCCGGGAATTCATCATGAAGGACGCCTACTCCTTCCATGCTTCTGAAGATTGTCTGCGCCGCACCTACGTGGCCATGGATGGTGCCTATCGCCGCATCTTCGCGCGCTGTGGCCTCAGGGCCGTGGCGGTGGAAGCCGACAGCGGTGCCATCGGCGGTTCCGCCAGTCAGGAGTTCATGGTCACGGCTGAGGCCGGCGAGGATCTGATCCTCACCAGCGGCGATGGTCGCTATGCCGCCAACCAGGAGCGGGCGGTGTCCCTGCCAGCCGAGGCGGTTCCCCTGGCCGGTGGCCTGCGCCAGGGCGGCCGGGGCGAGTGGCTGGCCACCCCCGGCCAGAGCTCGATCACCACGCTTTGCCAGGCCCATGGGTTCGATCCCACCCAGGTGGTGAAGGTGCTGTTGCTGCTGGCCCGTTTCGCCGATGGCCTGCGCCGGCCGGTGCTGGTCAGCCTGCGGGGTGATCAGGAGCTGAACGAGGTCAAGCTTGCCAATGCCCTCTCCGCGCGTCTGGGCGACAGCCATGGCGCCCTGCTCGGCGTCGATCCGCTCACGGTCGAGCTGGTGCGCAGCGAGGGACTGCCGCTCGATGTGGCGGCGCTGCCCCTGGGCTACCTGGGCCCCGATCTGCCCGACCCCGACCCCATCGATGCTGCTGCCGCCCGCGGTCAGGGCCGCGCCGCTGGCCCTCACCTGCAGAGCGCCTTTCTGCGGCTGACGGATCCCACCGCTGCCGCCCTGGAGGCCTTTGTGTGCGGCGCCAATCAGATCGATGGCCATCGGGTTGGTGTCAGCTGGGCCGCACTGGGCTGCCCTCCGTCCCCCGAGGCGATCGTGGACCTGCGGGCCGCCCAGCCAGGGGATCGCTGCTGCCACGATCCCAAGCAGCACCTGGAGGCGGCCCGCGGCATCGAGGTGGGCCACATCTTTCAGCTCGGCCGCAAGTATTCCCAGGCCCTGGAGGCTCGCTTCACCAATGAGCAGGGGGTGGAGGAGCCGCTCTGGATGGGCTGTTACGGCATCGGGGTCTCCCGGCTGGCCCAGGCGGCGGTGGAGCAGCATCACGATGGCGACGGCATCCGCTGGCCTCTGGCGATCGCCCCTTACGCCGTGATCGTGGTGATCGCTAACACCCAGGACCCCCAGCAGGTGGCGCTGGCGGAGCGGCTCTACGGGGAGTTGCAGGCCGCCGGCCACGAAACGCTGCTCGATGACCGGGCTGAGCGGGCCGGGGTGAAGTTCAAGGATGTCGATCTGATCGGCATCCCCTGGCGGGTGGTGGTGGGCCGCGGTGCCGCCTCGGGCCAGGTGGAGCTGGTGCGACGGGCCGATGGTCGGCGCATCGAGCTGGAGGCCGGCGCCCTGCTGGCTGCCCTGGCCGCGGAGATCGGCTGAGGCGGGCCGGCGGGAGCGTCCGGAACGATCGACCTAGGATCCGCCAAACGCAGGAACTCCATGCCCGCTTCCCTGAGCCGGTCCGTGCCATGCCCGCCTCTGCCGGGCACACGGCTGCTTCGCTCCCTGCTGAGCAGCTGCCTCTGCCTGGCGCTCTGCCTCAGCCTGGTGCTGAGTGGCTGCAGCAGCGCCGGCCGGCTCAGCGGCAACTACGTCGACGACACCGTGCAGGTGGCGCAGAGCCTGCTGAGCACGATCGCCATCCCCCAGGACGATCCCGGCCACCAGGCGGCTGAGACCGAGGCCCGCGCCCTGATCAACGACTACATCGCCCGCTACCGGCCCCGCAACGATGTGAACGGCCTGCCCTCGTTCACCACCATGCAGACGGCCCTGAATTCCCTCGCCGGTCACTACAGCGCCTATGCCAACCGGCCGTTGCCGGATGCCCTGCGCACCCGCCTGGAGAAGGAGCTGCGCAAGGCCGAGAACAGCGCCAACCGCGGCGCCTGAGGCCTGACCTCTGGGTCCGTTGCAGAGCATGGGGGGTCTTTGACGGAACCCCCCCCGATCTGAGAGGCTCACGCCGTCTGCTCAGAAGCGGCTGCGGGCCGCTGCGTCCTTGGCCAACGTCGTCGTCATCGGTGCGCAATGGGGTGACGAGGGGAAGGGAAAGATCACCGATCTTCTGAGCCGCTCCGCCGATGTCGTGGTCCGCTATCAGGGCGGAGTCAATGCCGGCCACACGATTGTGGTCAACGACCGGGTGCTGAAGCTGCATCTGATCCCCTCGGGCATCCTCTACGCCGACACCACCTGCCTGATCGGCTCCGGCACCGTCATCGACCCGAAGGTGATGCTGGGCGAGCTCGACATGCTGCTCGGCTACGGCATCGATGTCTCCGGGCTCAAGGTGGCCTCTACCGCCCACGTCACGATGCCCTATCACCGCCTGCTGGATCAGGCGATGGAGCAGCGTCGCGGCGACCGCCGCATCGGCACCACCGGTCGCGGCATCGGCCCCACCTATGCCGACAAGTCGGAGCGCAACGGCATCCGCGTGCTCGATCTGCTCAGCGAACAGCGGCTGCGCGATCGGCTGCTGGCTCCTCTGGCCGAGAAGAACGTGCTGCTCAGCCGCGTCTACGGCATCGAGCCCCTCGATCCGGAGGCGGTGATTGCTGAATATGCCGCGTACGGCCAGCGCCTGGCTCCCCACGTGGTCGATTGCACCCGCACGATCCACGAGGCGGCCCGCGCCCGCAAGAACATCCTGTTCGAGGGGGCCCAGGGCACCCTGCTCGATCTCGACCACGGCACCTATCCCTACGTCACCTCCTCCAATCCGGTCAGTGGTGGCGCCTGCATCGGCGCCGGCGTCGGCCCCACCCTGATCGACCGGGTGATCGGTGTGGCCAAGGCCTACACCACCCGTGTCGGGGAAGGCCCCTTCCCCACCGAGCTGGAGGGCAGCCTCAATGACCACCTCTGCGACCGTGGCGGTGAGTTCGGGACCACCACCGGTCGCCGCCGCCGCTGCGGCTGGTTCGATGGCGTGATCGGTCGCTATGCCGTGCAGGTGAACGGCCTCGACTGCCTGGCGATCACCAAGCTGGATGTGCTCGATGAACTCGACAGCATCCAGGTGTGCGTCGCCTACGAGCTCGATGGCGAGCGGATCGAGCACTTCCCCAGCAGCGCCGAGGATTTCGCCCGCTGCCAGCCGATCTTCGAAACCCTGCCCGGCTGGCAGTGCTCCACGGCCGATTGCCGCCAGCTGGAGGATCTTCCCGCCACCGCCCGTTCCTACCTGCGCTTCCTGGCGGAGCTGATGGGGGTGCCGATCGCGATCGTCTCTCTCGGTGCCCAGCGCGATCAGACGATCGTGGTCGAAGATCCGATTCATGGTCCCAAGCGGGCGCTGCTGAGCGTCTGACGCCGGCGCCGATGCCCTCCGGGCGGGCCTGCACCTTCTGCCTGTGGTGCGCGGCACCCAGCAGCCTGGGATGCCGCAGCACCTCTGCGGCGCTCGTGGTGGCGGAGCCCTGTACGTGGACGCAGGACGGCGTCGGTTCCCTGGTCAGGCTGCGCGATCCCTGCCCGAGTCGGCTGAAGGGCCCCTGAGCTTCCGGCCACCCTCTCCTCCCCATCGCCGAACCATGACCCCAGACAGCACTTCTGACCGCACCCCTGACAGCAAGGCCTTCGATGTCGTCGGCATCGGCAACGCCATCGTTGATGTGCTCGTGCAGGCCGATGACGCCTTCCTGGAGGCCCATGGACTGGTCAAGGGCACCATGGCCCTGGTGGATGAGCAGCAGGCGGAGCGGCTCTACGCCGCCGTCGGGCCCGGTCTGGAGACCTCCGGTGGCTCGGCCGCCAACACCCTGGCCGGCATCGCCCAGCTGGGGGGGCAGGCAGCATTCATCGGCCGGGTCCGCGATGACCAGCTCGGCGCGATCTTCAGCCACGACATCCGGGCCGTGGGGGCGACCTTCACGACCCCGCCGGTGCGCAGCGGCCCCTCCACCGCCCGCTGCCTGATCCTGGTCACCCCCGATGCCCAGCGCACGATGTGCACCTATCTGGGCGCCTCGGTCACCCTCGATCCGGCCGACCTTGATCTCGATCTGGTGGCCCGCGCTCGCGTGCTCTACCTGGAGGGCTACCTCTGGGACAGCGAAGAGGCCAAGGCGGCCTTTCTGGCCGCCGCCGCAGTGGCCCGCCGCCATGGCGGCCAGGTGGCCCTGTCGCTCTCCGATGCCTTCTGCGTCGATCGGCACCGCAGCAGCTTTCAGGAGCTGGTCGATGGCCACGTGGACCTGCTGTTCGCCAACGAGCTGGAGATCACCTCGCTCTATGAGGCGGGCAGTTTCGAGCAGGCGGTGGAGCAGGTGCGCGGCCGCTGCCGCATCGCCGCCCTCACCCGCAGTGAGAAGGGCTCCCTGGTGCTCAGCGGTGAGCAGACGATCCCGGTCGCTCCGGTGCGGCTCGGGGAGCTGGTGGACACCACCGGTGCCGGCGATCTTTATGCCGCCGGTTTCCTGCACGCCTACACCCGCGGCGAGAGCCTGGAGCGCTGCGGCCGGCTCGGTTCCCTCTGCGCCGGGCAGGTGGTCACCCAGCTGGGGCCTCGCCCGCAGGTATGCCTGAGCGACCTGGTGGCCCGCCACCTGGGCTGAACGTCCACCCGCCGGAGGGAACAGGGAGAGCTGGCGCCGGAGCACCGCCTGGCGTCGCTTCAGGGGGTGCCGAGCTGATCGAGCAGGGCATCCATCGGCAGCAGGGTCACCCCCGGTGGTTCCTCAGGCCGGCGCAACAGCAGCAGGCGCAGATTCAGGGCCTGGCAGTGGCGGTGCCAGCGGGCCTCGCTCTCGCCGCCCGACTGGCGGGTGAGCACGGTCTCGATGCCCCAGCGCCGGCACAGGGCCGCTTCGATCGGTTCCGCCATGGTGCCGGGCCGCAGACAGGCGAGCCGATCGCCCCTCAGACCGGCCGCCAGGGCCTGCCGCAGGGCCGTCGGGTAGGGCAGAACCCGGCCGTGGTGGCGCGCCTGGGGACAGGCGGCGATCGCTTCACCCAGGTGACGGGCTCCGATCGCCAGCAACAGTGCCTCGCCGGGACGGCAGCAGTAGCCCAGCTCGCCGATGCTGCTCAGCAGTCGGGCCCGGCCGCTGGGCAGCAGGGGGCGCTGCAGCCGCAGCAGGGGCTGTTGCCGGGCCTGGCAGACCCGGGCCAGGGCCGCGCTGATCCGCACGGCGAACGGATGGCTGGCATCCACCACCCAGTGGAATGGGTCGTGCTGGCGGCAGGCTGCCTCCAGGGTGTCTTGCAGGGCGGTGCTGCCGTCATCGCCTGTGCTGCGGCCGAGGGCACCGATGCGGATCTGCAGAGCGGGATGCTCCCCATAGGCCTGGGCCGCGGCCGCTGTCACCACGCTCACCCGCAGCCGCCAGCCCCGCTGCAGCAGCCGGCGGGCCAGAGGCGGCCCCTCACCGGTGCCGGCGATCAGCCAGAGCCGCGGCCTCAACGGGATCGGCTGGATCGGCCCTGGGGCTGTGCCGCCCGGTGAGGGGAGGGAAACCATGGTGGCTGGGGGATGGTGGCCGTCAGATGGCGTCAGGCGGATGCCGGCGGTGGTGGGGTTGCTCGGTCAGCATCCCCTGGCCCGGGGGGCCGGCGTGCTTCAGGATGGAGGGCCACTGTGAACGTCGGGGCGTGAACCACTGCCTGCTGGAAGTCGAGGTGATCGAGGCTCCCCAGATCCGGTACACCCAGGACAACCAGACGCCGATCGCCGAGATGCTGGTCAAGGTCGACGGTCTGCGGCCCGATGATCCGCCGGGCCAGTTGAAGGTGGTGGGCTGGGGCAATCTGGCCCAGGATCTGCAGAACCGGGTGCAGAGCGGCCAGCGATTGGTGCTGGAGGGTCGCATGCGGATCAACAGCGTCGCCCGGCCCGATGGGGTGCGCGAGAAGAAGGCGGAGCTGACCCTGGCCCGGCTCCATCCCCTAGGCGCTTCGGCAGCGGCGGCGCCCGCCACCCCGGCTGTCGCGGCCGCCGCCCCGGCCCGGGCCAGCGCCGAGCCCCAAGCTCAGCGCATGGCACCACCACCACCGCCCCCCGTCTGGAACAGCGCACCGCTGGTGCCCAGTGACGATCTGGTCGGCGATGACGACATCCCGTTCTGATGCCTGCCTCTGAGATCGCTCTCTGACGCGCTGCCCTGCTGTCGGTGAGCGGGCGGCGCGGTCGCGGTCTCAGCCGGCCAGCCGGTCCCGCGCCTGATCGAGCAGCTGGCCCAGCTCCCGTTCCAGGGCGGCCAGATCCAGCCGCCAGTCCGGCCAGAGGCCGCTGTCGATCTGTCGCAGCAACCAGAGGCGGTCCTGATCGAGCTGGGCGATCAGGGTGGCCGTGTTCGGCGTCACATCGCTCGCTGGATCAGGGCTGCTCTGATCCGCGTCGCCCTGGTGGGCCCCGGCGCCGCGGCCGGCCTGGGGATCAAAGGGGGAGGCAGACATCAGGGCACAACCGGCGAAGCCCCCGCAGCATGGCAGCCGCGGACGATCGGCCGGGCTGTGGTGGACGATCCCGGGGTGGCGTCACCGATCGCAGGGCGGACGCCGCTGCTGGAAGATGGGGGCATGAAAGCCCTGACCTCCCCCGGCACTCTGGTCACCATCGCGGGCGCTGTCCTGACGGTGGTCGGCTCGATCGCCTATCTCAACGACAACGCCAACCTCAGCCTGCCGACGATTTTCTACGGCATTCCGATCCTGCTGGGCGGTCTGGCGCTGAAGTCGTCCGAGCTGCCGCCGGCCCGGCGCCTCACCCCGGCTTCCCAGCATCAGGCCCTGCGTAGCCAGCCCGCCAGTGAACCGCTGCGCCGTCTGCTTGCCGATGTCTGCCGCTGGCGTTATGGCCAGAAGGCCCATCTCGAGTCCTCCCTCGAGGCACTCAAACTCTGGGATGAGGACCAGCCCCCTCTGCTGGACACGGTGGAGGAACTCGCCGTGGAGGGTGGCTACGGCCTGCGCCTGGGCTTCCGCTGCGGTGCCGTGCCGTTCGAGCGCTGGCAGGAACGGCAGGATCGGCTCGGTCGTTTCTTCGGGCCGGGACTGCGTGCCGAGCTGGTCCGTGAAGCCCCAGACCAGTTGCTGCTGAGCCTGCTGCCCCGCGCCGGCAGCGACCCGCTTGCCGCCTCCCCTTCTGCGCCCTCCGCGCCCTCCTCTGCCGCCGGCGAACCTTGAGCTCCGATCCCTTCATCAGCGCCCAGGACAACCTGCGCGTTTCGGTCCTCAGCGAGGCCCTGCCCTATATCCAGCGCTTCGCAGGACGCCGTGTCGTCGTCAAATACGGCGGTGCCGCCATGGTGCGCGATGACCTGCGCGAGGCGGTGTTCCGCGATCTGGTGCTGCTGGCCAGCGTCGGTGTGCAGCCGGTGGTGGTGCATGGCGGCGGCCCGGAGATCAACCAGTGGCTGGGCCGGCTCGGACTGGAGGCCCAGTTCCGCGATGGCCTGCGCATCACCGATCCGGCCACGATGGAGGTGGTCGAGATGGTGCTGGTCGGCCGGGTCAACAAGCAGATCGTCAATGGCCTCAACCGGCTCGGCGGCCGGACTGTTGGGCTGTGCGGCAGCGATGGAGCCCTGGTGCAGGCCCGTACCCTCGGCGGCGGCAGCCATGGCCTGGTGGGCGAGGTGGCCAGCGTCAATCCCGAGCTGCTGAAACCGCTGCTCGCCAACGGCTACATCCCCGTCATCTCCAGCGTCGCCCCCGACAGCGTCGGCCAGGCCCACAACATCAATGCCGACACCGTGGCCGGTGAACTGGCCGCGGCTCTCGATGCCGAAAAGCTGATCCTGCTCACCGACACCCCCGGCATCCTGCAGGACCGCCACGATCCCGCCTCCCTGATCCGTCAGCTCACCCTGGCCGAGGGGCGGCAGCTGATCGCCAGCGGTGTGGTGGCCGGCGGCATGATCCCCAAGACCGAATGCTGCATCCGAGCCCTCGCCCAGGGGGTGGGGGCGGCCCACATCGTCGATGGTCGCGTCGCCCATGCCCTGCTGCTGGAAGTGTTCACCGATGCCGGCATCGGCACGATGGTGGTCGGCAGCCAGACCAGTCGCTCCCGCTAGGGCACGAACGGGCGGCGATGGCTGACGGCATCCTCGATCCCGACCTGGTCAGCACCCTGGCCCAGGCCCGCACGGCGATCGAGCGCGGCGAGTACGGACTGAGCCTGCGACTGCTCGAGCCCCTGGCCGAGCAGCACCGTCCCGTCAGTGCGATCGGGGCTGGTGTGCGTCTGCTCATGGCCACCGCCCTGATGGGGATGGGGGAGAGCGAGCGGGCCACCGCCTGCTGCCGCAGCCTGCAGGGTTGCAGTGATCCGACCCTGCGGGCCCGGGCCCGGGAGCTGCTGATGGTGCTGGAGGCACCGGCCCTGCGCCGGCCCCGCGACTGGTCCCTCACCCTGCCGCCGCTGGGCAGTGGCCTCTCCCTGGAGGGAACCGGCACCAATCCCCTCCGTCCCCGGCGCCGCCGCCAGGAGGCTCCGCCCCCGCCACCTGTGGGTGAGACGCGCTCTCCGGTGGGCTTTGCGGCCCTGGTGGGTGTGCTGCTCGCCCTGTTGTTGCTGGCGTCCCTGCTGGGTGGATGCCTGGAGGTGCGCAGCGAGCTGACGTTCGCGGGCCCGGGTCGCCTGCAGCTCCGCCATGGGTTGCACAGCAGCAGCGGCAGGATCACCCCCTGGCAGGAGCGTTTTGCCCAGACCCTGCACCAGGCGCCTGTGCCATTTCAGCGTCAGGAGGGCCCGGATGGTCTGACGCTGGCCACACCGGTGCTGCCGGCCGAGCGGGTGCTGCAGGCCTTCAGCCTCAGCGTGCAGGAGGCGGCGGCCCTGGCCGCGATCGAGCTGCCGCCCCCCGCGTTGCGGTTGCAGGAGACCAATCTGCTGCTCGGCGTCCGCCAGCGGCTCAGCCTTGATCTCGATCTGCGCGGCCTGGATCCGCTGCCGGCCCTGCGGCTGGAACTGCAGCTCGCACCGGTGTCGGCACGGGCGGTACGCGAGGCCTCCCCGCGCCCGGCGGTGGCGTTCCCGGGGCGTCGCGGCCAGTCGCCCCGTCTGATCTGGCCGCTCCAGGCCGGTCAGATCAACCACCTGGTGATCAGCTGCTGGCGCTGGAGCCCGCTCGGGATCGGAGCGGTGCTGATCGCCGCTGCCCTGGGGCTGGTGCTGCTGCTGCAACGGCTGCGGCTGCAGCTGGGGTTCGGGCTGCCCCAGCTGCCGGCCTGAGCGGGGGCCGCAGCGGCTCCTGCGGGCGGCGTGGCGGTCACAGCTCCAGGGGATCGGGATCGATCGTGAGGCTCACCGCCCTGGGCAGCAGCGCCCGCAGCTCCCGTTCCGGAGGCAGGGGCAAGGCACTGCCGGCTGGACCATGCAGCAGCACCTGCCAGCGACAGCGGCCGGCGACCCGCGCCACCGGCGCCGGTGCCGGCCCCACCAGGATCCAGCCCTGCTCCTGCACAGCGGAGCGGACCGCCTCCACCAGCGTGGTGGCAGCCGTGGCGGTGCCGCTGGCGGAGGGTCCGGCCAGGCGCAGCAGAGCGGCGCGGCGGAAGGGCACCAGGCCGGCCTGACGGCGCAGATGCAGCTCTTCTTCCAGAAAGCGCTCGTAGCGACCATCCACCAGATGACGCAGCACCGGATGCTCCGGGCTGTAGGTCTGCACCAGCACCTCTCCGGGCAGTTCACCCCGGCCGGCGCGGCCCGCCAGTTGCAGCAGCAGCTGCAGGCACGCTTCGCTCGAGCGCAGATCCGGTCGGTGCAGCAGGCCATCGGCCGCCAGCACCGCCGCCAGGGTGACCCGTGGCAGATCCATGCCTTTGGCGAGCATCTGGGTGCCCACCAGCACATCGGCCTCGCCGGCGGCGAAGCGCTCCAGCAGGCGGCGATGGCCGTCACGGCCGCGGGTGGTGTCCTGATCGAAACGAAGCAGCCGCAGTCCGGCCAGTTCCTGCTCCAGTTGTTCACTCACCCGTTGGGTGCCGGCTCCGAAGGGCCGGAAGGCGCTGGAGCCGCAGCGACTGCAGCCGTGGCCGATCTCCTGGCGGTGATCGCACCAGTGGCAGCGCAACCAGTCCCGCACGCCGCTGTTGCCCCTGCTGCGATGGACGGTGAGCGCCACATCACAGTGGGGACAGAGCACCACGGTGCCGCAGCTGCGACAGCTGAGAAAGGCGCGATAGCCCCGGCGGGGCACCAGCACCACCGCCTGCTCCCGCCGCTCTGCCAGCCGTGCCAGCCGCTCCATCAAGGGTCGGCTGATCAGGCGGCGATGGCCTTCGGCCAGTTCCAGGCGCATGTCCACCAGCCGCACCGGTGGCAGCGGCCGGCTGCCGATCCGTTCCGGCAGCCGCAGCAGCTGGATGGGTTGATCCGCTTCGGTGCCGCCGCTGCACTGCAACCAGGTCTCCAGGCAGGGGGTAGCGCTGCCGAGCAGCAGGCGGGCGCCGCTCAGTCGGGCCCGCAGCCGTGCCACGTCGCGGGCGTGGTAGCAGGGCATCGGTGCATCCTGCTTGTAGGAGGCATCGTGCTCTTCATCCAGCACGATCAGCCCCAGGGCCATCAGGGGCAGGAACACCGCTGAGCGGGTTCCCACCGCCAGCAGTGGCTGACCGCTCTGGCCATGCGCCAGGCAGAGGCGCCAGGTTTCGATGCGCTGGGGGTCGCTCATGCCGCTGTGGTATTCGATCACCGCAGCACCGAAACGGTCGCGACAGCGGTCCAGCAGCTGGGGAATCAGGCCGATTTCCGGAGCCAGCAGCAGCACGCTGCGCCCCTGGGCGATCTCGCGGGCGGCTGCCTGCAGATACACCTCCGTCTTGCCGGCGCCGGTGACCCCCCAGAGCAGCAGGGCGCTGCCGGGAGCGGCGGCGGCGATCGCTTCCACCGCCTGCGCCTGGGCCGCTGTGAGCTGCCTGGTGGAGGCCGGTGAGGCCGGTGACGGCGGGGCGGCGGGGCTGGCAGAGCTGGTGGCTGCGGCGGTCGATGGTCCGGCCACCACTGCCTGCCGGCGGATCAGGCCCTGCGCCTCGACCGCGGCGATCACCCCGCGGCCGAAGCCGTCGCTGGCCACCAGATCCCGCAGCAGCCGACGGCCCCCGTGCGCCGCGAGATGGTCGAGCAGGGCCTGCTGGCGGGGGGACAGGCCGGGGTGCGCTGCCGCGTCGGTGGCGCTCGGCTCCAGCTGCAGTTCCCAGATCCGGCGGCTGGTGACAGGGGAGCGCGGCCGCTGGCCCAGCCAGCCGGCCGGCAGGGCGCCGCGCAGGGTTCGAAACCGGCTGGTGTGATATTTCGCGGCGACGGTGTCGATCAGGCTCTGCCAGGCCGGATCGACCGCTGCCGGCTGCACCAGGCGTTCCACCGGCAGGATGCGGGCGGGATCGAGGGCCTCGGGCGGCTGCAGCTGCACCCGTCGCACCAGACCGATATGGCGGCGTCCCTGCAGGCGCACCTGGACCAGATCCCCCACACCGATCGGCAGCGGGCCGGGATTGGCGTAGGTGAAGGTCATGCCTTCGCGGCCGGCCTCCAGCCACACGTCCAGCCAGGTGGGCCACCCGCAGGGAGACGGTATGGGGGGCGTCGGCAAGGGGGCTCCCGGCGAGGCTGCGGCGATCGGGGGAGCGGATCGGACGCGGCTCAATCTTGCAAACGTCTCACCCCATTCCTAGAATGGCAGCACTGGGCCTGCTCACACGGCGGCCGTCGGAACCGGACAGAGTTCCGTCCAGCGGGAAGATCACCAAAGCGCATCGCGGAGTCCACCCTCCCGATCCTGGATCTGCGACCACCCCTGACAGCGCTGTCTCCGTTCCCCCAGTGATCCGGTCGGGACGTTCCTGACCACAGACCTTCCGGATCACCTCTGCATCCTTCCTTGTTTCGTCGCTCCACGTTTCGTCGCTGCCGGTCGCCCTTGCCGGTCCGAGGCAGCCCTCGTGCGTCTGCCCTGTGGCCCTCTCCCCGTTCATGGGTGTCCGCCGGGCTTTCGCCGCCGGCCTCCCGTTCCGTGCCCTGATCCCCCTGCTCGATCGCTGCCTGGCATCCCCCGTCGGGGTTGATGCCGCCGCTCCCGTCCAGTCCTGAAATCCCCGCTTTCCTCGCCTGCCATGAGTTCTGTCGCCGCCAAGGCCGCCAAGACCGTCATCCCTGCCAGCGCAGCCGGCAAGAGCGTGCCCGGTGCCCGCACCGGCGCGCCGGAGATTCTGCTGACGGTGACGGCCGACGGCGCGATCGTGGCACCGAAGACCACCCGCAAGGCGGCCGCGAAGGCCAGCGATGCCGAGGCCCCCGCCGCCAAGCCGGCGGCCAAATCCACCAGGAGCAGCAAGAGCCCCAAGGCGGCTACCACCAAAACCGCCAAGGCGGCCACCACCGCCAAGACCACCAGGAGCAGTAAGACCACGGCGGAGAAGAGCGCCGCGGCCCCCGCCGCCGCGAAGACCAGCAAGCCGCGCACCTCCAAGGCGGCCAAGCCGGCGGCCAAGGGTGAGGAGCTGCAGGATCTGGAGGCCATGGGCGATTCGCTGCTGGCGGCCGCTGAGGGCACGACGATCGAGGCGAGCGACGAGGACAAGGCCGGCGCCCGCGATGCCAAGGGAGCCAAGGCTCTGGCCAGCATCAAGGTGGGTCCGAAGGGGGTCTACACCGAGGATTCGATCCGGGTGTATCTCCAGGAGATCGGCCGCATCCGCCTGCTGCGTCCGGATGAGGAGATCGAGCTGGCTCGCAAGATCGCCGACCTGCTGGAGCTCGAGGAGAAGGCGGCTGAATTCGAGGCGGACAAGGGCCATTTCCCCGATATCAAGGAATGGGCGGCTCTGTTTGAGATGCCGCTGATCAAGTTCCGCCGGCGTCTGATGCTCGGCCGCCGCGCCAAGGAAAAGATGGTGCAGTCCAACCTGCGCCTTGTGGTGTCGATCGCCAAGAAGTACATGAACCGTGGCCTCTCCTTCCAGGACCTGATCCAGGAGGGCAGCCTCGGCCTGATCCGTGCCGCCGAGAAGTTCGACCACGAGAAGGGCTACAAGTTCTCCACCTATGCCACCTGGTGGATCCGGCAGGCGATCACCCGGGCCATCGCCGATCAGAGCCGCACGATTCGCCTGCCGGTGCACCTCTACGAGACGATCTCGCGGATCAAGAAGACCACCAAGACCCTCTCCCAGGAATTCGGCCGCAAGCCCACCGAGGAGGAGATCGCCGAGTCGATGGAGATGACGATCGAGAAGCTGCGCTTCATCGCCAAGAGCGCCCAGCTGCCGATCTCCCTGGAAACCCCGATCGGCAAGGAGGAGGACTCGCGCCTCGGTGACTTCATCGAAGCCGACATCGAGAACCCTGAGCAGGATGTCGCCAAGAATCTGCTGCGCGAAGATCTGGAGGGCGTGCTGGCCACTCTCAGCCCGCGCGAGCGCGATGTGCTGCGTCTGCGTTACGGCCTCGATGATGGCCGCATGAAGACCCTGGAGGAAATCGGCCAGATCTTTGATGTGACCCGCGAACGCATCCGCCAGATCGAAGCCAAGGCGCTGCGCAAACTGCGCCATCCCAATCGCAACGGCGTGCTCAAGGAATACATCAAGTGAGGCTCCCGGGCCGGCGTTCAGCTCCGGCCCCTCACCATCGCCGGCCCCTTCATCGCCGGCCCTTCAGCGCCGACAGCTTCAGCGGCTGTCGGCGATTCTTGCTGTCAGGCCTCCCGACAGTTCCCGTTTCCAGCGGCTGCCCCTCGTCTGCGATGAGGCCTCACGGTCTCGGGTTGCCAGCGTCTGGTGCATCTCCCAGGTCCGGTTGTTGGGGGCGGACGCGCCGCCCTACGGTCGGCCGATCCGGTGCTCCTCCGCCGGAGTCTTTCGGCGTCTGGTCTGTCGATGCGGCTTTCGATCGTTCTGCCCACCTGGAATGAACGGGGCAACATCGAGCCGTTGCTGGCTCAGTTGCTGCCGTTGCAGCAGCACGGCGCTCTGGAGATCCTGGTGGTCGATGACGATTCTGACGACGGCACCGCCGAGCTGGTGCGGCAGCTGGCGCAGGCCCATCCCTGTCTTCGCCTGGTGCGTCGTGTCGGCCGCTGCGGCCTGGCCAGCGCCATCAAGGAGGGCCTGCTTGATGCCACCGGCGATCTGGCCCTGGTGATGGACAGCGATGGCCAGCACGATCCGGCTGCTGTGCTTGAGGCCGTGCAGACCCTGCAGCACAGTGACGTGGATCTGGTGGTGGGCAGCCGCTTCCATCCGGAAGCCGACATCCTGGGGCTCAGCGGTCGCCGCGAGCGGGGCTCCAGCTGGGCCAATGCGGCGGCCCGCTTCAGCCTGCCCCGCTCCTACGCCCATCTCACCGATTTCATGAGCGGCTTCTTCGCCGTCCGCATCGATCGGGTGCTGCCGCTGCTGCGGGCGGTGGATGTCAATGGGTTCAAGTTTCTCTATGAGCTGCTGGCGGTCAGCCGAGGCCGCCTGCGCGTCGTTGAACTGCCGCTCACCTTCCGGCCCCGCGGCAGCGGTAGCTCCAAGCTGGATCTGGCGATCTTCTGGGATTTTCTGATCTCGCTGTTGCACAGCCTGAGCCTGCGGCTGCTGCCCCGTCGTGCGATCAGCTTTGCCCTGGTGGGGGCCAGCGGCGTGGTCGTGCAGCTGCTGGTCACGCAGCTGCTGATGGCCTGGTTGGTCCATCTCCAGGGTGCCGGCCTCAGCGAACGCCAACGCTTCGAGATGGCCCTGCCCATCGCTGGCCTGACGGCAGCCACCTCTAATTACCTGATCAACAATGCCCTCACCTTCCGCTTCCAGCGCCTGCGGGGTCTTGAGCTGCTGCGCGGTCTGCTGAAGTTCCTGCTGGTGGCCTCCCTGCCAGTGCTGGCCAACGTGGGGGTCGCCTCCGCCTTCTACAGCCTGGTGGCCCGTGACACCTTCTGGGCGCAGCTGGCCGGCATCGTGGTGGTGTTTGTCTGGAACTACGCCGCCTCGTCCCGTCTCGTCTGGAACAGCCCCTGAGCCGTAGGTTGACCCCTGCGTCATCGCCGGAGTTCCTCATGCAGCCTGCCCCCGCAGCAGCTGGGCAGCCGATCGGGTCCCGCCGAGCGATCCTCGTGGCCCTGGCGGTCGTGGTGCTGCTCTGCTGGCTGGCCTTCTTCCACGGCCTGGGCGGGCTCGGACTCACCGACAAGACCGAAGCCCTGTTTGTTGAGGTGGCGCGCGAGATGCTGCAGCGGGGCGATGCCATCACCCCCTGGTGGAACGGCGAGCGCTTCTTCGACTACCCGGTGTGGGGCTACTGGATGGTGGCTGGCTCCCTGCATCTGTTCGGCACCACGGAGTGGGCAGCGCGGCTGCCGGTGGCGCTGGCCGCCAGCAGTGTCGTGGTGGCGGCCTTCGGGCTGCTGCTGGTCTGGCCTGCCGCGGCCGAGCCGTCGTCCCATCGTCTTGGGCGGGCGTTGCTGGCCGCCGGCGTGCTTGCCACCACTCCGGGCTGGATCGGCTGGGGCCGCTTCGCCACCACCGACATGTTTCTCTCCAGTGCCATCACCCTGGCGCTGTTCTCCTTTCTTCTGGCCCATCGCTGTTCCGATCGGCCGCTGGCGGCGCCCCTGGGCCGGGTCGGCCTGGCCCTGTTCAGCGCCATCGCTGTGCTCGCCAAAGGACCGGTGGGGGTGGTGCTGCCGGCTCTGGTGATCGCCGTGTTTCTCAGCCTCACCGGCCAGTGGCGACGCTGGTGGCAGCCGGGCCCGCTGCTGGCGATGGCGGCCCTGTTCGCGGCCGTTGCCCTGCCCTGGTACGCCGCTGCCACCCGTGTCAACGGCGAGGCCTTCCTCTGGGGGTTCCTGGGTTTCAGCAACGTGCAGCGCTTCACCTCGGTGCTCTACGACCACCCCGGGCCGCCGTGGTTCTATCTGCCCTGGCTGCTGCTGCTGCTGCTGCCCTGGTCGCTGGCGTTGCCGGCGGCCATCGCGGCGGTGCCGGCCTGGCGTCCTGGCCAGTGGCGGCGGGCGGCCATCGCTCCGGAGCTGGAGCTGCCCCTGTTTTTGCTGGTGTGGCTGCTGGTGATCGTGGCCCTGTTCTCGGCCGCCGCCACCAAGCTGCCCGGCTACATCCTGCCCGCTGTGCCTGCTGCCAGCCTGCTGGTGGCCCTGTGGTGGCGCCCGTTGCCGCCGCTGCCGACCCCCGCGGGGGCTCCCCTGCTCGCCTCCGGCGTCGCCCAGGCCCTGCTTCTCACCCTGCTCACGGTCGCCGCGGCCCTGGCTCCGCGCTGGGCGGCCACCGATCCGACCCATCCGGGCTTCCAGGCGGCTCTGCAGGCCTCCGGTCTGCCGCTCACCCTCACCCTGCTGCTGGCCCTGAGTGCGGCGGCGACCCTGCTGCTGCTGCGCCCGTCGCTTCGCGGTTGGCTGTGGCTGCCCAATCTGGCCGGCTTTCTGGCGATTCTGGCCCTGGTCGTCGCCCCGCTCGCCCCTCTGGTGGACCGGGAGCGCCAGCTGCCGATCCGGGAGCTGGCCCGTCTGGCCCGTGATGCCGCCCGGCCGGCGGAGCCGCTGTGGGTGATCGGCACCAAGCGCTACAGCGTGCTGTTTTATGGCGGCGAAACCGCCGTGTTCCTCTCCGGTCGCCGTCGCATCGACTCCCGCCTTCAGAGCCAGCCGGAGCGGTTGGGGCTGACGGCCGCCAGTGCGTCGGTGCGCCTTCTGGGGGATCGCCGCGACCTCGAGGCGCTGGGCTTCGCCGCCGAGCGGGTGCAGCGCCTGGCCCGCCGCGGTGAACAGCAGCTCTGGCGGTTGCGGCGCGAGGATCTGCGGTCATGATCCGACCCGTTTTCCGCCGCCGTGATGGCCTGCTGCTGGCCGCTTGCCTCACCCTGGTGGCCGCTCTGGCGCTGTTGATCGATCGGCAGCCGCCTCTGTTTGATGAGCAGGGGGTTCTCGATGGTCTCGGCCGCCTGCTGCGCGGGCCGGTCGGTGAGCTGCTGGTTCAGATCTATCGCGTCAGCGGCGTGCATGTCACCGGGGTTCTGGTGCTGGCCTCGCTGCTCTATGTCGCGTTCAAGCGCTGGTGGCGTGATCTGGGGCTGCTGGTGATGGCCGCCGGCGGCATCCTGGTGCTGGTGGATGTGCTGCTCAAGCCGCTGTTCGATCGGTCCCGGCCCCACGAGAAGCTGCTCGCTGTCGACGGTCGCAGCTTCCCCAGTGGCCATGCCGCCGGCGCCGTCGCCTTCTATGGCGCCATGGTGGTGATCGTGGCGGCCCATCATCCGCACCTGCGGCGTCCCTTGCTGATCGGTTCCGGTCTCTGGATTGCCCTGGTGTGGCTCAGCACCCTCTACGTGCGCGCCCACTGGCCCACCGATCTGCTCGCCGGCGGCGGTGTCGGGCTGGCCTGGCTGATCATCTGCCAGAGCTGCTGGCGTCAGCCGCCCTCAGGACCCTGATCGGGGCCCGCCCAGGCTGCCGGTCCCGAGCCACCACAACGCTCCTGCTCCCGGGCCGGGCAGGATGGCCGCTTCGCTGGATCTGGCTCCATTGACCGCCCTGTCTTCTCCCGCTTCCGATTCCGTCCTCACCTTGGCTTCGCTGCGGGGGCTGCGCACTGCCCCGTCCCTGACGCCGGCGGCGCTGCAGGCTCTCCGTCAGGAGCTGCAGGCGGCGGTGCAGCGCTGCCAGTGGTTCACCATCGGGATCATGGCTCCCGATCAGGAGCGGGCCGTGGCCTGCCTGCGGGCCTGTGAACAGAGCTTCGGCTGGGCGCCGCTGCAGCAGGAGGGCACCGCGGAGGCCAGCCAGGAGGCGGCGGATCAGGCGGAGGGTGCCATGCCGGTCTTCCTGAAGGGCAATCAGCACACCGGCCTGTTCCGGGTGCGTCGGGAAGCCGGGCTCGGGGAGGGTCTGCTGATCACCGGTCATCATCCCGAGCAGCCCGACCTGGAGGACACCTGGGGGCCTCTGCCCCTGGACCTGCTGCGCTGAGCGCTTCCCCTCCCGGCCCCGTTCAGGCTGGCTCCTGGCGGCGGGCATGGGCGCCGCGATGCAGGGGCTGGCCTCGGGGTGCGGCGGTGAGGCGTGGGATGGCAACGCACCGTCACGGCAGAGCCCGGAACGGCTGGGAAGGCGTCGGTGGATCCCTAGGCTGGTCCGCTGTGACCCGGCAGATCCGCTGCCGCCCCGATCCCCGATGACCAGCTCCACTCTGCGCATCGCCTCCCGCCGCAGTCAGCTGGCCATGGTCCAGACCCACTGGGTGCGCGATGAGCTCGCCAAGGCCCACAACGGCCTGGAGATCACGATCGAGGCGATGGCCACCCAGGGGGACAAGATCCTCGATGTCGCCCTGGCCAAGATCGGCGACAAGGGCCTGTTCACCAAGGAACTCGAAGTGCAGATGCTGGTGGACCAGGCCGACATCGCCGTCCACAGCCTCAAGGATCTACCCACCAACCTGCCCGAGGGTCTGATGCTCGGCTGCATCACCGAGCGGGAAGACCCCGCCGATGCGCTGGTGGTGCACGAGAAGCACAGGGACAAAACGCTCGCCACCCTGCCGGAGGGTGCGGTGGTGGGCACCAGCTCGCTGCGGCGCCTGGCCCAGCTGCGCCATCACTTCCCCCATCTCACCTTCAAGGATGTGCGCGGCAATGTGATCACCCGCCTCGAGAAGCTCGATTCCGGCGAGTTCGACTGCCTGATCCTGGCCGCTGCCGGCCTGGGTCGTCTTGGGTTGGGTGATCGCATCCATGAGCTGATCGATCCCTCGATCTCGCTCCATGCCGTCGGTCAGGGGGCCCTCGGCATCGAGTGCCGCCAGGGGGATGCCGCTGTGCTGGAGCAGATCAAGGTGCTTGAGCACCTGCCCACCGCCCGTCGCTGCCTGGCGGAGCGCGCCTTCCTGCGCGAGCTGGAGGGCGGCTGCCAGGTGCCGATCGGCGTCAACACCCGCTTCGACGGCGAGGGAGAGGCTGCAGAGCTGGTGCTCACCGGCATGGTGGCCAGCCTCGATGGCCTGCGCTTGATCCGCGATGAGGCCCGCGGGCCGCAGCACGACCCGGAAGCGATCGGCATCGCCCTGGCGCATCAGCTTCGCGCCCAGGGAGCCGGCGAGATTCTGGAGGAGATCTTTGCAAGCGTCCGGCCCGAGGCCTGAGGCGGTTTCTGCCCCGTCGGCGGCTGCCGGCACGGCGGCAGGGGAGGCCCGCGTTCTGCCGTTCCAGTGGAATCTGCTGGCCTGGGCGGCGCTGGTGGGCACGCTCACCGGTCTGGTGATCGTCGCCTTTCATTTCCTGCTGGCGTTCATCAATAATTTCCTCTACGGCCCGTTCGTGGAATGGCTGCTGGTGGTGGGTCGGGCCTCCAGCTCGGTGAGCCCCCCGGATCTGCCGGCGATCGAGCTGCCGCCGCTGGTGGATGAACGGGGAACGCCGCTGCGGGCCCTGCTGCAGCTGGGCCTGGGCCGCATCGGCCTGCTGGCGGCTCCGCCGCCGCCTCCGGAACCGCCGCCGCTTGAGGTGATCCAGGCCAGCTTCGACTGGCTTGAGCTCTGGCCGGTGGTGGTGGTGCCCACCCTCGGGGGGCTGGCGGTGGGGCTGTTGCGCTGGCTCGGAGGCAGCATCGGTCCGGGACTGCCGAGCCTGATGGCGATGGCGGAGGGGGCGATGGCGGCGGCGCCGCGCCTGCCGCTGCTGCGTCTGGTGGCCGCCTCCCTCAGCCTGGGCAGCGGTGCCTCCCTCGGTCCGGAGGGCCCCAGCGTCGAGAGCGGCGCCAACCTGGGGCTGTGGGTGGGGCTGCGGGGTCGCCTGTCGCCCCAGTCCCAGAAGGCGCTGGTGGCCGCCGGGGTGGCCGCAGGCCTGGCGGCGGGATTCAAGGCCCCGATCGCAGGGGTGTTCTTCGCCTTTGAGGGCAGTTTCAGCGCCATCCAGGGGCGTCCGAGCCTGCGGGCGGTGCTGGTGGCGGCGATCGCTTCCTCGCTGATCACCCAGCTCTGCCTGGGGGATGACCCGATCCTGCGGCTGCCGGCCTACGAGGTGCGCTCGCCTCTGGAGCTGCCTCTGTATCTGGGTCTTGGCCTGCTGGCCAGTCTGATGTCCTGGGCGCTGGTGAGCCTGATGGCGGTTGGCCGGGATCCGCGCCTGCAACGGCTGCTGGCGCTGCTGCCCCCCGGGGTCGCCACGGCCCTGGGCGGCGCGGCGGTTGGTGGTATGGCCCTGGCGTTCCCCCAGGTGCTTGGGGTGGGCTACGACACGATCGAGGCGCTGCTCGGCCGCGATGGCAGCATTCCGCTGGTGACGCTGGTGTCGTTGATCGGCCTGAAGCTGCTGGCCACCACGATCAGCAACGCCACCGGTTTCGTGGGCGGTGGCTTTGCCCCCTCGCTGTTCCTGGGGGCGGTGCTGGGCAGTTGTTATGGCCAGCTGCTGGGCGATGGTGGCCTTGGCCTGCCGGTGGCGGAACCGCCGGCCTACGCCATGGTGGGCATGGCGGCGGTACTGGCCGGTAGCGCCCGCGCACCGCTGACCGCCCTGCTGCTGCTGTTTGAACTCACCCGCGACATCCGCATCGTGCTGCCGCTGATGGCCGCCGCCGGCCTCAGCGCTGCATTGGTGGAGCGCTGGCTGGGCTTCCAGGATCCCGGGCTGCTCGGTCCGGATCTGCGCGAGGAGCGGCGCCGTTCGCAGCTGGCGGAGCTAGCCGTGACCGAGGCGCTGGAGCCGGTGCTGCCGCCGATCCTGCCGGCGGAGCTGCCGGCGGTGGAGGCGCTGGCGCGGCTTCTGGCCGGCCATGGCCACTGCCTGATCGTGGCGGAGGCGGGATCGGCCGTGGCGCTGGTGACCCTGGCCGATCTGCAGAGCACTCTGGTGGCGGCGGCGGAACGTCAGGAGAGCAGCGTGCGTCTGATCGACTGTCGCCGCGGTGATCTGGTGTGGTTGCCGTTGGAGGCACGGCTGGATCGGCTCGAGGATCAGCTCACCCCCCAGGGGCTGCGCCAGGTGCCTGTGTTTGCCGTGGAGGCCGGTCTCGGGGGCTATCTGCCCCACGGGCTGCCGCCATCAGGGTTGCCGATCGCAGCCTTCCGCGGCCTGGCCAGCCGTGATGGCATGGCCAGGGCCCTGGCTGCGCGTCTCAGTGCTCCCTTGTGTCATGCGCGCACCATCCCAGCTGCCTGAACTGATCACCAGCGACTCTCACCGGCGACGGAACGACGGCTGAACCGCGGGCGGCGGCGCCAGAAGAGCGTTCGACCGCCTTTCAGACGGGGTTGAGGGGGCGCGGAGCGGCAGTGGCATCTCCATCCTGCAGAGCGGCGATCAGCGATTCCGCCACCGGATCGGCCTGGCAGAGCAGCTGCAGAATGCGCCGCTGATCCAGCGGCGATAGCTCGCCATCGGCACTCCATTTGAGAGCGGTGCTGTTGAGCTGATCGACCATGGGGGCACGATCGTGAAACATGTCTCTGACGGCGCTGCAGCCCGCCGTTGGCAACGATCGGATGACCCTAGGGGTTAATACCCAGGCCTTACCAGCCTCCGCGGCTGATCTGCAGAAAGTCTTCCGGCCGGAACGGATGCACCAGGAGGGATCAGCGTCTGACCACCACCGGGGTGCCCACCTCCACCTGATCGAACAGGGCGCGCACATGGGGCGTGAGCATGCGCACGCAGCCGGAGGAGACGGCCTCGCGCTGCTTCACCGTCCACTCCCAGGCCGGCGGGGTGCCATGGATGCCGAACTGGTTGATGCCGCTGGTGTGAAAGCCGATCCAACGATCACCGAGAGGGCCGTTGGGGCCGATGGTGGGATTGTTCTTGCCGGTCTTGGTGCTCTGATATTGCGGATTGACCACCTTGTTGCGAACACGGAAGCTGCCGGTCGGAGTGGGCGTGGCTGGATCCCCGATCGCCACGGGCCAGCGACCGAGCACCTTGTCGCCGTCGATCAGGCTGATCGTGCGCTTGCCCAGCTCCAGCACGATCTGACGGGTGCTGGTGAGCGTGGCGGTGCTGGCGGCCGGTGGCCGGCTAGGCGCTGGCGACGGGGTACCGGTGGGTGATGGGGCCGGGGTGGCTGGGGTGAGGCTGGCGGCCGCGGCTGCGCTGGCGGTGGATTCCAGGGCCAGCACCGGACCGGTGGGAGCGGCGGCCCCGATCAGGGCGCTCAGCAGCAGCGGTCCGGCCATCAGGGAGACGCGGCGTTGTCGGCCGCCTGCAGCGGCGCCGGAGCGCGGATCACCGCCTCTGATCCGGGCGGCGGCGCTCCGGTGGATGGCGCTCAGCTTCGCTGCAGACAACTTCATGGCGGTGGGGCAGGAGACAGGAGCTGGGGAAACGGGGCGGATCGCCGCGATCCCGGATGGGACGCGGGCATCGGGACCGATCTGGCCGGGAGAGTATCGAAGCCGGAGGCGATCGGCGAGGGGGGCTGCCCAGGCGGGCGGACCCTGCCAGCCACCCCCGGATCGCAGCCCCGATGGGCCTGGCCCCACGCCAAGGGTGGGGCTCCGCTTCAGTTCACCAGCTTGGCGTCGATCGTGGCGAGGTACCGCTGCTCGCACTCCTTGATGATCTTCACCGCTTCGGCGCTGTCGAAGAAGCCGTTGACGCGGCAGGTGCCGGGTTTCTTGAGATCCTTGTAGTGCTCCCAGTAATACTGGGTTTCCTTCAGCCAGTGGGCACCCAGTTGCTCGTAGCTGGTGATGTGATCCATGCGCTTGTCATCGGCAAGCACGGCGATCACCTTGTCGTCGACCTCACCACCATCATCGAATTTCATGATGCCGATGATGCGCGCTTCCACCAGCGAGCCGGGCACCAGCGGTTCGGTGACACCGACGATCTCGATGTCGAGCGGGTCGCCATCCTCATCCCAGGTGCGGGGAATGCAGCCATAGGCGAACGGATAGGCGAGTGAGGAGTAACCCACCCGATCCAGCTTGAGGTGACCGGTTTCGGTGATCAGCTCGTACTTGTTGATCGTGTTGGAATTGAGCTCCACGATCGCGTTCAGACGCAGCTCCGATTCATCGGCGAAGGCCGGCAGCACATGCAGCAAGTTCAGCATTGTGCGGCTGGGGGCGTGGTCGATGTTCGCCATGGGTCTCTCACAGGCGGCGCCACTGTAGGCAGCGGCCCTGATCCCTCCCCTGACCGAGGGAGAGGGGGTCGCGCTCAGGGATGGCTGTTCAGGGATGGGTCAGCTGCTCCACCCGGGTGCGCAGGTGCTCCAGGAACGGCCGCGCCTCCAGGGGGCGGCCCGTCACCTGCTGCACCAGTTCCTCGCCGTTGACCGAGCGGCCCAGGGGCCAGACGTGCTGGGCCAGCCAGTCCTGCAGCTGTCGCTCCTGCCCGGCGGCGATCAGGGCCTCCAGGGATCCGAGCTGCCGTTCCATCGCCTCCGACAGCTGGGCGCTGATCAGGTGCCCGAGGGCATAGGAGGGGAAATAACCCATCAGCCCCTCGGCCCAGTGGATGTCCTGCAGGCAGCCCTCGCGATCGCTGGCCGGGCGGAGGCCGAGCAGCTCCTGCATGCGGCGGTTCCAGTGCTGCGGCAGGTCCTGCACCGGCATCTCCTGCTCGAGCAGGGCCAGCTCCAGTTCGTAGCGGAGCACGATGTGCAGCCCGTAGCTGAGTTCATCGGCCTCCACCCGGATCAACCCGGGCCGCAGCGGATTGAGGCCGCGCCAGAAGCCGAGCGCATCTCCCCAGGGATCGGCACCCAGGCCGAGGCAGAAGCGGGGATACCAGCGTTCGGCGAAGGCGCGGCTGCGGGCGACGCGGCACTCCCAGAAGAGTGACTGGGATTCATGCACCCCCATCGAGGTGGCTTCCCCCAGGGGCCAGGGAAACCAGTGGTCATCGCCGCGGGGCAGGCCCTGCTCATACAGCGAGTGGCCCCATTCATGGGCGGTGGCCAGGAAGGCGGAGAAGGGCTGCCCCGGCACCACCCGGGTGGTGATGCGGAAGTCGCGGGGACCGACGGTGCAGGAGAAGGGGTGCGCTGAGCGGGCGCGCTGGCATTGCGCAGGGTCGTAGCCCCAGCTGTCGAGCAGATCGCTGCACAGCTGCTCCTGCAGGCTCTCGGGGAGACGGACGGGCTCGGCCGGGGCGGCTGGAGCGTGGGCGATCACCTGCTCCAGCAGGGGGGGCAGCTCGGCCTTGAGGGGGGCGAACAGGGCTTCCAGCCGCGTTTTGCTGATCTCGGGTTCAAACGGCTGGGCCAGGATCTCCCAGGGGCTGCGGGGCACCGGTTCGGCTGCCGCCAGCTGGCTGGCCTGGTCCCGCCGCAGCTGGATCAGCTCGGCCAGGGCCGGCGCGAAGGCGGCGAAGTCATCGCGGGCGCGGGCGTTCTGCCACACCGCATTGCCGCGCGACTGGACCCGGGCCAGGGCCGTGACCAGGGCTGGATCGAGACAACGCTGCCGCTCCAGCTCCAGGCGCAGCAGCTCCAGGTTGCGGCGCTGCTGGGGGGGCGCCTCGGCCGGCAGTTCCGCTGCCGCTGCCGCCACCAGTTCGGCGTAGGCGGTGCTGCTCTGGCGCTCATGCAGCTGCCCGGCCAGCAGCGCCAGCTGTTCCCCCCGCCAGGCGGCACCTGCAGCCGGCATCACCGTGTTCTGGTCGTAGTAGAGGGCGCTGCTGATCGAACCGAGCAGCCGCGTCTGATGCAGGTGCTCGCGCAGACGGGCGTGGGCCGGGGCCACGGGGGCGGGGCGATCGGACACCGGAGGGGAGGGGGAACAGGCCTGCCGGCCAGCATGGCGCCGCAGCGCTCCCAGCCGGGGCCCGTGACAGCAGAAGGGTCGGTGCCGTTGCCCCAGGCAGGGTGCCGCTGGCAGCAGGCTGATGCTCTGGACCCCATCCCCGCGGGGGCGGCACGATGGGGACGACCTGCCATCCCGCGGCGGCCCTGGCCCGGGAGCGGCGATGCGGGAGGTGCCATGGCCGAGCGGTTCCAGGACAGCGTCGTGCAGCTGTTGCGCCGGGCGCCGGGGCCCCTGTTTCCCCGCGCCCGCCAGCTCTATCTGCGCAAGTACTGCCTGGAAGGGGGAGAACCGCCCACCTTCCGCACCTTCCTGCTCGAGGAGCGGATCGAGGAGAACGAGGACGGCACCCTGCTGACGGTGCATGCCGAACGCTTCGCACTGGTGCACTGGCATGGGGAGGCTCTGACGGCCGAGGCTTACCGCCGCTACCTGCGCGACCACTGGCAGCTGGAGCCGGAACTGCTGGAGCCGGTGAGCGGTGAATCCTGGTTCCGCCAGGGGGGCGCCTGGGCCTGGTTCCGCGCCCAGGCGACCTACCAGCGGGAGTCTCCGCGCTCGCTGCTGTCGCTCTGAGGCCGATCGCGACCTGCGGCGCGGTGCTCTGTTCCGGTCTCAGGCCAGCCCGTGCAGCCGATCGAGCTCCTGCTGCAGTTGCTCGCGGCTCCAGCTGGTGGTCACGAACACCTCCTGGGCGCTGGTGCCGCGCCGGGCCACCAGCTTGTGGCCGCCGGTGATCGGTGTTGAGACCCGCAGGCGCAGGCCTGGGCAGCGGCCGCGCACCCGTGAGATCACCGCCGGGGTGATCGTGTCGATGCCGGGCCGCTCCACCAGCTGGCGCAGCAGCGGAATCAGCCCCTCGACATAGGTGCTGTGGGTGATCACCAGGCGTCCCATGGCGGTGGCTGTACGGGGGATAGGGCGTGTCGTCAGTCCCGCTCGAGCGGTGCCATCGTCAGCCCCTCGGCCCCCAGCAGCTGGTGATAGAGCTCCGCCTGCTCCTGGGGGCCCCGCCAGACCACCGCCGATCCCTCGCGGTCGATGCGATGGGCCAGCTCCCAGGCCCGGTCCGGCTGCATGCCGGGCAGGTGACGGACCAGGCAGTCGACCACGTGCTGGAAGGTGTTGATCGCGTCGTCGAGGACGATGACCCGATAGTTGGGATAGGGCTGTCGCAGCCGTTGCCGCTCCTGCACCGCCGAGGGGCTGGAGCTGGAGGCGACGATGCCGCCCGCGCCGCCAGGCCCGCTGGCCGAGGGGGACGCTGGAATGACAGAGGGAGACAGGACCATGACATTCCCGGCGGCATGGGCAGGCAGCCTAGGTAACATCGGCGCCGTGTTTCCCCGCAGAGCGATCTGCGGCACCCGTCGATGTTGATCACCCTCGGATGGGCCTCCCTGGCCGCCATCTTCACGTTCTCGATCGCGATGGTCGTCTGGGGCCGCAACGGTGACAACACCCTGGGCTTCTGAGTTCTCCCTCTCCGCCACCTCAGCGCTGGCCGTCCTGGCCGCCGCGCTGCTCGTGTTTGTCAGTGGCGGTGTTCTCTATCTCTCCACCGTGGAATGGCGGGACCGCCGCCGGCGTCAGGCCAGCCCCTCAGCTCCGATGTCACCCTCCCGCGGCGGCAAGCGGAAGGGGGGCCTGAAATCAGCGAAGCGCCCCTGAGCCTCTGCCCCCAGGCCTGGGTCCAGGCCGGCCAACTCTTGGTGGCACCGCCCAACCAGGCGCAGGCCCTTCCGTTTCGGGGTCTGTCTCTGCCAGAGCTGCTCGAGCAGCTTGCCGCGGCCCATCGGCGGGGCGAGCCGCCGGATCCGGGCCTGGCTCTGGCTCTGCTCGACAGGCCCTGGCCCCCCGGGGAGCAGCAGCAGCTGCGCCAGGCCGCCGATGTTCTGCGCCGGGAGCTGGTGGGGGACACGGTCACCTACGTCGTCAACCGCAATCTCAACAGCAGCAACATCTGTGTGCTGCGCTGCGGCTTCTGTGCCTTCCGGCGCGATGAAGGCGAAGCCGGCGCGTATCGCATCGGCTTTGCCGAACTGACTGCCAGGGCACAGGAGGCCGAACGGCTCGGCGCCACCGAGCTCTGTCTGCAGGCCGCCCTCGATCCCAGCGCCCAGCGGGACGGCAGCCATCTCGCCTGGGCGGAATCCCTCCTTCATCACCTGTCGGAGGCGGCGCCGTCGCTGCATCTGCATGCGTTCTCGCCCCAGGAGCTTCTGTTCTTTGCCCAGTCCGATCGCCTGCCGCTGCGGATGGTGTTGCAGCGCCTGCGGGCGGCGGGGCTGGGATCGGTACCGGGTACGGCAGCGGAGGTGCTCAGTGAACCGGTGCGGCGCATCCTCTGTCCCCAGAAGCTGTCGGCCCGCGCCTGGACGGCGGTGATGCGGCAGGTGCATCAGTGCGGTCTGGCCAGCACGGCCACCCTGATGGCCGGTCACCTGGAGGGTCCCGCTGATCGGGTGGCCCATCTGCTCACCCTGCTCGCTCTGCAGCGGTGCGCATGGCAGCATCGCCAGCGTGGTTTCAGCGAATTCGTGCTGCTCCCCTTCATCGGTGCCGCGGCGCCGGCCCCCCTGCGACAGCGCGTCGGGCGGGATCAGCCCGACGTCGAGGCGATGCTCCTGCTGACCGCCCAGGCCCGTCTGCTGCTCGGTCCCTGGATCCGCCATCACCAACCCAGCTGGGTCAAGCTCACCCTGCCCCAGGCCGTCGAGGCCCTGCGCTGGGGCTGCGATGACATCGGCGGCACTCTGATGGAGGAGCACATCACCACCATGGCCGGGGCCCTGGGCGGCACCGAGCAGAGTGCTTCCACGCTGCAGCTGGCTGTGGCAGCGATCGGCCGGCCGGTGCGCCAGCGCACCACGCTCTACGGAGCACCGGCATCCGCCCCCGCGCTGGGCCAGGGTGCAGGCTGCCAGTCGCGCTCGCTTCCGTCATGACCACTCCGGCGGATCGGCCGTCGCGCCCGCGCTGGCGCGCCTGGCTTCCGGATTTCAAGCGCAGCGGTGCGTCGGGCAGCGGTGCCGCTGGAGCCTCGTCGGCATCCGCGTCCCCGGATCCGCAGGCCGCCATGCCTCCGGCTGCAACAGCCCTGACCGAGTCCTCTGGCCAGGAGCTCCCGGCACGCGTGGGCATCGCCCGTCGCCTGTTGCCGGGACGCCAGGGGCTGGGCTGGCCGTTCCGACGCCAGGCGGCTGCGGCTTCGTCCCGAGCGGGTGTCGGTGCTGCCTCTTCTGCCTCCGCAGACGGTGTTGCTGTTTCTGCCTCCGCAGACAGTGCGTTCGCCGCGGATCCGCAGCACTCGCGCCGGCGTCTGCCCAAGGTGCTCCCCTTGCCGATCACCTCCGTGGCGCTGCTGCTGCTGCTGAGCGTGCCGGCCGTGCTGCTGGTGCGCACGCCCCGGCCGCGGGCCGTGGGCCTGGAGCAGCTGCTCGATGACGTGAGCCTGCTCCAGAGCTTTGCCCCCAGCCCCGGCAGGCCGGTGCCGCCACTGTGGCGGGAGCGGCTCGGGCCCGCCGCTGAAGCCCTCTGGCGCCGTCAGCGGGGCCCCTGGTGGCAGCTCTGGGGCGACCACACCGATGCGGCTCCGATGCTGGCCTTTGCCGCCACAGCCCTGCCGGGTGGCCGTTCGGCGCCGCTGCCGCCCCTGGCCCTGCGGGTCGGCGATCTGGTGGTGGTGGCCGGCGATCCCCTCTCCCGTCAGCTGCTGCAGAACCGGCTCCGGCCGCAGCAGCGCCTCAGCCGCGGCCTGCAGCGCCGCTGCCTGGAACGTCTGCGTCAGGACCAGGCGGTGTTCTGGAATCAGACGGGCCTTGGGGTGATCACCGGCCCGCTGGCCCCGCTGCTGCAGCGCCTGTCGCAGGGATGCCTGAGTGTGGAACTCGGCGATGGCGGGCTGCGCTGGCAGGGGGAAGCCGGCCAGGGTGAGGCTCTGCTGCTCCGCTCGGACGGCGCCGCCACCGGCCCGGTGTCTCCGTTATCCGCGCTGCCTGCCGATCAGCTGCTGGCGGTGGAGGGAGGCTCCCTCGATCTGCTGCTGCAGGGGTTGCTGAGTCGCCCGTTGATTCGCGATCCCCTGGCCAAGCGCTACGGCTTCGATGCGGTGCGGCTGGATCTGCTGCGGCGCTCCCCCTTCCGGCTGCGGTTGCGACCCCAGCCGCAGGGACCGTTTCAGGCCTCGCTGGAGTTGCAGCTGCCGGTGGGCGACCGGCTCGACCCCTGGCGCCGGCAGCTGCGGCAGCTGGCTGAGTCGCTGCAGCAGCAGGGCCTCCGGCCCCAGAGCGGGACACCCGGATCCACGGGCAGGGCTGCAGGGACACCGGGCGATCCGCGGCAGGGGGCAGCGCAGCGCAGCGGCGGCGGTGCGGGTGAGGCGCAGGCCCAGCCCCCCGCCGCTGCGGCCACCGCTTCGGCTCCCACCCCGGCCGTTGAGCCCGGCCCCGGTTCCGCCCCGGCT
This sequence comes from Cyanobium sp., assembly GCA_046075505.1. GTDB lineage: Bacteria > Cyanobacteriota > Cyanobacteriia > PCC-6307 > Cyanobiaceae > Cyanobium. The sequence goes on along the minus strand of JBJTQH010000133.1, from coordinate 38,554 downwards.
CCGACGTTGCTGCCGGCCGCTGTGCGCAGCGGTGGCGATGCCACCTGGATGCGCTCCGACGGTGTGGTCGTCGGGGGATGGCGCTGGATTCAGGCGGCGCCCGGCGGCCGCGACCGCAAGGACAGGCCCGGGAGCAACCAGGGAAACAAGGGCGGCCAGCAGAGCGCCGGCCAGGTCCAGTTGCTGTTTTTCCTGGGGCCGGTTCCCGCGGCGCCGCTGCGCCCGATCTTCCGCAACGGCGAAACTCCCCCAGCGGCTGGGGTGCTACGGGTGCGCAGCCGGCCGTTGGCGCTGGAGGCGATGGGATTGCTGCCGCCGCAGGTGCCGGAGCTGGTGCGGCGCTCCGAGCAGTTGTGGCTGGTGGCTCAGCCCCGGTCCGGCGGCGATGCGGATCTGCCGCTCAGTCGGCTGACGGGGGGTCTGCGGGTGTCTCGCTGAGGCCCTGCCGCTCGCGGCGACGGCGTTCGGCGGCCACGGTCTCCTCCATCAGTTCGACGGCCATTGCCATCTTCTCGAGGTTGGAGGCGTAGAGGCTCAGATCCTTGTCCACCCGCTCCCGCAGCAGCCCCATCGCTGCAGCGATCTCACGGGCGGCATCGCGCAGGGCCTGCGGTTCCATCGCCTCGGCACCGCGGGCCTGTTCCAGCAGGCTGAGCAGTCCGACCGCCATCAGGCGGGAGTAATGGAAATCGTCGCGGCGGACGCTGGCCAGGGCTTCGGCCACCGGCTGGGGGGCTCCCTCCCCCTGTTGGTCGATCCACTGGCGCACCTCATCGACGCTGTGGTGACCCACCGCCTCCAGGGCGCCCTGGCGCAGATGGCGCAGGGCACCGGCGTCGAAGCCGGAGGAGGCGCAGAGCGCCTGGAACAGCGGCTCGCGCTGACCTTCGGGGCGGTAGCCCTGGCTGAAGCTGTCGAACACCTGCACCAGGCCGGTCGCAAACAGCGGATCGGGCCGGAAGCCGCGCTGATGACTGAGCAGGTGCAGTTCCACCAGCAGTTCGTCGATCATCCGCCGGTAGAGGGGGCTGATCACATGGGGAAAGGCGCTGTGGAAGGCGCGTTTGCTGTCGGCGACGGTCTGGGCTGCGCTCACGCGGTGGAGAAGCCTCACGGTGCAGCGACCTTAGCGCTGCAGTCCGGCCGAGGAGCCGCGGCGCGGGAGCAGTTCAGTAGAGTGCCGCGAGCCGATGATCCAGCGTCCATGATCCCGATCGTGATCGAAGAGTCGGGAAGAGGCGAGAGGGCCTTTGACATTTACTCGCGCCTGCTGCGCGAGCGGATCATCTTTCTGGGGGAGCCGGTGACGGCCGAATCGGCCAACCGCGTGGTCGCCCAGCTCCTCTTTCTGGAGGCAGAAGATCCGGACAAGGATGTTTTTCTCTACATCAATTCTCCCGGTGGTTCGGTCTATGACGGCCTCGGGATCTTCGACACCATGCAGCACATTAAGCCCGATGTGCACACCGTCTGCCTGGGGCTGGCCGCCAGCATGGGTGCGTTCCTGCTCTGTGCCGGTACCAAGGGCAAGCGCAGCAGCCTCACCCATTCCCGCATCATGATCCACCAGCCCCTGGGAGGGGCCCGCGGTCAGGCCAGCGATATCCGCATTCAGGCCGATGAAATTCTCTATCTGAAGCAGAAGCTCAACCAGGAGCTTGCGGATCGCACCGGTCAGCCCCTGAGCCGCATCGAGGTCGACACCGACCGCGACTTCTTCATGTCGCCGGCTGAAGCGATGGAGTACGGGCTGATCGACAAGGTGATTGAGAAGCGTCCGGTCCGCCCTCTCTGAGCGCTGTTTCGCACAACCCGGTTCCGGCGGCCTCCAGCGCCAGGCCTGTGTTCTGCCGCCGGCCTCCGGGTGATTTTTGACAGGCTGCCTGCTTCGCGGTCCTCCCGGAGGGTGGCCGCCGGCCTTCACCCGGGCGGCAGCCAGAACGCCTGCGACACGGCGGCGGGGAGAAGGCGCAACTGCAGTGTGTCGGCATCGAGCAGGCCGACCCGGGCGCTCTGGCGGGGATCACGGCGCAGGGTGAGCAACAGCTGATCGGTCACCGGGTCGTGCAGCATCGGGGTACCGGGCTCCGGCTCCCAGGGCTGCAACAGGCGCCGCCCCACGATCTGACCGCGCCGATCGAGCCGCACCACGCTGTTCCTGGAGGCCCCCTGCCAGCGGTTCAGCAGCATCCAGATGCGATCGCCAGCGGGATCACAGCCCGCGGCCATCACCGCCTCCTCCCCGATCCAGAGGGTGATCGGTGCGCTCCCGGGCTGGACCCGCTCCAGGGAGCGGCGGTAATCGGGCCAGTGGCGCACCAGCACCGCCTGGCCGGAGGCCGGACAGAACGCGGCCAGCACCCGGCTGCCGGGCAGCACCTGAGGCCTGGCTTCCGGCGTCTGCAGGCTGCGCAGTTCCAGGCCATCCGGCGTCGGCACCACCATGCCATCGCCATCGCTGAGCAGCTCGATCGGCCCACTCACCTGCAGCGGCAGCTGCCGCACACGGCCCCCGGGATCGAACCAGAGCGTGCGTGCGGCGCCCCCATCGCTGCGGGCGGTCTGCACCAGCAGGTCACCGCGGCGATTGCTGCTCAGATGTCCGTAGCTGAGGGCCTCCGGCAGCAACTGGCGCAGGACCCCCAGCCGTGGAGTGCCGAGCTGATGGCGCTCCCGCGCCAGGCTGCGAGGCGTCAGCGCCCGCAGCCAGAGCCGCTGCTGCCCCTGCCGATCCACAGCCAGGAACACCACGCCGCGGCCATTGGCCAGGGGCTCCACCGTCGCAATGCGCGACCACACCGGGCTGAGGGGCTGCCAGCGGCCGTCGTGGCTGCGCAGCTGCAGTTGCTCCCCGCCCGGCACCCGTGCCACCACCAGCAGATGGGGACGGGGATCCCACCACCACTGCAGCGGTGGCAGGGGCTGCTCTCGCCGGTCGAGGCCGGCCAGCTGCAGCTGCAGAGGGGACTGCAGCACCTGATCGGGCAGCAGCCGCAGCCGCAGGGTGGTCTCCGCGCCCAGCCAGCGATGGGCCAACGGTGGTTCCAGGTGGCTACGGGCGGCCACTGAGGCGCGTTGCATCGGACGGCTGAAGCGCAGATCGAGGGCGCCGGGGCCGGAGGTGTTGCCCTGCGCGACCAGCTCGAGCAGTCGTGGCGGGCGGCGCAGCAGGATCTGCTGCTGCATCAGTGCCAGCAGGGCCGCGATGGACAGTCCCGTCCAGAGGCGTCGCGGCAGATGCGCCGCCCCGGGCCAGGTTGTGGGCCGCTCAGGCTGTGGCAACCGTGGCAGGGTCCAGCGTGGCAGCGTCACGGGCAGCGGTTCCAGGGCGAGCGGGCAGGGGGCAAGGCGGTGCGGTGAGCCGTGTGTGCGGCGAGCGGCGTCACGGTTCCAGGGGACGGCGCGGCCGCGGGATCGGCCGGATCCGGCGGGGAAGCAGCACGGAGCGCGGTTCGCCCTGCACCGTGTCGATGCCCATGCGCCCTTCGATGGCCAGCCATTGATTGGCGCGGGGACGCAGCGAGGCCGGCCAGAGCACCGGCAGCCCGATCGGCGTGGCGTCGGCCAGGCAGCAGCGCACCTGCAGGCGCGCCAGCAGTGGCGGTCCCTCCGGCTGGGGCAGCACGAACCCGCTCACCCGCACCGGTTGGCCCGCGTACAGGGATGGGTCGGGTCGGCTGCGCAGCAGGCGCACCCATTCGCTGAGGCTGCGCTGCTCCGGCGGCAGCAGAAAGGCCAGTTTCGGCGGATCCCCCAGTCCCTGGGAGCGCCCCGAAACCAGCACGCTGAAGGAGGGATCGGGAGGCAGCAGCAGCACGGCGCCAGCCACCAGGGCACTGGCCAGCCAGGTCCAGGGGAGGGGAGGGGCCGGTTCGCCCCGCCGGCGTCGCGGCAGCAGCAGCAGCGCCAGGGCGAGCAGGGCGGCACCGGCGGCGGCCACCAGTGGGTGAAAGGCTCGATGCAGCAGCAGATCCAGTCGGCCGCTCAGGCTGCTGATCAGCAGCACCAGGCCCCAGAGGGCCAGCAGAGCGGCGCGGATCCAGGCCATGTTCCGCACAGCGCCTCACAACAGCAGCAGATTCAGCCACTGCCCCATCAGCAGCACGGCCAGGAAAGCCCCGAGGGCCGTCAGGCCGATCGCCAGCGGCCGCAGCAGCACGGTGAACAGCCCCGCCAGCTTCAGATCCACCACCGGCCCGAGCAGCAGGAAGGCCAGCAGCGCCCCCGGGGTGATCTGGGCCGCGAAACCCAGGGCCAGGAAGGCATCGACGCTGGAGCACACCGACACCACCACCGCCAGCAGCATCAGGGCCATGATCGAGAGGGTCGGGGCCGAGCCGACACTGAGCAGCCAGCTGCGCGGCAGCCAGGTCTGCACGATCGCTGCGATGGCGCAGCCGAGCACCAGCAGGCTGGTCAGGTCCAGAAATTCACCGCTGCCGTGGCGCAGCACCTGCAGCCAGTCGCTGCGCGGCGCCTGGGGAAGCGCCATCGCCGCTGGAGCCACTCCCACCAGGCCGGAACCGCGCTCCAGCAGCCCCACCTGGCTGAGGGGCTGGTTCAGGCGTCGTTCCGCCAGCAGATCCGGCGCCAGCAGTGCCGTTTCCGGCAGCAGCAGCAACAGGCCGCTGAGCAGCAGGGCGAGCAGAAAGGCCCCCAGGGGCCTGGCCAGCAGCAGCCACGGCTGATCGGGAAAGGCGGCCCAGGTGCTGAGCAGCACGATCGGATTGAGCACCGGTGCGGCGAACAGGAAGCCCAGGGCGGTGCCGAGGGGGGCACCTCCGGCCAGCAGCCGGCGAGCCACTGGCACATTGCCGCATTCGCAGGCCGGCAGCGCGAAGCCCAGCAGCGCCCCGATCAGGGAGGCGGGCAGCGGATGGCGCGGCAGGCGCTGCATCCAGACACCCTGAGGAGCCAGGGCGCGGGCCAGGGCGGCGATCGCCACCCCCAGCAGCAGGAAGGGCAGCGCTTCCAGCAGCAACCCCTGAAACAGGGCCCATGCGGTGCGGATCCGTTCCACGCTTCCAAGCGGGGGAAGTCATCCTGGCTGGCGCCCGCCGCCCCTGCCGGCCCTGGCTGGATCGGCACCGGTTTGACGTGAGGCTCAGCAGGCGCCGCCGCGCTGGGATCAGCGCAGGAATCGGCGTCTGCTCCAGGTTGTGCATCCAGGTCGTGCAGCGGTCGCTGCGTCCCAGAGGGCCAGCGGCTCAGCGATCGGGCCGGCCGTCGCCGTTGGGGATGGCCCGCAGGAAGGACACGCCGACCGTTCCGGGGGTGTCGCGCGCCAGGGTCAGCAGATCCTCGCGGCGAATCACCCCCCGCCCCGGCAGCACCAGCAGGGCCCCGACCCGTTCCGCGGCGGGGCGCCGATCGATGCGGTCGCTCCCCGGACGCGCTGGCGTTGGCTCGCTGGCCCCATCGGCCCCGGCCCTTGCCGCGGTGGGCCTGGCGCTCCACTGCTCTGGTGGCAGGGGGCGCTGGGGCGGATCCGGATCCGGAGCGCTTCTTCCTGCCGTGTCTGCCGCCCTGGGCGCCTGTTCCGCATCGTCCAGCCGCTCGATCAGACCGATGCGGCCCGGGTGGCGTTCGGGCCGGCGCTGCACCAAGACGAACAGATCGCCGCTGCGCAGGCTGGGCAGCACCGCCGCCAGTCGGTCCAGAGGGACAGACGCGAGGCTCACCTGCGCTGGACTGCCCGGCGGCAGGGGGCAGGTGGAGAGAGCCCGGTCGGCGGGCCGCCGTGGATCCTGGGGATGCATCAGGCCCGCCAGGCGGACGGACTGCAGCCTGGCCCCCGGCAGAAAAGGGGTCAGATCCACCAGATAACCGCGCCGGGCCGCCGCTGCCGCCCACAGGCTGCGGTGCTCGAGGCGACGGCAGGCCTCCACCCGGCCGCCGGCATAGCGCAGCTGCCGCACATGGTCGCTGAAGCGATCCACCCCCTCGGTCTTGGTGCGCACCCGGCGGCTGTTCACCAGGGCCAGGAGCTGCTCCACGAAGCGCAGATCGTCGTAGGCGCTCAGATCCAGCTGCAGCCGCTCGGATGCCGGGGCGGTGGTCGGCGGCTGATCGGGGGTGCCAAGGAAGCGGCGGCCGAGGGCCACCAGGGCGTGATCGAGGCGTGCGGCCGCTGTGTCATCGATGGCGCGGGCCGCGATGCGGCGGGTGTCGCCGACGAACTGGGCAAGATTCGGATCACGCCTGGCGCTGGCCGGGGCTCTGAGCTGATGGTTCGCCGGGGACGAGGCAGCGGGCCGTGGTGAGCGCAGCGGGGCGCGCATCGAGCGCGGGGCGGCAACGGCGATGACCACCGCTGCGGGGATCAGCAGCAGACCGGCGAGCCGCGCGATCCTTCTCCTGCCCATGGCCCGCTGCCGGCGCGGGGCGCACCTTACGCGAGGGGGGAGCGGCCGCGGCTTCCGTGGAGGCTGCAGCGGCGGACGGGCGCCGCCCTATCGTGATCGCATGGCGGAAATGATTCTCGAAGTCAGCGATCTGAGCGTGCGCCGCGAGGGCTCTCCGGTCGTCGAGAAGGTGAGCTTCGCCTTGGCGGCCGAGACCGACACGGCCCTGGTGGGGCCCAACGGCGCCGGCAAGAGCACCCTGGTGCAGGCCATTCTCGGCATCGTGCCCCACCACGGCGGAAGCGTGCGACTGCTGGGCCATCGCCTCGGGGCCGCTGGGGCCCTGCCGCAGGCCGTGCGCGATCAGATCGCCTACCTGCCCCAGAGCCTCAGCCTCACCGGTCGCTTCCCGCTGCGGGTCGATGAGTTCGTGGCCCTCGGCTGGCAGTCGCCCGGGCCGGCGCTGCCCTGGGCGCGCCGGCGTCCCTGTCGTCAGGCGGTCTCGCTGGCGCTGCAGAAATGCCAGGCCGATCATCTGGCCGGGCGGTTGATCAGTGAACTGTCGATTGGTGAGCGCAAGCGGGTGCTGCTGGCCTTCTGCGTCGTGCGCCCTCGCCGGTTGCTGCTGCTCGATGAGGCCCAGGCCGGACTCGATGCCCGCAGCGCCGACCAGTTCCACGCCCTGTTGTTCTCGCTGCGCCGCAGTGAGGGCTGGACGATCCTGCAGGTCTCCCATGATCTGGAGATGGTGCGACGCACCTGCGATCGGGTGCTCTGTCTGAACCGCAGCCTGCGCTGCTCCGGCAGCCCCGATCACGCCCTCAGCCCCGAACGTCTGGCCCAGCTCTACGGCCAGGGCTGGGTGCCTTATCACCATCACCACCCGCCGGCGCTGCCGGGGCAACGGCAGGAGGGGGCAGCGGCATCCCGTTCCGGCTTCTGATGCAGAGCCCGGAGGCCTGGTTGTCGCTGCTGCAGCTGCCGGCCCTGCAGCGGGCCCTGCTGGCCGGTCTGCTCACCGGAGGGCTCGGCGGAGCCCTTGGCAGTGTTGCGGTGCTGCGCCAGCTGTCGTTCTTCGGGGATGCCCTGGGCCATGCCTCATTGCTCGGCATCGCCGCAGGCATCCTGCTGGGGTTGGATCCCACCCTGGTGCTGCTGCCCTTCGCCGTGCTGTTCGCCTTCGGGGTGCATCACCTGATGCGGCGCAGCGGTCTGCCCACCGATGTACTGCTAAATATTCTGTATTCCTCGTCCCTGGCGCTGGCGGTGCTTCTGCTCAGCCGCAGTCCCTCCCGCCAGGGCAGCCTCGAGCGGTTGCTCTTCGGCGACATCCTCGGGGTCAGCTGGTTGGATCTGGGGCTGATCCTGGCGCTGGCGCTGCTGGCGCTCACCGACCTGGTGCTCAGCCACCGCAGCCAGATCCTGCTCAGCCTCGATGAGGGCCTCGCCCGGTCCCGCGGTGTCGCCGTCGATCGCCAGCGGCTCACCTTGCTGGTGGTGCTGGCGGTGGTGGTGGCGATCTCGATCAAGGCGGTGGGGGTGCTGCTGATCAGTGCCTTCCTGGTGATTCCGGCCTCAGCGTCCCGCCTGCTGAGTCGTCGCTTCAGTACCTATGTGCTCACGGCGGCCCTGCTGGGGGCGGGCACGGCGGTGCTCGGACTTCTGGCCTCCGGAGGCCTGGATCTCCCCTCCGGACCGACGGTGGTGGTCACCCAGCTGCTGGTGTTCCTGGCGGCTCTGCTGCTGGCGGGATGGCAGCGTTCTGTGGCCAGGCCCTGAGCGAGACCCTCTGCGCCTGAGCTCCCCGCCAGGCGGACGGGGTGCCGGGAGCCCGGTGGATCGGTCATGCTGCGCCGTGCTGCTGCCTGCAGCTGCTCAGGGGGGCAGCGGTGAGCCGATCGTGGTGGGCTGGGACTGCAGCCAGAGCAGGGTGGCCCGATCGCGGCGGCTGAGCTGCAACACCGGTTGCGCTCCCGGTACGGCCGCCATCGCATCGGCCGGATCGTCGCTGTGGCCCCACAGCCCGAAGGCATGGCCCAGTTCATGCAGGGCTGTGGCTGCAATGCCATCCTGGCGCTGGGCCGGGCTGATCAGCACCTCCACCGCCGGTTCGAGCCGGAGGAAGCCGGCGCGTTCCACCTGCAGCAGTCGCAGGATGGCGCGGCCGTGGCTTGCCCGCAGCCGCCCATCCGGACCGGGGAGTCGCGGTGGCCGCCGCCGCCAGAGACGCACCTGCGCCTGGGCCGGATCCTCGACCAGGGTGAGCGCCACGGGCTGCTGCCACTGCTCCAGGGCCTGCTGCACCGCCTGCTGCCAACGCTCCTCCCAGAGGCGGGCGGCCGGATCGCGGCCCGGCGGTTCGATCCACACGCACCAGCGTTGCAGCCGCGGCCAGCCGTGGGCGGTGGTCGCCAGGTGGTGTCTGTAATCCTCGCCCCGGGGGGCGGCGGCGGCGCCAGCGGGGCGCAGCAGGGGGACCGGGTCACTGCTGCTGAGAGCGTGCTGCCGGATGGCCGGCGGACAGAGATCAGCTCCGGAGGCCCCGGGCCGTGGGGGCGGCGCCTGCTGTGCCGTGGCCGCTGCGTCCCGAGCCAATCCCGCCCCTGCCGTCAGGGTGCTCGGAGGCTGTTCTGCTGGAGGTCGTGGCCCAGGGGGAAGGGCCGCTGGAGCCGGCGGGATCCAGGCCCCAGCGCCCGCGTGCATCGCCGCCAGCCACAGGAGCGGCAGCATGCGAAGGCCCCCCGACCGGCGTGAGGCCGACCGGACCGGGCTCCGGCGAGGGGCACGGCGATCGCGGCAGCCTGCGATCCTCATCGGCCAAGACCAGCAGCGGCGACAGCGACGCGGCAGCAGCTGCGGTGGCATCGGTGCGATGGCGTCAACCCGATGGCCCGCACGCGGGGGCACCCAGGCGATGGTGGCTCAGGCGGGCAGTCCGACACCGCGGGCCATCAGGGTGGCCAGAAGAGGGATGGCGGCAAATCCGACGAGTTCGATATTGAGAATCCAGCGCAGGCGATTGGCCAGTGATTCACTCACCTGGGGAAGCTCGCCCTTGCGTAGAGGGATGGCCCACAGGATGTAAGTGATTGTCGGGTAGAGCGAAAGGGCGCCCACACTCAGATAAAGCCCCACCTTCCACCAGAAGAGTGGATTTTCGGTGTAGAAGCTGCTGCCGGCTCCGAAATGCAGCACCCGGGCGATGCCGCTGAGCAGAAGGGCCAGGGCGGCAATGCCGTACACGATGTCGGTGATCACCATCAACGTCGCTTCGGAGCGGTCGGGATTGGCGCGGATCAACCGCCGCTCCAGCACCAACGCCCCGAAGCAGAGCATGAAGCTGAGGTAGTGCACATAGGCCACCAGGGCGCTGGGCAGCACGCCGGTCGGAAGCGCGGCGCCGAGCGCTGGGGGAAAGGCCGTGGAGAGAACGGCGAGGCCGGCCATGGATGCAGGGGGGGACGGTTGGCCAAGGTAGCCGTCGGGGGCTGACGGCGGCTGTCTCCTCGGTGATGGCGGCGCCGCGCTGGCGCGCCTCGGGCGAAGGGGGGGGCAACCGAGGCTGGCCCCAGGGGGGCGGGGCCGCAGGACGGAGCCTTGCCGATCCCGCCGGGCCCGCAACCCCGAAACAGGCGTGCCTTCTCCTGACGGTTCCACGGTAGAGCCATGCAAATCAGGATGGAATTGGAACTCTGAAGCCTTTCGGAGACCTGCTCAGGAGCGGAGGAACAACCCTAGTTTCAAGAGACAGAGGATCAGCGCAGCCATGGCGAGTTCACTCAGCGCCTTTCTCGGAGAGATCGGCCGCCACCAGCTGCTGACACCGGAACAGGAGCTCACCCTGGGTCGCAAGGTGCAGGCGATGGTGGCCCTGCAGGAACGCTGTTCCCTGGCCGGCGGCGAGGGTGAGGTCTGCCTCTACAGCGATGTCGAGCGGCGGGTGCTGCGCCTGGGGGAGCGGGCCAAGCAGCAGATGATCACCGCCAATCTGCGCCTGGTGGTGAACCTGGCCAAGCGCTATCAGGGCAAGGGGCTCGACCTGCTCGATCTGATCCAGGAGGGCACCATCGGCCTGACCCGGGCGGTGGAGAAGTTTGATCCCACCCGCGGTCACCGATTCAGCACCTATGCCTACTGGTGGATCCGCCAGGGCCTCAACCGCGCCCTCTCCACCCAGAGCCGCACGATTCGCATCCCCGTCAATGTCAACGAGAAACTGACCCGTCTGCGGGCGGCCAAGGCCCGGCATCTGCAGGCCCACGGCCAGGCCCCCACCGTGCAGGAACTGGCCCTGGCCATGGGGCTGAGCCGCGGCGACGTGGAGGAACTGCTGGGCTGTGAACTGCGCAGTGTCACCGTCAGCCTGCAGGGGGCGGTGCGCAGCAAATCGGATCCCTCCGAGCTGGTGGATCTGCTGCCGAGCGAGGAGATGCCGCCGATGGAGCGGGCCGAACTGGCCGAGCGCAGCGCCTCGGCCTGGACCCTGCTGGAGCGCGCCAATCTCACCCCCAAGGAGCGCACGGTGGTGATGCTGCGGTTCGGCTTGGACGGCAGCCATCAGTGGCGCACCCTGGCCGAAGTGGCTCGGCAGCTGGAATGCAGCCGTGAATACTGCCGGCAGGTGGTGCAGCGGGCCCTGCGCAAGCTGCGCAAGGCGGGGGTGGAGAGCGGCCTGGTGGAGGACTGAGGTCTTTTTCTCGCCTGGACCGCGCCGGCGCTCTGGTCTGGGCCCACACCCTGATCGGCGCCAGTCGTGGGTCTGCGCCAGCAGCCTGTCGGCGCGCAATCAGCCGCTCTGCTGGAAATTTTTGGTCTGCCGGAAACAGCCGCCCTGCTGGAAACAGCTGGTCTGCCGCCAACAGCCGGTCCGCTCGAAACAGCCGTGGCGGCGGGGAACCGCCCCTCCCGAAGGGGCCCGTTCCGGCCGCAGACTGGAGCTCCGGCGCCTCGGGCGCCATCGTCAGGAGTGAACCGATGGCCGCTGTCCCCGGCGGGGGCCCAGGCGAGTCCCGCCCCGATCCTGCAGCGGACTCCCCCGTGATCGATGTGGAAGTGATCGATGCCGGTGGTGATCGCGGTGATGCGCCACCTCGGGTGGATCAGGCACTGCTGCTGCGCCTGCTGCGGCGTGCCGGCCGCACCCTGGCCCGACCGGCGCTCGAGTGCCTGGAACTGCTGCTCGATCCCGCCACTCCCCATCAGGTGCGGCTCACGGTGCTGGCGGCCCTCACCTATCTGCTGCTGCCTCTGGATCTGATCCCCGATTTCATCCCGGCGGTCGGTTTCAGCGACGATCTGGTGGCGCTGACGGCGCTGCTGGGCCTCTGCAGCCGCCACCTCACCCCGGCGATCCGGGCCAGGGCTCAGCGCAGACTGGAGGCGTGGTTCCCTCTGAACCGCTGATCCCTGCCCCGTTCCCGGCGATGTCCAGCCTCAGTGCCGAGCAGCTCGACGACCTCCAGGACTTCCTGAGGGACTGGCTGCGCCACACGGGCCGCACCCAGGCGGATTTGCGCCGGGCCCTGCGGGCCCCGTCGATCCGGATGCCGGTGCTGATCGAGGAGCTGCGGCTGATCCATTCCCACCAGGGGCTGATCGCTCTGGCTGAAACGTTGTGCGGCATCGAGCAGCTGTGGCAGCTGGAGGACCCGGAGGTCGTCACAGGGGCGGCAGCGGAAGAGGAGGAGGACGGCCTGAGCGATTCCTTCGGGCAGCTCGACCTGCTGTTGCGGGAGATCCGCCAGGCCGAGTAGGGGGGCGCCGGGCCGGTGGCGCTCTGTCGGCATGCGCTGTTGCGGGCCCTGCCAGGACCGGGCAGCGGCGCTTCGGTCGCGATCGCTGCGGCCCCGCTGCACGGCCAGCCGCTGCCTGGGGTCTGCAGAGCAGCGGGCCGCGCTTCTGCCCTGGTCGGCGTTGCCGGGGGCTGCCAAACGGATCCGGTTGCCGCCAGAGTGGTTCTGCTTCTGCTGTTTCAGGGCATCGTGCGCCGCCTTCTGTTTCCCCTCTCCGCTCTGTTGGTGCTGTTGGCGGCCGGCCCAGGGGCCCTGGCGCAGGTGGAGAGCTTCCTGCTCAAGCCCGGCAGCAATGTCGGGCCTGACACCAGGATCACCCCCACCGACTGCGTCACGGCGGCCGATGGCACCGTGACCTGCAACACCCGCATCGAGAATTCGCCCACCGATACGCCGGCCAAGCCCCAGTACCAGCCGTTCCGCAACTGATGTCTGTGCCGCGTTTCCGTCAGCCGAAGCACACCGTGCTGCAGGTGGTCGATCGGGGCGAGCGCCTGCTGGCCCGGGTTCTCAGCCTGACGCTGCTCCTGGTGCTGGCTGTGGCCTCGCTGCAGCTGCTCTGGAAGGTGGGTGTCGATCTGATCGATCCCAACCATGTCTGGATGGGGGATGCCCTGCTGCAGTTGCTCGGCGATCTGCTCAATCTGCTCATCGGTCTGGAGGTGCTGCAGAACATCACCGCCTACCTGCGTCGCGGCGTGGTGCAGATCGAGCTGGTGCTGCTCACCGCCATGACCGCCGTGGGCCGCAAGGTGATCGTGCTCCCTCCCGGTGCCGAGGACAAACCGCTGCTGCTGCTTGGCCTGGGGGTGGCGGTGCTCTGCCTGGCCGGTGCCTTCTGGCTGGTGCGCCAGTCCGGCCAGGTGCAGCCGGAGCTCAGTGGTTCCTCCAGAACAGAGCCAGCCAGATCGTGCCCGGATCAGGATCCGTCCCACTGACGCGGTGGCGGCATCCGGCGGGGATCAACAGGCTGTCGCCGCACTCCAGGGTCATCTCTGCGGGTTGACCCGCGACCTGCAGTCGCCCTGAGCCCTGCAGCAGCAGCACCCACTCGTGCTCCTCCTGGTCGTACCAGAAGCCCTCCGGGCTGACGGCGCTGCAGGAGTGGATGCGCTCCAGACGCCAGGTCGGGGTCTGCAGCACCACTTCACTGCGTTCCGTCCCGGCTGCGGGGCAGGCCGAGGTGCTCAGCCGGTGAGCCTCGACCTGGGGCAGGCGGCATGGATCGGTGGGGCGGCTTCTGGATCCAGCCTCCAGGGTGGGGGGTGGTGGCTCGCCCGATTCCGGTGCGCCTGCATCCTGCGCGATCGTGGCGAGAGGCGCGGCCGTGCTGTCCCTGTCGCCTTCTCCCCAGCGGCGGGCGATCTCGAAGCCGCAGCGCCGGGCCAGGGCGACCACCTGATCGTGGTGCTCACAGTCCCGTAAGCGGGTCAGCAGGGCGGGGTCGCTGTCGCAGAGCGCCAGGAAGGCATTGAGCTGGCGCACTTTCTCCCGGAACTGTCGCAGCTGCGCTTCCGCCATGCTCGCGTTCTCCGCATCGCTCAGGTCAGCAGCCTGATCATCCGCCAGCGCCGGAACCACACGCCGGCAAAGCGCACCTCCTCTTCGGCTTCCACCGTCCAGCCGAGCCGCTGCAGCAGCGGTCGCGACAGCTGACTGGCCTCCGTGCGCAGCTGCCGCAGGCCGCGCTGGATCGCCTCCTGCTCCAGGGCGCGCACCAGGGTGCTGGCCCGCCCCTGCCGGCTGGAGCGGCCGCGGCAATAGAGCAGCGAAAGGCGATCGAGCGGATCGAGCAGGGCGAAGGCCTCGATCCGAGCAGAGTTCTCGGCGGCGCAGCTGGCCAGGCCCCAGCCCCGCTGCAGCGCCTCAGCGAAACCCGGGTCGCGACCGGCATGCTCAGCCCAGGCCTGGATCTGCCCAGTGCTGTAAAGGGCCGCAGCCTGGCTGAGCACCGCATCGCGGTAGAGATCGATCAATTCCGGCAGATCTGCCGGCAGCAGGGGCCGCAGCGGTGGAATCACGGCAGCGGGATCAGGGGCAGCAGCCATCGAACGCCCGGGGGTGCGGTGCGGAGATTCCAGGTTGGCGAGCCAGCGGCGGGCCTGTCGCAGGGAGCATCGCCCTCGCAGCCGTGATGTTCAGCCGCGATCGAGGCGCACGAGGGTGCGGAAGCTCTCGGAGAGTCGCTGCAGCTCTTCGAAACTGCCGTGGGCCTTCACCCGGCCGGCTTCCAGCTCATAGATCCGATCGCAGGAGCGCACCGTGCTGAGGCGGTGGGCGATCACCACCGTCGTGCAGCGCCGACCGATCAGCTCAAGGGCGCCGAGCACATCGTTCTCGGTTTTGTTGTCGAGGGCGCTGGTGGCCTCGTCGAGGATCAGCAGCTTGGCGTTCTTGTAGAAGGCTCGCGCCAGAGATAAGCGCTGCCGCTGGCCGCCGGAGAGGCGGACGCCATTTTCGCCGATGAAGGTATAGATGCCGTAGGGAAGCTCAGCGACAAAATCATTGAGCTGGGCGGCGGTCAGCGCTTCCCAGACCCGTTCATCGTCGATGTCGTCTTCATCACCAAAAACGGAGAAGGCCACATTGGCCTTGACGCTGGAATCGAGAAGCACGATGTCCTGGGGCACCATGGCACAGCAGGATTGCCAGCGGGGGATTTCCCTCTCCAGCAGCGGAATGCCATCGAGGCAGACGCTGCCTTGCTGCGGTGTGAGCAGGCCGAGAATCACATGGGCGATCGTGGTTTTGCCACCGCCGCTGGCGCCGACCAGGGCGACGCGGGAACCCACGGGGATGGTGATCGAGACCTCATCGAGCACCCAGCGGTCCGATTGTTGATAACGGAAGCAGACGCGATCCAGCTTGATGCTGCGCTGGGGCATCAGGCCTTCGGTGGTGATGAAGGAGTCGGCATGCCAATCGAGACGGGTGGGCCGCAGGCGCAGCAGCTCGAGTGCATCTTCGATTTCCGGCAGGGAGCCGCGGAATTTGTTCAGCGCCCTAAAAATGGCCTGCACAGGCGCTGAGAGCTTAAGCAGCGCAAACATGATGGCGGCGATGATCGGCATCGATTGCCGCACCTCCTCCATATCACCGCTGAGCAGAGGCGGCAGCAGGCTGACGGCGAACAGAATCGTCACTGCTGCGGGCTCAATCACATAGCGAGGGATATCGACCAAGCGCTTTTCGAGACGGTCGTATTGCTTGCCGGTGAGGCCAATGTTTTGAAACCCCGCCATGAACTGAGGTTCGGCAGAGTAAAGATTAACTTCTCGGATCGAGCGAATCGATTCGAGCAGCAGGCCACTGATTCGCTTGTTGAATAAAATGCGTTGCTTGGAAGCCAGCCGCAAACGGGGCACCAGGGGTGCCGACACCAGCGCGTAGGCCAGGATCAGGGCGACAAACACCAGCAGTGCCTTCCAGCCCAGAAAGGCGAGGACGCCGGCGGCAATCATCATCACCGTAACGGCGTTGGAGGCAATCAGCAGCAGCGGTAGGATGGTGTCGTCAGAAATGCGGCTGATGATCCGATTCAGGCGAGCAACAATCGAAGCCGAGGTGACATTTTGAAAAAACTCGTAGGGTTGATAAAGGATATTTTTATACATCAGATTCCCGTAATCACACCACACCTGTGAGGTGATTCGACCCTGGAATACCAATGTGCAGTATTTCAGTACCGAGGAGAGCCACACCAGGGCAATGATCATCAGCACCATCCAGGGGAGCTGATCAGAGGGGTCGCCACCAAAAAAACGAATATTCGGCAATGCATCGGGCAGCTTTGAGCCGGTGATCGCTCCCGCCAGCCGGGCCAGTAGCGCAACGGAGGCGATATCGAATAATCCAAGGAAAACGGATAATCCGAGCAGCAGGAACAATTCCGCCAGGCGGCGCCTTGGTAAAAAGGTGAGCAAGCTTTGCAGTTGTATCGCCGTTCTGGTCGTAATTCGTTTTTTTGATTTCCTCTGCACGTAGCGTCAACAGGTGCTGATTCATGCTAGGTCCTCTTCTGCGGCCTGATCCGCATTGGCAAGCCAGCCAGTCAACCGATCGGCTGTTCGGTGCCACGGCTGTTGGGTGCAAGGGCTGTTCGGTGCCACCGGCCCTGCTGCACCTTGTCGGGTCTGCCGCCCTCACCGCAGCGATGGCAGCGGCGCCGATCCCCAGCGAGCCGAGCCACGCCCGCCGGGTGCGATGCGAGGATCTCCCCCTGTTCCCGGCCGATCGTTTGATGCGCCCGCCGCTGCTCAGAGGTGCAGGCCCGCGCCCGGGAGGCGCCGCCATCGGTTGTTTCACCTCCAGGCGGTCGCCGGTCCGGGTGGTCGCCGGCGCCCCTGGCACGCAGCGATGACAGTGATCTCCGGCTCCCTGTCCGGCGGCGAGCGGGTCGATGGCACTCCTGTGCTGCCGCCACTGCGCTCCTGCACGATCGCCATGGTGGGGTTGGGCTATGTCGGTCTGCCGCTGGCCCTGGAGTTCGCTCGTTCCAGCCTGGATGCCCGCGCCGGCCTGCCCCTGCAGCGACGGGTGATCGGTTTTGACATCGATCGCCACAGGGTTGAGGAATTGCGCCGCGGTGTCGATCGCACCCGTGAAACCAGGCCCGGCGAGCTGGAGTCGGCCGAGCGTCTGGAGCTCAGCTGCGAGGCAGCTGATCTGGCGCAGGCGGATGTGTTCATCATCACGGTGCCCACTCCGATCGACGACGCCAGGCGTCCCGATCTCGGCCCCCTGGAGCGGGCCAGTGCCATGGTCGGTCAGGCTCTGGCGGTCCGCGCCACCCAGGCGCACAGCACGCCACTGGTGGTCTTCGAGTCGACCGTGTATCCGGGTGCAACGGAAGAGTTCTGTGTCCCGATTCTGGAGCGGCATTCGGGGTTGGTGTTCAATGCGCCTGGAGCGGCGCAGGGATTCGTGTGTGGCTACAGCCCCGAGCGTATCAATCCTGGTGATCGAGAACATCGTCTCACCACCATCATCAAGGTGACCAGTGGCTCCACTCCTGAAGCGGCTGCTTGGATTGATGCTCTTTACGGCTCGATCATCACCGCCGGCACCCATCGGGCTGCCAGTATCAAAGTGGCGGAAGCTGCCAAGGTGATTGAGAATACGCAGCGCGATCTTAATATCGCCTTGGTGAATGAATTGGCGATGATCTTTGAGCGGATTGGTATCGACACGCTCGATGTATTGGAGGCGGCTGGCACGAAATGGAATTTTCTTCCCTTCCGTCCTGGGCTGGTGGGAGGCCATTGCATCGGCGTGGATCCGCTCTATCTCACCCATAAGGCCGAACAGCTTGGCTACTACCCCCAGGTGGTGCTGGCCGGCCGGCGGATCAATGACGGTATGGCGGCCTGGCTGGCGCAGCGGTTGCTGCAGGAGATGGCGCGCCGCGGCATGGTGATCGCCGCTGCTCCATTGCTGGTGCTTGGCCTCACCTTCAAGGAAAATTGCCCGGATCTGCGCAATACGCGGGTGCTCGATCTGATCCATGATCTGGAACTGTGTGGCAGTTGCGTCACCGTGGTGGATCCCTGGGTGGATGCCGCCGCAGCCAGGGTGAGGGAAGGGGTGGAGGTGCTCGACGCGATCCCGGCCGGCGCGCGCTTCGCGGCGGTGGTGGTGGCCGTGGCCCATCGCCAGTTCCTCGACTGGCCTGCCGAGCGCTGGCGCCAGCTGCTGCTTCCGGATGCTGTGCTGATGGACCTCAAGGGGGTGGTGCCCCGCGAGCTCGATCCGATTCGTCTCTAGCCGCACCGCCCGCCGATGAGCCGCGCCCCCGTCCTGAGCCTTGGAGATCGCCTCGTTGGCGCGGACAGCCCCTGTCTGCTGATCGCCGAGGTGGCCCAGGCCCACGACGGCTCCCTGGGCATGGCCCATGCCTTCCTCGACGCGGCTGCTGAGGCGGGAGCCGATGCGATCAAGTTTCAGACCCATCTGGCCGAGGCGGAATCCACCCTGGATGAGCCTTTCCGGATCGCTTTCTCCCGCCAGGATGAGAGCCGCTATGCCTACTGGCGGCGTATGCAGTTCACGGCCGAGCAGTGGGCCGGGCTGGCTGAGCATGCCCGCCAGCGCGGCCTGCTGTTCCTCAGCTCCCCCTTTTCCGAGGCGGCGGTGCGTCTGCTGGCCGATCTCGGCGTGCCGGGCTGGAAGGTGGGCTCCGGCGAAGCGCTGGGATCAGCCCTGGTCGAGGCGATGGTGGCCGCCGGTGGGCCGATCCTGCTTAGCACCGGCATGAGCCGCTGGCAGGAGATCGATGCGGCGGTGGCGAGCCTGGAGCAGCGCGGTGTCCCCCATGCCCTGCTGCAGTGCACCAGCCGCTATCCCACCCCTCTGGAGGAGGTGGGCCTGAATGTGCTGGCACAGATGCGGCAGCGCTATCGCTGTCCGGTTGGTCTGTCAGATCATTCCGGTTCGATCTTCCCCGCCCTGGCGGCCCTCGCCCGGGGCTGCGATCTGCTGGAGGTGCATGTCACCTTTGATCGCCGCATGTTCGGTCCTGATGCGTCGGCTTCACTCACCTTTGAGGAGTTCAGCCGGATCAGGCAGGCCCGTGATGCCTTTCAGCAGATCGATGGCCATCCCGTCGACAAGGACGCCATGGCCGAGTCGATGGCGACGATGCGTGCCACCTTCGGCAAGAGCCTGGCGCCGGCTCGGGTGCTCGAGGCCGGTACAGTGCTTGATGCATCGATGATCGTGATGAAGAAACCGGCGACTGGACTGCAGGCCAGTGATCTCGACACCGTGCTTGGCCGTCGTCTTGTTCGCACGGTCCACCCTGAACGCCTGCTGCAGTGGAGTGATCTCGAGCCATGACGCGCAAAGTCTGTGTTGTTGTCTTCAGCAGGGCGAATTACGGCCGCATCAAGAGCTTTCTGCGTGCCGCCCAGCAGCACCCCGACCTGGAGCTGCAGTTGATCGTGGGCGCCTCGGCCCTGCTGTATCGCTTCGGCGAGGTGATCAAGATCATGCGAGCTGATGGTTTTGAGCCCAATAGCGTTGTCTATTCGATCGTTGAGGGAGAAACCCCCACCACGATGGCGAAGTCGACGGGACTTGCGATTGTGGAGCTGGCCACCCATTTTGAGAATCTCAAACCGGACGTGGTGCTCACCGTGGCCGATCGCTTTGAGACCATGGCCACAGCCGTGGCCGCGAGCTACATGAATATTCCGGTTGCCCATACTCAGGGGGGAGAGATCACCGGCTCGATCGATGAAAATGTTCGCCACGCGATCACCAAGCTTTCCCACATTCATTTCCCGGCCACCGAGCGGGCCAGGGAGTTCTTGATCCGCATGGGGGAAGATCCCGACGCCGTCTATCTGACTGGCTGTCCATCCATTGATCTCCTCACCGAGATCGATCTCTCCTTCCCGGCTGATCTGTTTGAGCGCTACAAGGGAGTCGGCGCTGTGCTCGATCCTGCACGCCCCTACCTGGTGGTGCTGCAGCATCCCGTCACAACCGAGTACGGCCAGGGCTTTCAGCAGATCAACGAGACACTCCAGGCGATTCACAGGATCGGCAGCGCAGGGGTCCAGGTGGCCTGGTTATGGCCCAATGTCGATGCGGGATCCGACGATGTCGCCAAGGGACTGAGAAAGTTTCGCGAGACACACCGACCGGACTATTTGCATTTCTATCGAAACTTTTCGCCAGAAGATTATGCCCGGTTGATCAATAACTGTTTGTGCATTGTTGGTAATTCCTCTTCCGGTCTACGTGAAGCCGCCTTCCTTGGGGTGCCTTGTGTGAATATCGGCTCTCGTCAGAGCGGTCGGGAAAGGGCGGCCAATGTGATCGACGTAGGCCACGATGCCGAGGCGATTGCGGCGGCGGTGCGCCACCAGATGGGGGTTGGTCGTTATGCCCCATCGGCCTTGGTGGGTGATGGCAGCGCCGGTGAGCGGATTGCCGAGATCCTCGCCACCGCACCGCTCAGCATCCACAAGACGATCGGTTATCTCTGCGACACACCAGCCCCGGCGGGTTCGCAGTCTTGAGCTTGTCCGCAGCCGAATTGCCGCTGCTGGAGCGACTCCTCGCTCACCACAGCCAAGGGGTGTGCCGCGTCACGCAGCCGATGCTTCTGATCAGTGGTCTGCCACGCACCGGCGGTACGTTCCTGAACCAGTTGTTGGATCATCATCCCCAGATCTGGTCCCATCCCCATGAGGTGAATATCGGCCACCCCGACAAGTGGAACTGGCCGGAACTGACCCCTGGCCACGCTTCTGAGACATTATGGGAGCGCCTGCGGCAACGCTCCACCGCCGCTTTTTCGCGCCAGCCCTGTTACGACAAGGGCAGCGCTTCACAATTGCCGATGGTGATCTCGGAGCAGTTGCAACAGCAGCTGTTTCTCAACATCCGTGCTGAGGCTGCTGATTCAAGACCGCACTTTGGTCGGGCGGTATTGAATGATTATTTCTCGAGTTACTTTCTTGCCTATCTCGACTATCAACGTCGTTATGCTCCTGACAAGCGTTATCTGGTCGGTCATGCGTCCATGTGTGGCCTGCAGCCTGCGTTTGTCGCAGAGTTCTTTGCCGCCTATCCCGATGGCATCCTGATCCAGACCCTGCGAGAGCCTCTGGCGTGGTATCGCAGTATTCAGCATTACCCTTGCCCGGAGCGCCTCAGCCTGAATCGTCTGTACTTTGCGGAGGAGTACGATCGCGCTGCCCCGCCTGTAGCCGAGCGGTATTGGGCGGTTTATTGTGAGTCTCTGCAGACGATTCGTCAGTCTCTGCAGCTGTATCCAGATCGCATTCTGGTGGTGACTCTGGAGCAACTGCTGCAGGATGCCCGCGGCAGCCTGGCCTGGTTGGCGGAGCGGGTTGGTCTCGACTGGCATGCCGCGCTCCTGGAGCAGACGTTCAACGGCATGCCGATCCTGCCCAACTCCAGCCATGCCCGCCCTGGTTCTGCCCCCACCCCTGCCGCTGGCGGGAAAGAGCCTGCGCTGAGGCAGGCGCTGCAGGCTTACGCTGAGGCCGCCTCGGAGCAGTGCAGCCTCCCCCATGGACACGGCCATCTCGATGGACTCTGATTGTCTGGCGCATCTGGAACTGTTGCGGGAGCGGGTGTTCCAGACCGAAACGCTGTGGCCGCAATACCGTCTCCTGTTGACGGATCTCCAGCTGCTGGCCGCAGAGATGCCGGCGGGTGCCGTGGTGGTGTCGCTGGAACGCACGCTGCTCTATGGAGGCTGCAGTCTGCTGGCGCCTTTGTTCCGTGGCCTGGAATTCATCTCCATCGATTGCAGTCCCCCATCAGCAGAGGAACGTGGCGCCTACAACGCGGCCATGGTGGAAGACCCTCGTTTTGTCGCTGTTCCCACCAGTCGACGAGCGGCGATCGATGATACGGGCCTTGCCGATGCGATGGCGGATCTGGTGCTGGTGCCGAATCTTGTGCATCACATCGCTGATCAGGAGAGTCTGTTTCGGGAAATGGCCCGGATCGTGAAGCCCGGCGGCAGGGTGTATGTGTTTGAGGCCCTGGTGCGCGAAATCCATCAGGCCCCGGATGATTTTCTGCGCTACACGCCCCACGGTCTTGAGCTGGCGTTCCAGCGGGCCGGGCTGGAACCCGGATCCCTGAAGACGGAGGGGGGACCATTTCAGGTGATCACCTACTGCTGGACCCAGGCTCTGCAGTATCTGCCGGAGCCGCTGCGCCAGCAGTATGCCACTTGGTTTCATCAGGAGCATTTCCCAAAACTGATGCAACTCGATGCCGAACACACCCGCAATCTAAGCAAGGAGCACAGTTCGTTCCCGATGAGTTTTTCGATGACAGCCCAACGTCCGATCCATGACTTGGTTCTCGCTCCCGCTTGATCCCGCACTCTTGAACACCTGACTGATGGCGATCCGCGATCTGCGTGTGCTGGCCGTGGTGCCGGCTCGAGGGGGCTCCAAGGGGATTCCCGGCAAGAATCTGCGCCGTGTCGGAGATCGTTCCCTAGTGGCCCACGCTGCCGGCATCGCTTGCAAGCTGGCCTGTGTGGATGCCGCCATCTTGAGCACCGATGATCCCGAGATCGCGGCGGAAGGAGAGCGGCATGGCCTTGAGGTTCCGTTTCTGCGGCCTGCGGCTCTCGCGGGTGATTTCGCCACCTCGGTGGATGTGTGGCGCCACGCCTGGCTGGAGGCCGAGCGCGGCCATGGATGCCGATTTGACATTTCGATTCTGCTGGAGCCCACCAGTCCGCTGCGGCGTCTGGAGGATGTGGAACGCGCCATCGAAGCCCTGCTGGCCAGCGGTGCCGATTGTTGTTTCACGGTGTCAGAGACCCCGGCCCATTTCAGCCCACAAAAAACTCTCTGGATCCGGCCGGATCAGCGGATCGAATTCTATCTACCGGTGGCTGAGAGTGAGACCATTCGTCAGCGCATTCCAGCTTATGTACATCGCAATGGTATCTGTTATGTGGTGCGTCGTGGCCATCTGATTGAGGGCGGCAAGATTATCGAGCCCGGTAGTTTGCCTGTTTTGATTGAGCGTCCGGTGGTGAATATTGATGATCCGTTTGAGCTTGATCTGGCCAATTGGCTCTATCAGCGGCAGCTCTCAGAAGGGCTCGCCAGCCATGCCTGAACTGGTTGCGCCAGGGTGTGCAGAGGTGCAGGCGGCTCAAGGACCGCTGATGTTGTGCCTCAGGATCCCGGGTGAGGCGATGCTGCGGTTGCGCTTTCTCCGCAAGGGATGGCAATGACGGAGAGCATGTTACGATCATTCCAGGTATTCAATTCGCATTTCGGAGTCTTTGCAGCCACGGTTCCATGCTTCCCGGAGTCTCCTCGTCGGTGCAGCGAGCCTCGCTTGTCGCAGCCATCGGTTCTGAGCTGGCCGCGATCATTCCGCTTGGCCTGGCCCCGATCCAAGCCGTGATCCTCTGCCGCCCTGTATTTCTCTTCCCGGATGTCGATGTCTGAATCGCATCGTCCCATTCTGTCTCTGCCTGTGGAGACCAAGAATAGGGAGTTGATCGGTAAGTTGTTGTTGGCTGCCAAGGCGGTGGACCAGGGTTGGGCGGTTGTGCTGGGCAAGCAATCGCGCGTCATGGATGTGATGCCGCATTGCCCTCCTGCCGTGCATGTGGAGGCCAGTATCCCGGCCTTCAAATTTGAAGAGCGCATTCGGCCTCTGCTGGCGGTGGGCCATCGGTTGGGCTGCTTGTGTGAGGAGGGAATTGTGTATCCCGATGGCCGAGATTATTGCCAGAGGAAAGTGGGGCCAGAGCCTCTTTCCCGCCTCTCTTATTATTTTGCAAACGGTCAGCGCCAATGCGATGACATCACGCGCTGGCGTGAAACGCAGGCGTTGCATCTGGCTGTCAGCGGCAACCCCCGCTTTGATCTTCTGCATCCTCCCTACCGTTCAATCTACGATGCTTCTGTAAGAAGTATCAAGCAGAGAATCGGCTGTCCGTTCATCCTGGTTAACACCAATTTCTCCCTGATCAATCCCCACCCAGCCTACGGCAATCGTCTTGAGAAGATGCGGGCTTCGGGGCGGGTGGTCACGCCGGAGCAGGAGCGGATCTGGGCACACAGAGTGCAGACCAAGCAGCGGCTTGCCCGGGAGTATCGCCAGCTTGTCGAGGCCCTGCATCGGGCGGGTCGTACGGTGGTGATCCGGCCCCATCCTTCTGAGAATCAGGCGGTCTGGAAGACCTTCGCCGCCGAGATGGAGCGGGTGCACGTCATCCATGATGGCAGCGCCAACGCCTGGATGCTGGCAGCTGAGGTGGTGATTCATTCCGGCTGTACCACCGGTCTGGAGGCCTTCCTGCTCGATCGTCCCGTGATCGCTTATCTCCCCGAAGGCCTGCGCGATGATGAGAGTTTCATCAATGACCTCGCCCTCCAGGCCGCCAGCCTGGAGCAGGTGTTGTCCCTGTTGCAGTCGCTCCCCTGTCAGCCTCTGGAGCCACCGGATCCCAACCTTGCCAAGCGCCGCTCCCTGGCTCGCCATTACATCGCCAACAGCGATCGGGCCTTCGCCTGTGATCGCATTCTGGAGATGATTCAGACCGATCCTCCGGAGCCCCAGCCCCTGGCGGAGCTGCGCCGCCGCCTGCGCAGTCGCCGCCGACCGTTGGCTCGCCGGCTGGCCTCAGGCCTCTCGCGGCAGCTGATCTGTGCCTTGCCGGATCGTCTCAGCCCCGCTTCCCTGCGTCGTCGCAAGGTGCATCATCATCTCCATCGTCAGAAATTCCCCGGTCTCAGCCGTGCTGAGTTGCAGGCGGCCCTGGCCCAGTTTCGCCAGCTCGGTGTCGTGGCAAGCCCTGCCGAAGTGGAACGGATCGACACGGATCTCTTTCTGCTGACCCCCACCGGTGGCTGATCCTTCCACGCCCGTTGCTCCTGGGGGGCATCCCCGCTTTTCGGTGGTGATTCCGGTGCATAACAAAGGTGCACTCCTGGCCGAGGCGCTCGCCAGTGTGGCGGCCCAGAGCTGCCGCGATTACGAGCTGATTGTTGTTGATGATGCCTCCACAGATGGGGGGCTGCAGGTGCTGCAGCGCTTCCCGCAGCTGCCGCTGCGGCTGTTGCAGCGGTCCCAGCCTGGCCCCGGGGGCTATGCCGCCCGCAATCTGGCCATCCGTGAGGCCCGCGGCACCTGGGTGGCCTTCCTGGACGCGGATGATCTCTGGTTGCCCGATCATCTGGCCACCGCTGCTGCCCTGCTCGATCGTCATCCCGAGGTGGCCCTGCTGTGCACCGGCTTCGCGGAGCACCTGCAGGGTGAGGTGGAGACGGTCTCGCTGAACCGGACCACCTGTCTGGCGGCGGCCGAGGCTCTCCATCTCTACGCGGGTCGTGATCTGTTTCACACCAATTCGATGGTGGTGCGCCGCGCCGCCCTGGTGCAGGCGGGTGGTTTCCCCGAGCAGGGGGTGCGGCGCGGTGGTGATCATGCCCTCTGGTTCCGGCTGGTGCTGCTCGGTGAGCCCGTGCTGCTGGCCGCTGCCATCACCAGCCGCTATCGCCGCGACCACAGCGGTGTCGTCGCCGATGCCTCCGCCACCGCCGGGGCCCATCCGGTGGCCCGGGTCGCTGCCGCCGCCCTGTCGGGGGGGATTCCGCTGCCGGCCTCCTGGGGAGCGGCAGAACGGCGGGCGATCATGCGGTTGGCGAATCGCAAGAGCCTGCTCTGGATGATGCAACGCCGCCGCAGCGGTCTGCCGTCCATGCCTGGGGTCGGCCTGCCCTATCCGCTGGCTTTGACCCCGATCGATGCGTTGCGCTGGCTGCTGGCCCGCTGGGCTCCGGCGATCCTGCTGCAGCGGCTGCAGCGCCGTTGGCGGCGTCTGCGCATCAGTCAGCAGAGCAGTTGTCAGCAGAAAGGCCCTCAGTAGAACGGCTGTCAGTAGAGCAGCCGTCAGTGGAACAGCCGTTACCAGAACAGGGGCCACGAGAACACCCGTCGCTGGAGCAGAGGGTCCCGGAACACCGGCCGCGAGCTCCGCGCGGAGCGGTTCAGATCGTGATCTCCAGCACCGGACGCAGGCGCAGCATCGTGGCCACCTCCCCCAGCCAGTACAGGCCGTAATAGGTGAGGCCGATCAACCAGGCCAGCGGCACCTGGATCAGCGGCAGCTGAACGCGGCGGTGCAGCAGGGTGATCTTCACCAGGGTGCGGGCACTGTTGCGGGCCCAGCGCCAGCAACTGCCCAGCAGCGTGCGACTGAGGCCGCGGCTGCGCAGGTAGCGGTCCCGCCCCTGGGCCAGGGCGCGCTGCATGAAGTGCTCGCCGGGCAGCGGTGGTGGATGCGCCACCTGGGCCTGCTTGTTGAGCGCGATCGCGATACCGGCGCGCTGCAGCTCCTGCGCCAGCTGCAGGCAGGCTCCCCGCGAGCTGACCTCGGAAGCGGGAAAGGGGTGCCGGGCCGCGGTCTGCCGCCGGAAGGCGCAGTTGTTGGCGAAGAAATGATCGGTCTGCGGCCAGCTCGAGCCCGGCGGCCGGTCCCGGCGGCTCTCACCGGTCGGGCGCTCCCGCACCGGAAAGAACCAGAACAAGGCAAAGGCGCGGGTGTAGAGGTCGCTGGCATCGATGTAGGCGTGGCCGCAGCTCACCTGGATGGCCGCATCCTCGAAGGGAGCCAGCAGCTGCTGCAGCCAGTCGGGCTCGGGGATCACATCGCTGTCGACAAACACGATCACTTCGCCGCAGGCCCTCTGGGCACCCAGATTCTTGAGGGCGTAGTAGTGGCAGCCCGGATGGTGCAGCAGCTGCCAGTCGATATCCGCCCGCAGGGCGGCGGGGCGGGTCTCCAGCGCCTGCTGATCGTCGGTGGCGCTGATCAGGATCTGGCGGCATTGCGGCAGCTGATTCGCCTGGCTGATCACGAGCTCCAGCATCCGTTCGGCGCGGCTGCTGCCCGAGAGCAGCACGTTCTCCCACTCGATCACGATCGAGACGCTGCTCGCCTGTCCGATCGAGACGCTGCTCGCCATGAACCGCCGCCTAGTCCGGATCGAGCCGGCAGGTTACCCGAGCTTTCCGCTGGCCCGCCGCTGGCGGTGGCGGTGCCGCAGGCGCCCCTGGATGCTGCGCAGCAGCGGCAGCAGCTGACGGCGCCACGGCCCCGGCCGCGCCTGAGGCGATTGCGCCGGCGACTCCAGGCTGTAGCCGAGCAGGATCATCAGCTCCTCCAGCCGCTCCTCGATCTCCTGGATCTGCCAGGGCTCCAGCTCCCGGCGCCAGGCGTCGATGCGCGCCACCTGGGGACGACAGCCGATCAGGCTGTGCTGATGGCGGGTGTAGGCCGGCAGAAAGTTGCTCACCGGTTGGATGGCTGGCGGATGGGGCGCGCCAGCGCTGGTCGTGCCCGGCTCTGCGGCCAGGGGCAGCGACAGCCAGTCGGCCAGCTCGCGGATCACTCCGTCGGGATCGCGGCACAGCTGCTCGTAGGACAGCCGCCGGATGCGTTCGCCATGGCTCTGTTCCAGGGCCAGCCCATGGGCCAGCCGGTGCGACCAGAGCGCCGCCACCCCCGCCGGTGCCATCGGTCCCCAGTCCAGCGGCAGCAGGGAGGCGGCCACCGCCCGGGGATCGCGCACGATGTGGATCAGGCGGCAGGACGGAAAGGCCTGCAGCAGGGCCCGCCCGGTCTCGATGTTCTGCGGGGTGTGATCGATCCAGGTGGTGAGCACCGTGCCGTTGCCCTGACGTGCGCCATAGCGCTGCACGACATCGAGCAGCACCCGGCGCAGCTCCTGGGGCCCGATCTGTGCCGGGAAGGTGGCCGCGTCCGGTGGCAGCTGCCACTGGCGGAACCGGAAATGCCCCTGCCACTGCCGTTGCAGCATCGCTCCGGCGAGGGGGCGGGCGGGATCGCGGTGCAGGTGTCGCAGCGGTGATTGCTTGAACTGCGATTCCGGCGTGACCACACACCCCGGCAGGCTGCCGAGCAGGCTGGCCAGCAGGGTGGTGCCGCTGCGGGGACAACCGCCGATGAACACAGCCTCGGGCGCGACGCTCACAGCGAAGGAAGGGAGGCAAGCGAGCCTAGGGTGATGGGCCTGTGCTCCCGGTGATGCGGCGCCACGTCACGATGGCAGCGGAGACTCCCCAGGCGGCGGGCGGCGTTCCCCGCCCGATCCCCGATTTCCGGGACGCCCTGGAGGTGGTGTCCGGCACCCCCGGGGGGGAGGGCCTGGCGGTGTTCGCGGTGATCCGCGATGAGATGTTCTTCCTGCCGGCCTTTCTCGCCCACCACCGGCACCTGGGGGTGCGTCAGTTCCTGTTCCTGGACGACGGTTCCACAGACGGCTCCGCGGCCTATGTGGCTGCCCAGGACGATTGCGTGCTGCTGCGTTCGCCGCTCAGTTACGCCCAGCCGGTGGTCAGTGTCGATCTGGCTGGTCGCCGCCTGCAGCGCCGCGCCTGCTTCTTCTTCAAGCAGTACATCCCGGAGCTCTGGCTGGCCGGCCGGATGGTGCTGGCCCTCGATGCCGATGAATTTCTGCTGCTGCCGCCCCAGATTGCCGATGCCGAGGCCCTGCTGGCGGCCCTGGATCAGCACGGTGTCGCCACGGTGGGCACCTCGCTGCTGGAGTTCTTCCCACCGCAGCTGGCGGATCTGGAGCAGGAGCGCATCCCGGCGGATTTCCAGGATCTGCTCGAGCAGGCCCCCTGCTACGACCAGGCGGCCCTCACCCGTTTCCGCTGGCGGGGAGGGCTGGCCGGGATCCGGCCCTCCGCCTCGACCCGCATCTTCCGGGCTGCAGGCATCGCCCATCCCTATACCACCACACCCTTCAAGGTGCCGCTGTACCGCCATCAGCGCAACTGGATCATCGGCAGTCACCACAGCCGACGACCACCGGATCGCCGCGTGTTGCTGACGTTGGCCCATTTCAAGTTCACCCATGATCTCTACCGCCGTACGGCGATGGCGATCGCGCTCGGTTCCCATTCCCAGGGCAGTCGCAAGTACCG
The DNA here is from genome assembly GCA_046075505.1 of Cyanobium sp. Taxonomy (GTDB): domain Bacteria; phylum Cyanobacteriota; class Cyanobacteriia; order PCC-6307; family Cyanobiaceae; genus Cyanobium. The sequence goes on along the minus strand of JBJTQH010000133.1, from coordinate 9,939 downwards.
CTGCTATGCCGAGTTGTTTGAATGCGGCCGCCGCGGTGATCTGGCCCTGGCGGAGGCCAGCACGCGCCGTTTCAGCGGCACGGGGCCGTTGCTGGATGCGGGGTTGATGCGTTGGCGCCTGCCCTGATCGTTGCTGGGGCTGCCGGTGCGTTCTGTTGTCGGGTGTTCGCAGCCGTTGCCTGGCTCGGTTGCTCTGCCGGGGGCTTCCCGCAGCCTTGCTGGGCCGTGTTCTGCCGCTGCAGGCTTCACGCTCGGTTGGGCGCTGTTGTCTGACGACTGTTCTGTCTGATGACTGTTCTCTCTGACGAGCTTCGCCGTCTGACGGGCTTTTCTGCCTGATGCACTTAGCTGCCTGATGCACTTGCTGTCTGATGGAATCTTCGGTTCGATCGGCTTTTCTCTGAGGATCTTTTCGTCTGGGAGGTATCGCTGGTGAGTGTTCCGGCCCCAGGCTGTGCCATGGCTTCGGCGAGAGGATGCTGCGCCAGCGTGTTGCACCGCCCTTGCCGCCGCGTTGTGTGCCTGTGTTGTTGCAGGCGATGGCGAGTTTCTGAACGGGCGCACATTCAGCAGCGGCCGGCGTGTAGCATTCAGCGATGAACAGTTAACCCTTGTCTCGTTTTTGAGCTTCCTCTCCGGCCTCAATGATGCTCAGCGCAAGGCGGTGGATCACCACACCGGTCCGCTGTTGGTGGTGGCGGGTGCCGGCAGTGGCAAGACCCGCGCCCTCACCCATCGCATCGCCCACCTGATCACGCAGCACGGTGTGGATCCGGCGGAGGTGCTGGCGGTCACCTTCACCAACAAGGCCGCCCGTGAGATGAAGGAACGGCTGGAACTGCTGCTGGCCCAGCGTCTGGCCCAGAGCCGTTTCGGGCAGCCGTGGAGCACGCTGCCTCCCCATGAGCAACGGCAGCTGCGCAGTCAGATCTACCGCGAGGTGATCAAGGATCTCTGGATCGGCACCTTCCATGCCCTGTTCGCTCGCCTGTTGCGGTTTGACATCGACAAGCTGCAGGATGCCGAGGGCCTCAGTTGGACGCGTCAGTTTTCGATCTTTGATGAGGGGGATGTCCAAAGCCTGATCAAGGAGATCGTCACCCAGCAACTCGGTCTCGATCCCAAGCGCTTTGAACCGAAAAAGGTGCGCTGGGAGATCAGCAATGCCAAGAACCAGGGCTGGCTGCCGGATCAGATGGAAGCCCACGCCCAGGGCGTTCGCGATCGCAAGGTGGCGGAAGCCTACCGCCTCTACCGCCGCGCTCTGGCGGCCAATAATGCTCTGGATTTTGATGATCTGCTGCTGATGCCCGTTCAGCTGCTGCGTCAGAATGCCCAGGTGCGCGGTTACTGGTATCGCCGTTTTCGCCATGTCCTGGTGGATGAATACCAGGACACCAACCGCACCCAGTATGAGCTGATCAAGTTGTTGGTGGCCGATGGTGATGATCCCGGTCGCTACGAAGACTGGCAGAACCGTTCGGTGTTCGTGGTGGGCGATGCCGACCAGAGCATTTATAGCTTCCGCGCCGCCGACTTCAAGATCCTGATGGGGTTCCAGCAGGATTTCGGCGATGGTGCCAACGATGAAGCCACCCGCACGATGGTGAAGCTGGAGGAAAACTATCGCTCCACCGCTACGATTCTTCATGCTGCCAATGCCCTGATCGCCCATAATCGCGAGCGCATCGACAAGCTGTTGCGGCCCACCCGCAGCGAAGGGGAACGGATCCATCTCACCCGTTGTGATGATGAGATCGCGGAGGCCGAGGCGGTGGTGCACCGCATGCGCATGCTGGAAGCCGCCCACCCCGAGCTGCGCTGGGGGGATATGGCCGTGCTGTATCGCACCAACGCCCAGAGCCGCGCCCTGGAGGATTCGCTGGTGCGCTGGGGGATTCCCTACATGGTGGTCGGCGGTCTGCGTTTCTATGACCGCCGCGAGATCAAAGATATGCTGGCTTATCTGCGTCTGCTGGTCAATCCGGCTGACACCGTCAGCCTGTTGCGGGTGCTCAATGTGCCCCGCCGCGGTATCGGCAAGACCACGATCGAGCGGCTCACCGATGCCGCCGGCCAGCTCGGCATCCCCCTGTGGGAGCTGGTGAATGACCCCGAGGCGGTCCGCTCCCTCGGCGGCCGTTCCGCCAAGGGATTGCTGCAGTTCTCGGCCCTGCTCAGCGATCTGCAGGCCCGCCTGATGGATGCGCCGCCCTCGGAGCTGGTGCAGCGGGTGATGGAGCAGAGCGGCTATCTGTCTGAACTGATCGCCGATGGCAGCGATGAGGCCGAGGATCGCCGCCGCAACCTCAACGAACTGGTGAATGCGGCCCTGCAGTATCAGGAGGAGAATGAGGAGGGATCCCTGGAGGATTTCCTGGCCTCGGCTGCCCTGGCCAGCGATGCCGACAGCAAGGACACCCAGCAGGATCGGGTCACCCTGATGACCCTCCATGCCAGCAAGGGTCTGGAATTTCCGGTGGTGTTCCTGGTGGGAATGGAGCAGGGCCTGTTCCCCAGCTATCGCTCCCTCGATGATCCCGGCGCCCTTGAGGAGGAGCGGCGCCTCTGTTATGTGGGCATCACCCGCGCCAAGGAGCGCCTGTTCCTCAGCCATGCCAGCGAGCGGCGGCTGTGGGGCGGGATGCGCGAGCCGGCGGTGCCCTCGCTGTTTCTCTCGGAACTGCCGCCCGAGCTGCTCCAGGGCGACATCCCCCGCAGCGGTGGGGCGGCGATCCGGCGCGAGCAGCGGCTCGATCGGCTCACCCGCGTCGATCGCCCCGAGGCGCAGCGGGTGCAGGGCGGCGGTGAAGCCGGTGCAGCAGCCAATGCGGTGCGCCGCCGTGCCAGCAGCCGCAGCTGGGCCGTGGGTGATCGCCTCAGCCATGCCAGCTTCGGGGAGGGCATGGTCACCCATCTGTTCGGCAGCGGCGAAAAGGTGTCGATCGCCGTCAAGTTCGAAGGGATGGGCCCGAAGATCCTTGATCCCCGCCTGGCCCCGATCCGGCCGATCGACGCCTGAACGGATCGGTTCGGCTGATCGGCGCGACTGATCGACTGCGCTGTTCGGCTCCACGGTTCCCCTGCGCTGAGTCGCCCGGGCGCCGGCTGGGCCATGCCCGCGAGGCGCTCCAGGAGTGCCTCCGGGGATCCGGTTCAGAGATGGCTGGGGGCCGGTGTGGTGCCGAGCGCCTGGCGCAGGGCCAGCAGCTGCGCCAGCAGGGGCTCCAGCCTATGCAGCGGCACCATGTTGGGGCCATCGCTGAGGGCGTTGTCGGGGTCGGGATGGACCTCCAGGAACAGGCCGTCCACCCCCACGGCCACCGCCGCCCGGGCCAGGGGCGCCACGTACTCACGCTGGCCGCCGCTGCTGCTGCCCTGCCCGCCCGGTTGCTGCACCGAATGGGTGGCATCGAAGATCACCGGACAGCCCAGGGCCTGCAGCTGCGGCAGGCCGCGGTAATCCACCACCAGGGTGTTGTACCCGAAGCTGGTGCCGCGCTCGGTGAGCCAGAGATTCTGCACACCGGCCTGGCGCAACTTGTGCACCACCTGGGCCATATCCCAGGGTGCCAGGAACTGCCCCTTCTTGACATTGATGATCCGGTCGCTGCCGCGGGTCGCCTCGGCGGCCGCCAGCAGCAGATCGGTCTGCCGGCAGAGAAAGGCCGGGATCTGCAGCACATCCACCACCGCTGCCACGCTGGCGGCCTGATGGCTTTCGTGGATGTCGGTGAGCACCGGCAGCCCATGGCGCTGCTTCACCTCCGCCAGCACCGCCAGCCCCTCCTCCAGGCCGGGCCCCCGGAAGGAGCGGCCCGAGCTGCGGTTGGCCTTGTCGAAACTGGCCTTGAAGACATAGTGGATCCCCAGCCGGTCGGTGATCGCCTTCACCTGTGCGGCGATCTCCAGGGCCAGATCGCGGCTCTCGATCACGCAGGGACCGGCGATCAGGGTGAAGGTCATGGCCAGGGCCGGCGATGGGCAGAGGGCGATCATCGCTGAGACCCCGCAGCCTGCAGCCCCCGACAGCCCAGAGCACGCCAGGACGCCGCGATCATGGGCCCGGCCGCCGGCTCGATCGTTGCTTGCCGTACGGTGCGTCGGGCCAGACCCTGGCCCTGCCCGACGGCGGACAGGCACGCCGCCCCAGCGGGCAAGGCGCACGATCCGGCTCCCTCTCCGTCGCCCCGATGGTTTCTCCGATCCCGATCTTCATCGGTCACGACCAGCGCCAACGGGCCGCCACCAATGTTCTGATCGACAGTCTCTACCAGCACAGCAGTGCACCGCTGGCGATCACACCGCTGGTCACATCGCAGCTGCAAGCCCAGGGGCTCTACCACCGCCCGCGCGACCCGAAGCAGAGCACACCCTTCTCGTTCAGCCGTTTTCTGGTGCCCTGCCTGATGGGATATCAGGGATGGGCCATCTTCATGGATGGCGACATGCTGTGCCGGGCTGATATTGTTCAGCTGTGGGAAATGCGCGACAACCGCTATGCTTTGCTGTGCGTGCACCATCGCCATGATTCCGGTGATGGCGTGAAGTTTCTCGGCGAAATTCAGAGCGCTTATCCCAAAAAGAACTGGAGCTCGCTGATGCTGTTCAACTGCGGTCGCTGCCAGGCTCTGACGCCGGATTACGTCAACAGCGCCAGCGGTCTGGAGCTGCATGGCTTCCGCTGGCTGCAGGGCGATCACGAGATCGGTGCCCTCCCCGACCGGTGGAATCACCTGGTGGCGGTGCAGGAGCCCCGCAAGGCCGACACCGCCGCGATGCTGCACTGGACCCTGGGGGGGGCCTGGTTCCGGGAGCAGGCCAGGACGGCTGAGGTGCTGGCCGCTGAATGGTTTCGCGCCCGCGACGATGCCACCCGGCTCTGGACCTGAGGTCCATCCCTCGGCAGGTGGTTTGTCGGGCCGCGCCGCAGACAGGAGATCGCGGGGGGGGCGGGAGATCCCTGAAGCCTCCTGGCCTCAGTCGTTGCGATCCCGCCAGCCCTGCCGCTGCAGCGTCTGTCCCCAGGTGGTGCCGCTGAGCCAGCGATCGGCCAGCTCACGCACGGCGCCATGGCCGCCGGGGCGCTGCAGCACCAGATCCGCCGCTCGCCGCAGGGCCGGAACGGCATCGCCGGTCGCCACCAGCAGGCCCACCTGAGCGCGCACGGCCAGATCGTTGAGGTCATCGCCCAGAAACAGGGTGCGACCTGGATCGAGCCCCAGCCGCCCCTGCAGATCCGCCAGCGCCGCCGGTTTATCGCCGGCTCCCACCAGGCAGTGGCGGATGCCGAGCTGGCGGGCCCGCGCCTCGGTGGCGCCGCCGCGGCCGCCGCTGAGAAAAGCCACCTCCACCCCGGCGCTCTGCAGCAGGCGGATGCCCAGCCCGTCGCGCACATGGAAGCGCTTGATCAGCTCCCCATTCGGGCCATACCAGAGCCCCCCGTCGGTGAGCACGCCATCGACATCGAGCACCATCAGTCGGATGGCGGCCAGCTGTGGACGCTTCTGCCACCAGCGCCAGCGGCTGATCCAGGTCGATGCAGGCAGCCTCACCGATTCAGGCCTCAGGGATGGGCCTGGAATCAGAACACAGCGCCGCCGCCGCATTCTCTGGCTGACATGCCCTGGAGGAAGGAGCCGCCCTGCAGGCGGCGCCCGCTTTCTCCCTGCCGCCCACCGCCCAGTCGGCTCACGCCGTTCGGCCGAGGCAGGGCCTCTAGGCTCCCGATCTCACGACTGCCTGGGATGCCGGACGCCGCACACCAGAGCCACCCTGGCGAGGGAGAGGGCCCGATCGCGGCGGAGCCGTCGCTGCGGTTCGTGGTGGCGGTGCCGGCCCGGCTGCAGTCGTCGCGGCTGCCGGGCAAGGTGATGGCCGACATCGGCGGCCGGCCGATGCTGCAGCGGGTGCTGGAGCGCTGCGCCCTGGCCCCCACGCCCCGCGCCGTGGTGCTCTGCACCGACAGTCCGGCTCTGCTCGAGGCCGCCGCCGGCTGGGGGTTCCCGGCGCTGCTCACCCCGGAACAGTGCTCCTCCGGCAGTGATCGGATCGCTGCGGTGGTGCCGGAGATCGTGGCGCTGGCCGGCAGTTCCCTGGGGCGCACGGTGATCCTCAACGTGCAGGGGGATCAGCCGTTTGTCGATCCGGCGGTGATCGAGGCGATGGCTGCTGAGTTCCAGCGTTGCGGCGATGCTGCCGAGGTGCTCACGCCCATCTACCGGATCGGGGCGGAGAAGCTCCACAACCCCAACGTGGTCAAGACCCTGGTGGCTGCCGACGGCCGCGCCCTGTACTTCTCCCGCTCCGCCATCCCCCATGTGCGCGGTGTCGAGCCGGCCGACTGGGCGGCCCATGCACCGTTCTGGGGGCATGTGGGGATCTATGGCTATCGCGCCGCGGTGCTGCGCCGCTGGCCCTGCCTGCCGGCCTCGCCGCTGGAGGCGATCGAGAGCCTGGAGCAGCTGCGTCTGCTGGAGGCCGGCATCACCATCGCCACCTTCCCTGTGGCCGGTGATTTCCTCTCGGTGGACACCGCCGAGCAGCTGCAGCAGGCCCGGGCCCTGGCGGCTGCCGCCGACTGAGTGGCTTCCCGCCGGGGCGGCTTGCGGCTGCCGGCAGCATCGGGCTTCAGCTGCGGCTCAGCCCCGCCTGCACCAGATCGTGCAGCCGCAGCAGGCCCAGCATGCGGGTTTCTGCGGTCACCACCGGCAGCACCCCGATCGCCTTGTTGGGGTTGCGCTCCATCAGGCGCAGCGCCTCGATCGCCAGGGTGCCCGCCGGCACGGTGATCGGATCGCTGGTCATCAGATCGGAGGCGGATAGCCGGTCCCATTCCTGCGGGCCATGGCTCTGCAGGGCGCGGCGCAGGTCGCCGTCGGTGATCAGCCCCAGCAGCCGCTCGGGATCCTCGTCGCGGGCGACCCAGCAGGTGCCGACGCCATCGGCGGTGAGATGGCTGATCACCTCCGTCAGGGGGGTGCCGCCGCGCAGCGGCGCCAGGCGCCGCACCGGCACCATCAGATCGGAAGCGGTGAGGGTGAGCTGCCGGCCCAGGGATCCGGCCGGATGGTTCATCGCGAAGTCCTGGGGGGAGATGCCGCGCCGCTCCATCCACACCGCCGCCAGGGCATCACCGATCGCCATCGCCACCGCCGTGCTGGTGGTGGGGGCCAGGTTGAGCGGGCAGACCTCGCGGTCCACCGAGGCGTCGAGCACCACATCGCAGGCGCGGTCGAGGCTGGAGCCGGGCCGGCCCACCAGGGCGATGCTGGCGGTGCCGCGCCGGCGCAGGTGGGGCAGGATCTCCAGCAGCTCCTGGGTTTCGCCGCTGTTGGACAGCAGCAGACTGACGTCGTCGCCCGCGACCACCCCCAGATCGCCGTGCAGGGCATCGAGGGGGTTGAGGTAGAGGGCCATCAGGCCGATCGAGGAGAAGGTGGCGGCGATCTTGCGCGCCACGATGCCGCTCTTGCCCACCCCGGTGATCACCAGCTTCGCCCGCCGGCTGGCGCACTGATCGAGCAGCTCCAGGGCGGCCTCCACCTGCGCGGCATCGAGCCGCTGGGCGCTGGCGGCGATCGCGGCTGCCTCCTCGATCAGGCAGCGGGTCAGGGCGGACAACGGTCCCACTCCGGGATGATGCAGGCATTCTCACCGGCACGCCCCTTGCCCCAGCTGCCCGAGCCCGTGCTGCCCGGCCTGCCCGCGGGGCTGCTGGATCTGCTGCTGGAGGCGGCGGCGCCGCAGCGGCTGGCCCTGGTGGGGGGCGCCGTGCGCGATCTGCTGCGGCACCGCCTGCACGATGACCCCTGGACCGGTCTGCCGGATCTGGATCTGGTGGTGGAGGGCGAGGCCGAGCCCGCCAGCGCCGTTGACGCTGCGCCCGAGGTGCCTGCCCCTGACAGGGCTGTGGCGCCTCTTTCTGGTGAGCCGCGCTCCGGTGTTGACGACGGTGGCGTTGGTGGCGTTGGTGACGGTGGCGTTGGCGACGATGGCGTTGGCGTTGGTGGCGCTGATCACGCCAGCGCTGAACAGGGTGGCGCCCAGGCGGGTGGCGCTGAGTCCTGCGGTGATCCAGCAGGTGGTGGCGGCCCTGAAGGGCAGCTGGCGGCGGCCCATCGCCTCGGCCGCCGCCTGCGCCACCGCCTCGGGGCCCGCGGGGTGCCCTTCTACCAGGAGCATGCCGCCTACGGCACGGTGGAATTGGAGGTGGTGCTGCCCTCGGGGGCGCTGCTGCTCGATGTGGCCACCGCCCGCCGTGAGACCTATCCCCAGCCCGGCCGCAACCCGCAGGTGCGTTTCGCGCGGCTGGAGGATGACCTGGCTCGGCGCGACTTCACGATCAACGCCATGGCCCTGGTGCTGCAGCGTGCGGTGGCCGCCGACGGCGGATCGGATCGCACCCTGGCCCCCAGGCCCGCGGAGGCGGTGCCGGGTCTGCTCGATCCCTACGGCGGCCGCCGCGATCTGGCGCAGCGGCAGCTGCGCTTTCTGCATCAGCACAGCGTTCGCAATGATCCCACCCGCGTGCTGCGGGGGGCCCGCTATGCAGCCCGGCTCGGCTTTGAGCTCGCTCCCGGTTGCTGCCGCCAGCTGCGGCAGACCCTGGCCCACTGGCCCTGGCCCTGGCATCCGGGCGATGCCCCCGGCAGTGCCCCGCCGGCCCTCGGCACCCGGATGCGGGCCGAGCTGGAGCTGTTGCTGGAGCGCGAACCGTGGCAGCGGGGGCTGGCGGCTCTGCAGCGCTGGGGGGGGCTGACCCTGCTCGATCCGCAGCTGCAGCGGGACCGCCACTGGCGGCGGCGGTTGCACTGGGCGGTGCGTTTCAAGGTGCCGCTGCTGCCGGCCCTGCTGGCGGTCCTGCCCGATCCGCTGCCGCTGGCCGAGCGCCTGCAGCTGCCCCATCGTCAGCACCGGCTGCTGGCGGGGCTGCGGCAGCTGCGCCCTCGTCTCGAGGCCCTGGCGACCGCGCCGGCCCCTGCCGCCGACCCGGTGTTCTGGAGCGAGCTGCTGGAGGAACCGGGGCATGGCCCGGAGGCGGTGGCCCTGGCTCTGGTGGCCGGCCTGGGGCCGCGGCGGCCGCTGCTGCGCTGGTGGCTGCGCTGGCGCCATCTCGGGGCGGAGTGCAGCGCGGCCTCCCTGATCGCCGCCGGTGTGCCACCGGGCCCGTTGCTCGGGGAGCGGCTGCGGCAGTCCCGGCGGCAACGGCTGCAGCGCCAGCGCCTCTGAGGGACGGCTGGTGCCCGGGCTGCCCTGGCCGCTCTGGGCGGCGGCGGCCCCCGCAGGCTCTGCCTACGATCCGGCCTGCCCGACGGGAGACCCTGCATGGCCACCACCAGCCTCACCCTGCTGAAGTTCAGCTCCGAGGACTGCGGCACCTGCCACCGCATGAGCCATTACGACGCCCGGGTGGCCGAGGAGCTGGGGCTGGAGTTCGTCAGCGTCATGCTCCAGGACACCGACACCTATCGCCGCTACCGCAAGGTGCTGCTGGCCCAGTACCCCAACAAGGAGGGCATGGGCTGGCCCACCTATCTGATCGTCAGCAATGCCGAGGCCGCCTTCGTGATCCACGGTGAGCTCAAGGGCGGCATACCCAAGGGCGATTTCCGCCAGAGGCTGCAGCAGCTGCTCGACGGCCAGCCCGGCTGAATGGCCCCGGCTGGGCAGCCGCGGCGGCGAGACGGTGGCGACCTGACTGACGGACACATCTCAGGCGAGACCGTTATGCGACCGCTGCTGGTGTGGTGCTCGGCAGGGGTGGCGGCAGGTCCATCCGCGAGAACCAGGGCTGTTCCTGCCGTCGCCTGACGCCGCGACTGGGAATGCAGGGTTCCAGGGCATGCCAGGGGATGGGCCGCCAGGCCAGCAGTGCACGGCCAGCCGTGATCACGCTCTGCTGCAACCAGTTCAGACCGATGCGAGCAAAGCTCAGGC
>JBJTQH010000132.1:0-36026 GCA_046075505.1 Cyanobium sp. | reverse complement strand
CCTCGGTGGCTACTGCTTCCGCTTCAACAGGCGCTTCTCGCTGGCGGCGATGACTGAACGGATCGCCAATGCGGTCTGCTGCTGCATCCCTTGCACCGAACGGGATCTCAGGGTTGCGGAGGCTTATGGGTAATTAAGAAGCTGAATGCCATCTGGAACAACAACTGCCAGATCGATCCCCATGCCCTCGCCCAGGGCCAGAAACCCTTCGTCGCCCTGCTCTCCTGCGCCGATGCACGCGTCGATCCGGGCTGGATCTTTGCCTGCGGCTCCGGTGAGCTGTTCGAGGTCCGCAGCGCCGGCAACACCGCCTTCGATGAAGCGATCGCCTCCCTCGAGTACGCCGTCGCCGTGCTCGGTGTCCCCCTGATCGTGGTGATGGGCCACAGTGCCTGCGGCGCCGTCAAAGCAGCCATGAGCAGCGACCCGCTGACGCCGATGCTGGAGAAGCTGGTCACCCCGATTCGGACCAGCCTGCAGAGCCGCGATGATCTGACCCAGGCGGTGCAAGGGAACTGCCGCTACGCCGCCGGCGAACTGACCGCCCGCAGCACCGTGCTCAAGGAGGCCGCCGCCAACAGCAAGGTGAAGATCCGCAGCGCCTACTTCGACATCGGCAGCGGCCGGGTGACCCTGCTCTGAGCCCCCGCCGGCCGGAGAGCCATGGGGCCTCCCTCGTGCGCTCTCCGGCCGCCATGCTGCAGGCAGTCAGGCGGTTCAGGGTCATGGCTCCCGAACTCGCCACCCTCACCGCCCAAGGAGAGGTGACGATCCCGAAGGCGATCCGCGAGGCGCTCAACCTTCGGCCGGGCGATCAGCTGCGCTGGGATCTCGACGACGACGGTGTGCGGGTACGGCTGGTGAGCCCCCTGGATCTCACCGACCTGCGGGGCGTGGAGGCCGGCTTGCAGGAATGGGCCTCCCCGGAGGATGCGCAGGCCTTTGCCGATCTCTGAGCCCGTCAGCGCGGCGCAGGCCACGCTGCTGGAGCCCTTCCCCACTCGGGGCTCCTCCCGTCGCGGTGATGCTGCTGCGATCGGCGTGCCGCCCCTGGGTGTGTGGCGCTTCGGCTTTCAGGTCACCGCAGGGCCGGTTCCGGCCTGCGGCATGGCCGCTGCGGCGCTGATCGGCCCGCGCAGTTCCCAGATCTCGAGCGGTTCTTCGCGGCCCTTCACCTGCATCGGCCCCCAGCTGCGCCACTCCAGATCGGATCGGGGCAGCAGCAACTGATGGGTCACCGATGACACCAGGATCCGGCACAGGTTGTCGTGGCGCTCTTTGGCCAGGCTCTCGAGACGGGAGGCGCAGTTCACCGCATCGCCGATCAGGGCATATTCGATCCGTTCACTGCTGCCCATCGATCCGGCCAGCACCTCGCCGGAATGGACGCCGAGCCGCATCCGCAGGGTGGGCCATCCTTCGGCGGCCAGCGTGGCATTGAGCCCGTCCAGGCTCGCCTGGATCTCCAGCACCGCCTCGAGTGCCGCCGTCGCATCCGCCTGCGCTCCCTGACTCACCGGTGCACCGAACACCGCCAGGAAGCCGTCGCCGGTGAACTTGTTCACCATGCCGCCCCGCTGGGTGATCGCCGGCACGCACACCGCCATCGCCCGATTCAGCCAGGCGAGCAGATCACGGGGGCTCAGCGTTTCCGACACCGTGGTGAAGCCGCACAGATCGGAGAACACGATCGTCACCGGCAGCTGGCGCCCGTCGAAGCGGCCGCCGCTGAGCAGGCTTTCCCGTTGGTTCCACAGCTGACTGGCCACCGCCGGCGAGGTGGTCTGCCCAAGCAGTTTCTCGAATTGCTGCCGCTGTTTCTGGCTGGCCAGCCCCCGCCGCAGCCAGGCCGCAGACCCCATCAGCAGCAGACCCGCCAGCGGCTCGCTCACCTCCAGCCAGACCCGTTTCACGGTGAGCACGCCCACCAGCGAACCGGCCAGCAGGACCGCCAGCAGCGAGACCACCACCATGCTGCGCCGCAGAGCGCGGAACGATTCCCCCAGCCCGATCCCCAGCAGCACCGCCAGCAGTTCCAGGCTGGTCTCCACCAGTGGGGGCACGGTGCGGATGCGCAGGCTGTCCTCGAAACGCAGTCGGTCCAGCAGGGCCGCCAGCCGCTGGGCATGCAGCTCCACGCCCGGGGTCTGCAGCTGGCTGGTGCCGGCGGTGAAGTGGGTATGGGGTACCTCGAACAGATCCCGCAGGCTGGGGGCCGTGCTGCCGATCAGCACGATCCGGCCCTGGATCTGACCCGGGGGGACGCGATGGGGGGTCAGCAGATCCCGCAGGCTCCAGGTGGTGAAGCTGCCCGGTCGGCGGAAGGCCAGCATCTGCTGATAGCCGGCGGCATCGAGGCGGTCGTAGCCCCCGGAACCGGGTTCCAGCCATGGCCCGGGGGCGCGGCCGTGCTCGAGATCGCGGCGCAGGCGATCCGTGCCATAGGCCACCTCCACCAGCCGCAGCGGCAGGGAGACGGTGGCTTCGTCCTGGCCGCTGACATGCACCAGATCGCGACGCACCACCCCATCGGGATCGACCACCAGATCGTTGAAGCCCCAGCGCCGCGGTGGCGTGCCGGGGATGGCGCGGATGTCCTCAGCCACATTGAAGATCGACACCAGCCGCGGATCGCGCCGGAAGCGGTCGCGCAGGCACTGCTGCTCCTGGCCGACCCCGCGATCGCGATAGAAATCGAGCCCTACCGCCAGGGCGCCACCGTCGAGCAGGCGGTCGATCGCGTCACAGAACAGACGGTCATCGATCGGCCAGCCGTAGTTGGCGATGTCGGCTTCGTTGAGGCCGATGATCGTGATCGGCAGTCCGGTGGCCGCCGGAGCGGGGCGCAGGGTGGTGATCAGGTCGTAGAGGCGCAGATCGAGCGCTTCGGAGACGCCGCTGCGATCCAGAGCCAGCAGCAGCAGGGCGGCGATGCCGTAAGGCGTCAGGGTGCGCAGCACGGTCTGGGGGCGCAGCCGCGTCAGCCGGCGTTCCAGCGCCGTGATGCCGGCTGTGCTGCGGAGCCGCTGCCCCAGGGACTGCAACAGGGTCGGCAACGCCATCGGGCGGTTCCAGCTGGCGACGGTGGAAGGGCCGCTGCGCCACTGTGGCCGATCTCCGGCGATTGTGCAGCGCGCCGCTCAGGTTGTCGTCGTTGTTGACGTCGTTGACGTCGTTGATGGCGGCGGGCGGAGGGGGCGGGGGGGCGACTGCAGCGGCGCTGGGATGACTGCCCGGAGGGCTGGGGCGCGCTGGGGCCCGGCGGTTCAGCCGTTGCTGCCGGATCGGGGCAGGAGGCCTCGCTGGCGCAGCGGCTGCAGATCGGTGAGTCGCAACATGCCATCCACCTCCTCCACCAGGCCGCGGCTGCGCAGTTTGCTGAGGGTGCGCGAGGCGGTCTCCCGGGCCAGACCGGCGATCGCTCCCACTTCCCTCTGGGCCAGGGGAGGAATCGGAGCCAGTGGATCACGGGCGGCGGAACTGCAACGGGCCAGGTAGGCCAGTGCATCGAGCAGGCGAGTGGTGGCATCCCTCGCCTGAACGGCAAAACGCTGATTCAGATCCCGCAGCCGCGCCGCTTCCAGCCGCGCCAGGGCCAGGGCAAAGGGGGCATGACTGTGGAGCAGCGACTGAAAGGCGGCCGCCCGGATCTTGATGATGCTGGTGGGAATCAGGGCCACCACATCGGCCGAGCGCCCCACATCACCGAGGGCGGCCATCTCACCGAAAATATCGCCTTCTCCGAGCAGGGCCATCACCGCTTCCTCACCATCAACATTGAAGGTGCGCACCTTGGCCATGCCGCGCCGCAGCAGGAACAGTGATTCGCCCCAGTCTCCCTCCATCACCAGAACCTGTTCCGGCCCGTGTTGGTTTTCGAAGTGCCGATCGAGCAACTGTTCGCATTGCTCCGTGCTCAGATCCTGAAACAGGGGCAGGCGCTGCAGCTCTGGGGGGGTGATGGCCGCCATCGTCCACGCAGGCGCGTCGGGCCAAACTACACGGTTCCTGCCGGTGCTGTGCCCTGTGGTGGCGATCGATCGCAGCGGTCGGCCGTCGCTTGGTTCGCAGCCGTGCATTGCCGGGGGCCAGACCGTCGCGGGCCCGGATCGCTGTTCCTGAAGTGCGGCAGTGAGCGGCAGGAATCCACGGCAGCTCCGGGCATCGCCCAGGGGGGCAACGGGGGAGAAGTGCAGCCTGATGAGCTATGGCAGAACCGGCCATCTCCCCAGCCTGCATGCCGCACAGGCCCTGCCTTTTCGCCCCCTGTCTCTTCTGGCTTCGCTGGCTGGCCCAGGCGTCAGGGCTGCAGATAGGTGGTCTGCTCGAGGCTGGCGCGCAGGTGGGCCATCAGCCGCCGCGCATCGCGCAGGTCGAGGCTGCCGCGCCCGATCGCCGCCTCGCTGGCCAGCCGCAGGCGCTCGAGAAGCTGCGCCGGATCGTGCTCCATCGCCTGCAGCACCTCGGCGTTGGTGTCGCCGCGCACGACGTGATCGATCCGGTAGCGGCCGCCTTCCGCCAGGCGGATATGCACGGCGTTGGTGCTGCCGAACAGGTTGTGCAGATTGCCCATCACCTCCTGATAGGCACCGGCGAGGAACAGACCGATCCAGTAAGGCTCGCCCGGTCGCAGTGGATGCAGCTCCAGCAGCGGCTTGAGGTGCTCGCGCCCGGAGCGCCCGGCCGGTTCGATGAAGCGCGCGAACTTGCCGTCGGAATCACAGGTGAGGTCGGCGAAACTGCCCAGGCGGGCGGGTTTCTCCTCCAGCCGGTGGATCGGCAGGATCGGGAACAGCTGATCGATCGCCCAGGTGTCGGGCGCCGAGCGGAACACCGACAGATTGGCGTAGTACATCCCGGCCAGGACGGCGGGCAGGGCGGCCAGCTCCTCCGGCAGCGCTGTTCCCGCCGCCAGCCGTTCCAGCCGTGCCGCGATCGCCTGACAACAGGCCCAGGTGAGCTGCTCGGCCACAGCCCGCTGCGGCAGGTTGAGGTAGCCGAGCCGGAAGGCGGCCAGGGCGTCCTCCTTGAACTTGAGGGCGTCGTTCCAGGCCTCCTGCAGCCGCTCCGGCAGCTGGTCGTCGGTTTCGGCGAGGGCCTCGATGCCGGCGTGGGTGTCGCGCAGATTGCGCAGGATCAGCGGTTCCTCGGCACTGACCTGCGGCACCGCCCCGGGCAGGGCACCGGCCCCGAGCACATCGAACACCAGCACCGAAAAGTGACTGGCGATCGCCCGGCCGCTCTCGCTCACCAGCGTCGGCACGTCCACGCCGTGGGGGTCGCAGCATTCGCGGATCGTCGCCACGACATCGTTGGCGTAGTTCTGCAGCGAATAGTTGGTGGAGGCTGCCGTGGCTGTGCGGCTGCCGTCGTAGTCGATGCCCAGGCCGCCACCGACATCCAGGTAGCCCATCGGTGCCCCGAGGCGGGTGAGCTCCACATAGATCTGCCCCGCTTCCTGCAGGGCATCCTTGAGCACGGCGATGTCGTTGATCTGGCTGCCGACGTGGAAGTGCAGCAGGCGCAGATCCGCCAGCAACCCGGCCTGGCGCAGGGCCTCCACCGTCGCCAGCAGATCGGGGATCGACAGCCCGAACTTGGCGCGATCACCCACGGAACTGCCCCAGCGGCCGGTGCTGCGGCTGGAGAGCTTGGCGCGGATGCCGATGTAGGGCGCCGCCCCCAGTTCGCGGCTGGCGCTGATGATCCGCGCCACTTCATCGGCCTGCTCGATCACCACCACCGGTCGGCGGCCAAGGCGGCGGGCCAGGATTGCGGTCTCGATGTAGCGGTGGTCCTTATAGCCGTTGCAGATCAGCAGGGCTTCCGGATCGTCGAGCAGGGACAGGGCGATCAGCAGTTCCGCCTTGCTGCCCGCTTCGAGGCCGAAATGCCAGCGGCGGCCGCTTTCCACCAGCTGTTCCACCACATGGCGTTGCTGGTTGCATTTCACCGGGAACACCCCCTGGTAGCGGCCGCGGTAGCCGTATTGGGTGATCGCCCGATCGAAGGCGGCATGCAGCCGCTCCAGCCGGTCTTCGAGGATGTCATCGAAGCGGATCAGCAGCGGCAGGCTCAGATCGCGCCCCTGCAGTTCCTGCACCAGCTCCACCAGATCGAGCGAGCCGCCGCGTTCGCCGCGGGGCTGCACCAGCACATGGCCGCGGGGGCCGACGCTGAAATAAGGATCTCCCCAGCGGTCGATGCCGTAGAGGGCGGCGCTGTCGGCGACGCTCCAGTCGGTGCTGCCGGCGCTGCTGCCGCCCGTTTCTGCTGCTGTGGTGCCGGTGGGGTTGGCGAGCACCATCAGGCCTGAAGTGAGAGGAGCTGGATACGGCTGAATCTAGTCAGCGGTGGATCGGGCCAGGGCCGGCCGCCAGTGCCGTTCCCTGCCTGGTTGTGCCGTGTCGTGCTGGGCCGCGGCGGAGGTGAGGGGAGGTGACAGGACTCGAGCGGATCGCCAGGCTGGGGCGTCCCTCCATCCCAAGGTCCATGGGTGTGTCAAGGCGCCGCCTGCTGCTGTCGGCCGCGCTCACCCTGCTGCCCCTGCCTCTGGTCGTGCAGGCGGCCGCCAGGTTGCCGGAGGTGGTGGCGGTGCCCTCGCGGCCGGCCTTCGTGCAGCCCCCCGGCCGCCGCGAGGCTCTGGCCACAGTCGGCCTGAACCTGAAGCCCGAGAGCCTGCTGCGCACCCAGGCCCCGGGGCGGATGCAGGTGCGCCTGGCCGATGGCCGCAGCTTCCGCCTCGGTGGAGATGCGCTGCTGCGGCTGGGCCGCGACCTGCTCGATCTGAAGCGCGGTCAGATCATCGCCTGGGTGGATCCTCTCCAGAAGGGGGGCCTGCGCCTGCGGGTGCGCACCCGGGTGGCCACCGCCTCGATCGAGGGCACCACGGTGTTTCTCGACGTGAACGACACGCAGGTGAAGGTGTTCAGCTGGGAGGGGCATGTACAGCTCACCACCAGCGAAGGCCAACGCTTTGAGCTGCACGGCGGCGATGAGGTGCAGTTTCAGAACGGTCGCTGGCAGCCGCTGCGGCGCCTGAGCCGCGTCGAGGCCCGCGAGCGGCTGCAGCGCAGCATTCTGCTCAATGATTTCCCGGCGCCGATGGAGACCCTGCCCCTGATCCGCCGCACGCTGGAGCTGGAAACCACGCCGCCGGTCTCGCCCCCTGCCGGTCCCCCGCGGCCGCCTGCGGGCGGGTGACCCGCTCGCCATCACGGTCCTCTGGCGGCAGCGGCTGGGGCGCCAGCGCACCGGTGCTCTGGCCGCTGGCCCTGGCTCTGCCGCTGCTGCTGGCGCTGCCACCACTTGCCGGCACCCTGCCGGCGGTGCCGCTGCAGGCGCTCGACAGCCTGATGGCCTCCCTGGCGTTCCGGTTGCGGGGGCCGCGCCCGGTGGCTGCCGCGGTGGTGGTGCTGGCGATCGACAGCGATTCCCTCACCCTCGACGATCTGCTTCATCCCCGGGAGCGCCGCGCCACACCGCTGTTGCCGGACATGGGCCCCTGGCCCTGGTCGCGGGCGCTGCAAGCGGATCTGGCCGCCTGGGTGCTGGAACGGGGGGCCCGCCAGGTGGTGTTCAACCTGGTGCACAGCCAGCCGAGCCGGTTCGGGCCCGCTGATGACCAGGCCTTTGTGCGCCGCCTCGCCCCCTGGCGCCAGCAGCTGGTGCTGGCGGTGGCCTACAGCCGCATCGATCAGGATGGGGTGGAGCAGAGCCGTCTCCGGCGACCGCGGCAGAACCTGCCCTGGGCCGGTGGCCTGCCGCGCCTCGGTCTCACCACCCTGCTGCAGGGGCCGATGGGGATGACGGAGGCGATCCCGGGGCAGCAGTGGAGCCAGGACAACCTGCAGGGCTTCGCGCTGCCCCATCCGCCGCCTCTGGCGTTTGCCGCCGCCGGCCTGATGCCGCCGCAGGCGCCTCTGGCGATCGATTTTCCCGGTCCGGCGGCGATGATCCCGCGCGTGCCCGCCTGGCGGGTGCCGCAGCAGAGCGCTGCCTTCTGGCGCGGTCGCACCGTGGTGATCGGGGTGACCAGCCCGGAGCTGGGGGATCAGCAGGAGACGCCCTTCGGACCGCTGAGCGGCACTGAGATCGAGGCGGCCGCCATCGCCACGGTGCTCTCCGGCCGCGGCCGCCTGCCCCTGCCGCCCGCCCTTTCGGTGCTGCTGCTTCTGGGCTGGGGCGGTGGTGCCTGGTGGCTGTTGCGGCGCCGGCCCAGCTCCCGCGGCGTGATCGGATGCAGCCTCATCCTGGCGGCCCTGGCGCTGCTGCTGTCCGGTGCCGGCTGGGCGCTGGCGCGCCGCCATCTGCCCGCTTCGGCCTTGCTGCTGGGCCCGCTGCTCGCCGGTGGGGTGAGGGCCGCCGGCCTCAGCTGGCGGGAACACCGCGAGCGGGCCTACCTGCACCAGCTGCTGGCGCGGTGCATCTCGCCGTCGCTGCTGCAGGACATCCTGCGGCAGCCCGGACCGATCTGGACGCAGGTGGGGGGCAGTCGCTGCCGCTGTGTGGTGCTGTTCACCGATCTGGTGGGCTTCATCCCGCTCAGTGCCTCCCTGGAGGCCGGGCCGCTGTTCAGCCTGCTGAACCGCTATTTCGAGGTGATCGCCTCGGCGGTGATCGAGGAACAGGGCCTGGTCGACAAGTTCATCGGCGATGCCCTGATGGCGGAGTTCGGGGTGCCCCGCAGCCGCGGAGAGGTCGTCGAAGCCCGCGCCGCCGCCCGCGCTGCTCTGAGGATGCAGCGGCGCCTGGAGGTTCTGAACCGGGCGTTGCAAGATCAGGGTCTGGCGCCCCTGCGCCACGGCATCGGCCTGCATGTGGGCGAGGTGATCGCTGGCAACCTGGGCAGCAGTGAACGGCTGGAGTTCACCGTGGTGGGGGCGACGGTGAATCTGGCCTGCCGGCTGGAGAGCCTGACGCGCACCTTCCCGCAGCATCCGATCCTGATCAGCGCCGAGCTGCGCGCCCTGCTGCCGTCCCACTGGCCGGTGCAGGACCTGGGGCCGCAGTGGGTCAAGGGCTGGCCGGAACCGATCGCTGTCTTCGCCCTCGGCGATCCCGGCGACGCTCTCGATGCGATGGACACGCCCCAGGCCTGAGGCCGGGTTGTCGCCGTTCTGGGCGTGCTTGCCAAGCGGCAGGCCTGACCGGGACGATGGCTGCGCTTCCGCCGATCTGCCATGGCCGCCGAGCGCACCTTCATCGCCATCAAGCCCGACGGGGTGCAGCGGGGTCTGGTGGGGGAGATCCTCGGCCGCTTCGAGCGCAAGGGGTTCAAGCTGGTGGGCCTCAAACAGCTCACCCCCAGCCGTGAGCTGGCCGAGAGCCACTACGGCGTGCACCGCGAACGCCCCTTCTTCGCCGGCCTGGTGGCGTTCATCACCTCCGGTCCGGTGGTGGCGATGGTGTGGGAAGGCGATGGCGTGATCGCCAGCGCCCGCAAGCTGATCGGCGCCACCAAGCCCCTGGAGGCCGAGCCCGGCACGATCCGCGGTGATCTGGCCGTGAACATCGGCCGCAATGTGATCCACGGCTCCGACGGCCCCGACACCGCCGCCTTCGAGATCGGTCTCTGGTTCCAGCCCTCCGAGCTCAGCGACTGGACCCCCTCCGATCAGGCCTGGCGCGTCGAGGGCTGAGCGCCTCCCCGGACGGCAGCGTTCGGGGGGCCTTATCTGGAGCTGCTCAGGCTGATGGACGGCTTTGAGCAGCTTGTTGCGCAGCTCGGAGCAGCGACACACCCATGGCGACGCCATTCAGCAGCCAGATGCCGTTCTGCCAAGTAAGGGAGTGGGGGATGGCTGTGATCAGGAACAAAGGCGCGCAGAGGCTGGCTGTGATGGGCAGGGCGAGGGCAGCACGCCCCCAGGTGGGAGTGCGCAAGAGCTGAAGCCAGCTCCACAGCAGAGCCGGATAGAGCATGATGTTGTCGTAGAAACGATGATAAAAAAGCAGAGAGCCTGCGATGGCGCACAATCCCGCCAGAGCCAGCACCTGCTCGTTATCACGAGACTCCAGGCTGAGGATCGTTGCCCGTGCCGGGAGCCTATGCCAGGCTTTGTGGAGTGTGATTCCTACAGCCAGCGGCAGGAGCAGGGCGATGCTCGCCAACCACAAGGTTGGATGGCCATCGCGGGACAGAGCTGCGAACAGATTGGGGTAGGCGTTTCCCACGAAAGCATCCAGGCTGTTCAGCCAGCTGATGGCCAGCCCAATCGGATGGGTCCCTGTCGTCAGCATCGCCGCGATCGAAAGACCGCTCAGAAGACCCAGCCCAAGCCATAGGCCCTTGCGATTGCTGTGGGTGAGCATGGGGATGGCAAAACTCAGTGCAATCTGCGGCTTGATCATGGCCAAAGCCCAGCAGAGCCCTGCCGCGATGGGTTTTCTTCTTTGCAGCAACAGCCACTGAAGGCTGAGCAGGCCAACGCAGGCGGCCGAGAACTGACCGGTGTACAAGCATTGATTGAAGCCACGAATCGCCAAAGGCGCCAAGGCCCCCAGCCAGCTCGCCGCAATCCCCCAGGGCCGCAGAACGCGGATGCCGATGGCGGAGCAGAGGGCCACTCCCAGAAGATTGGTCGCGAGCACGATGATCTTGCCCTGGCTGAGCCCACCCCAGACAAACAGGCCGCCGAACATCGGCAGAGCCCAGGGGAGATAGACCGTGGTGCGGAAGTAAGGCAGGGATCTGGCGCTCTCATCGGCCAGGGCGTGATGGGGGTAAATCTGCTGTGCAAAGAGTCTCCATTCGTTGAAGCGCTCATACAGATCGGGAGGATGTCCTCCAACCAGGTTGAAGAAACCCTTGCCCAGGGGGAGGAGAGTGGCGATGCTCAGCACCAGAAGCAGGCCATAGAGGGCGGCATCGCGCCAGTGCTGTCGCGTCTGCAACCACGGCAGGCGCGGCAGGGGGCGGTTGGCGATCGCCAGCAGCAGCACGGCCAGAAAGCTGAGACTCGAATACAGCAGATAGAGCAGATGCAATGCCGCACCGGCGCTGGCCAGCGGCAGGCCGCCACGGCGGTGGAGCAGGGCCAGCAAGGAGCGATTGAGCCGCAGCAGCATGGCCAGCGCGGCCGCAGCCGCCAGCAGCGACCCGGGCCACAGAGCTGGACAGGCGACGAGGGCGATCGGTGTGCAGGCAAGCAGCAGGCTGAGCGCGGCACTGAGCTGCGCTGAGCGGGACAGGTTGAGCGTGGCTGGGATCTGGCGACGCTGCAGCAACAGCTGACTCCAGGGGATGGCGCGTTGCAGGATGTCGGTGCGCAGCATCAGGCCAAGGCTCCACTGCTTGTGATGGCGGCCCTGAATGGTGGGATCCAGCTGAATGGAACCACCGCTGTCGTGCAGTCGCAGGCCGAACTCGATGTCTTCGATACAGGGTTGGCGGTAGAGGTCGCCATTGAAGCCACCCAGCTGCAGAAAGCGATCGCGGCGCACCGCACCGCAGCCGGCCCAGAAGGTGCAGGCTGCGCCTGGCTGGTTGGCGTGGGTGTGGTGATGCAGAAGGTTGCGGAACTGACTGATCAGGCCCGGAGCGACAGGGCGATCGTCATAGCTGCCGAAGATGGCCTGCAGGCAGGGATCCTCCTGCAATCGCTGTCTCACCCGCTCCACGGCATCGGTATGCAGTTCCACATCCGCATCGACAAAGAGCAGGATGCTGCCGGTGGCCTGGCGGGCTCCGAGATTGCGAGCCGCTGCAGGACCACGGCGTTCGCCGGTGTAGAGCACGGTCACGCCGCTGGCCAGCAGGAGTGGGGGCGGCGGTGGTGGCCTGCCATCGAAGACCACCAGCAGCTGATCATCGCGGCCGAGTGCAGTGATCGCAGCCTGCAGACAGCGCAGGAAGACAGCCCCCCAGTCGATGGTCGGCATGATCAGGCTGATGCTGTCGCTCGTCATGGGGCGGTGGCACGGGACGGGGCCGATCGTTGCTGGCTGCGCCAGAGGGCCGCATAGTGTTGATCGGCGGCCAGCAGGGCGGCGTGGGTGCCCTGCTCGATGATCCGGCCGGCTTCCATCACCAGAATCTGCTCCGCATCGATGATGGAACTGAGTCGGTGGGCGATGGTCAGCACGGTCCGGCCGTTGCTGAAAGTCTGGATCGCCCGATGCACGCGCGCTTCGGAATGGCTGTCCAGCGCACTGGTCGCTTCGTCCAGAATGAGGATCTCAGGTTGGCGCAGGATGGCGCGAGCCAGGGAGAGGCGCTGCCGTTGCCCGCCGCTGAGGCGCTGCCCCTGGGCACCGATCAGGGTCGCATAACCGGCTGGAAGTTTCTCGATGAAGTCGTCTGCACAGGCGGCCTTGGCTGCATCGCGAATCTGCGCAGCTGTGACAGCATCACCCATGCCATAGGCGATGTTGGCAGCGACGCTGTTATTCAGAAGCAGCACATCCTGGCTCACGACCCCAAGATGCATCTGCCAGCTGTCAATGTTGAGGCGTTGCAGATCAACCCCATCGATCAGGATGCTGCCCTGGCTGGGGTCGAGCAGCCCAATCAGGAGATCGGCGATGCTTGATTTTCCGGCACCGGAGGATCCCACCAGGGCCAGTGAGCTGTTGCGGGGCAGCGTGAAGCTGATCTTGAGCAGTGAAGGCTCCTGCCTGTCGGGATAGCGCAGCCACACATCCTGGAACTGGATCTGATGCTTCAACCCCGTAAAGAGATCTCCGCCAGTGCGACGAAAGCTTTTCTTTTCAGGAGACAAAAGATCGTTCAGTAGTTCCACTTTGGCCTGGTTTTCCGTCAGCTGATTGAAGCTCTGGCCAAGTCGGATCAGGCAGATATTCAGGCGTTGCAGGGCCAGGACAAACGTGGCCAAGGCCGGAACCAGCAGAGTGCTCTGGCCCGTGTTCAGCTTCCAGCTGAGCAGCCCCACCAGCAGGCCAGCGAGCACCGGTAGCAGTTGCACGATCGGCATCAGCAGGCTTTCAACGGTGCTGAGTCGGCGCAACTTCATCTCCAGAACCTGCAGCTGCTTGTGGAAGCTTCCCGTTGCAGTCTCAGCCGCCGCACTACTGTTCAGAAGACGCAAGGCGTGCAGATCGTCTGTGAGTGAGGCTGTTATCACAAGGGACTCTTCCTGCACAGCCCGGGAGGCTGATCGGATGCGGGGACGCAGGCTCGATTGTGTCAGAGCAACCCCAGCGGCGAGCAGGCAGGCCATCAACATCAGCCAGGGAGAGATCAGCATCAGCACCATGAGATAGATTCCCGAGAGCGTGACATCACTGAAGATCCGGGCCGCCTGCTCGATTTCCGTGATGATGGCAAACGGGGCC
The DNA here is from genome assembly GCA_046075505.1 of Cyanobium sp. Classification (GTDB taxonomy): domain Bacteria; phylum Cyanobacteriota; class Cyanobacteriia; order PCC-6307; family Cyanobiaceae; genus Cyanobium. Next base: position 22,730 of record JBJTQH010000132.1, on the reverse strand, counting down.
ATCCCGGTCCGATGCGCTAAGTCCCCAGGCTTGTATTTACTGGCGCAGCCATAGCTCAGTCTGAGAATAAAGCGGTGAATCTCGGGGGCGACATCAGCCTGGCAGCGGGCGGCAAAGCGACCGGAGAGGATGCCACCCATCGCCAGACAGAGGCTGGAGATCAGCTGCAGGACCAAAATGAAGAACAGCCAAAGCAGGACATTCTGCCCCCCGTTATCTGCCAGGCCGCCAGGGGTATCCGGCATGGTTGAACGGGTGAGGATTCCGAGTGTTTTGTAGACGATAGAGAACAGAAAAGCCTCGCTCATCCCGAGCAGCAGCGTGCAACCGAGATTCAGGAGCAACAGCCGTTGCTGTGTTCGGGCCGTGCGGCGAATCAGGCGGGCCATCGGCGTCGGTTGGGCCCAGGATGGGAACAGGCCGAGCGAGAGGGTGGACAGGAGTGGCCCGATGCTCTGGAGGAGTCGTGGCAGACGCTGCCAAGTGGGTTTGCTGCTCACAGGTCATTCCCTCGCATCAGCCAGGAACGCTTTTGCCGGCAGCCTCGATGTATTCGGCATCCTGGTTGATCAGCCAGGGGTCGGCAGTATGACTGGGATCGATGATGTTTCTTGCCGTGAGAATGCCACTCATCATTGAATGATCCTGGTTGTTGTAGCGATGCATGCCATTTCTGCCCACCTGGTGCAGGCCTGGGCAGTGGCTTGCAAGCGCTTCTTTGATCAGATCAATACGCTGTTGATAGCAATCGTCGTAAACGGGATAGGCCTTGGCTTGCCGCACAACGCAGCCATCGACAACATCGCCGCAGTGCGCCAGACCCAGCTGCTCCAGTTCTCGTGTCGCCAAGGCGATCAACTCATGATCTGAAGCGCACCACAGGGCATCCTCGCGAGAGCAGAAGTACTCCATCCCGTAGCAAAGGCGGCCCGATCCATCCAGAAGATCTGGCGACCAGTTTCCAAAGTTCTGAATACGCCCGACCTGAAAGCCGGGATCATGAATATAAAGCCAATGGTCTGGAAATGTGATGCCTGGATTGAGAATCAGGGCAACCGTCAGGAAGTCCCGATAAGTGAGGCTGGCGGCTGCTTGCCGCGATTCGGCCGGCAGTGGTGTATCGATCGCCGTGATCACGCTGCTCAGGGGAAGGGAGCTGATCAGATGTTGATAGTGGCCAAAGGATTTCTGGGTCTCTCTCAAGCCAACAGTCCAGCCACCCTCGCCGGGATCATGATGGAGAGCATTCACATGGCTGCCCAGATAAATCTTGCCTCCGAGGGAACGGATCTGGTCCGCCGCAGACTCCCACATCATCCCTGGACCCAGACGAGGGTAGCGAAAGGAGGTGATCAGCGTTTTGATGGATTGGCCCCGTTTCATGTCGCGGCGAGGATGCGGCAGCAGAGCGGCCATGGCAGCGGTGGCCAGCGACAGCCCCTTGATGCGTTGAGCGGCCCAGTCGGCGGCGATCTCAGAGCAGGGCTTTCCCCATACCTTTTCCGTGTAACTCTTGAAAAATGTACGATAAAGACGGGCCCCAAACTTTAGCGTCACCCAGTCTTCAAGATTGGTGGGGGTCGCCCCCCATGCGAATTTGGCTTTCAGGTACGAAACCACACAGAGCAGGGACTCAACCTTGCCCAGATTCTCGATGACCTCGACTCCCTCCAGTGGATAGCGATAGAATTTCCCTTGGTAATAGATGCGGGACAAGCGCGCATTCTCGATCATGCCATCGGGAAGAATCTCGTCCCATAGACGTTCTATTTCCTTGGATTTTGAGAAAAAGCGATGCCCTCCTATGTCAAACCGGAAGCCTTTGTAGCTGACGGTCCTGGAAATGCCTCCCACGTAGACGGGATCGCTTTCAAAAATATCGACCGGGAAGCCGGCTTTGATCAGAAGATAAGCAGCTGTTAAGCCTGCAGGCCCAGCACCGAGGATGGCAATCTTGGCCTGCATTATGGTCGCGGTCTTCGCACAAGCACCACCTTAAACGACAAGTGCTGCTTGCCTGCGTCTCCACCGGCAAAGGCGATGCCCTGGTGGCCAGCCTTTCTTGAGGCTACAATGAATCTAACTGAAATCCATGGGAAATGATCCGCCTAAGTTCGTGATGCCTCGCTTCGAGTCGTCTGTGCTCAGCCAGCACGGGTAGCATGTATTCTCTGGCGAGATCAGGACGGCCTGAAAAAAGTGATATTATTGAGCAGATTTCCTCGACCCAAAGGCATGAGTTTTGGTATGAAAACCCTCCGTTCGGATACCACGCAAGGGAGTGATCTATCCTTTGGATGTTGCAGCCTTGGAATGAGAGCCTGAGAAGTTGGTGCCAATCTGCTGAGATCTTGAAATTGAGATCAAAGGGATGCTCCTCCATGCGTGATCGCTTGACAAGAACGCCTTGGTGACATGGCATCCCTTCAAGAAAGTGCTTGTAACGTCGATGATTGGTAAAATCTTTCAAGAGGGAGACTTTGCTGCTGGGATGATCGGCGACGCGTCTTGTTATGTTTCCGTTAATGGAAACTTCAAATACATCGCAAATAGCAACGTCGCTTTCTTGTGACATGAGGCCTGCCAGGCGCTCCAATGCGGTAGGCCCTGCCAGCCAGTCACCTGCACCCAGCACAAGGATCCAATCGCCACTGGAGCGTCTTAGAGCCCGATTCAGTGCGTCATAGATGCCATGATCAAATTCCGAAACGAAGGCGGTAGGCAACCGCTGGTCTTCTCGTATGAATGCATAGTCTTCATCCGAGACGCAATCTTGGATAATCCATTCAAAGTCTCTGAAGGTTTGCATGCGAATTGAATCCGCCGTGATCGAGAGATCGCGGCAGCAGTTCCGAGTTGCCGTGAGGATCGAGATCAGAGGGGGCGACATGTCATGGAATGCTGCGGGCGCCGATGGATGACAAGCAATGAATCCAGCGGATGTATTCTTGCCCGAGCGAATACTTATTTTGGGTGTACTCGGCAGCACTTTCCGATAATGCAGAAAGCAGGCGGCGATCCTTTGCTAGATGGGAAATGACACGAATGGCTTCTTTGATGTCAGCAACGACGATGCCGTTGCGATGATTCTCGACGGCGGCTTCTGTGCCAGTGCCTGCAAGCACGATTGGGACGCAACCACAGGACGCCGCTTCAATTGTGACTTGACCAAAGCAATCGATTGTCGCCATGTTTAAAAATATATCGGCGCATTGAAACACCGATGCCATGCGTCGTTCATCCGAGGAGTAGCCAAACTTGATAATATTGGCCCCCTCGAGGCTCGAATGCCCAAAGGACAGAAAGACAATGTCTTCCTGCTCGGCCAATGCATTCATGATGACTTTTAAGTGATGACTGCCCTTGCCTGGCCTGGAGTCATCATCGGCGCCGATCGCTACAGCAAGTGTAGATTCGGGAAGATTCAATCTTCTTCGTCTGGACTTATAGATCTCCTTGGATGCAAAAAAGCGATCGGTATCCAATCCGTATTCAGCCTCATGGATTAGCTGGCATTCAGGGTAACGGGCTTGAAAGTGCTTGGTTGTCCAGGAGCTGTTTGTTACTATAGGCAACTGATTCGTGCTAATAACAATATCCCGGAAGGCATAGTTGGCCGTCTTCCTCCTTCGTGCTGACGTGGGATAAGCGTGATCCGGCATGGGACAGCTTTGGTTGGTGCAGCCCTCTTGGGAGAGATATCGAGTGCAGTCGTAGTATTGCGGATAGGCACAGCCGCCACTGATCCAGTCGAGATCATGAGCATAGAAAATAAAGGCTATGTCTTTGGACATCAGCCAGGGGATGAAGCCAGGGGAGATTGGCCAGGAGTGCAGATTTCCAACGATATAAAGTGTGGGCAAGCCGTCCGCGAAAGTGAACTGACGGAAGAAGTCGGTAAAGATAAATTGACCAGAGCAATTGACCGCCCTTGGTTTCGGAACAAGATGCAAGTTCACATTGAGGTCATTGGCATCCAGCCAAGTCCGGAATTCGTAGAAGCATTGGGTCACCATGTGATCATCACTGTTTAATGCGATGATGTGAATCTCATGACCAGCCTGGGCAAAGGCTTGGGCTTGTCGCTTCAGACCGATGCCGGCGCCGGCATGCACGCCATTATCATTTACGAAAACAACTCTTATCGGCTCATTCTGTAGAAGACGAGCGGCAATCGTTGGAATGTTGCACGCTGCTGGAAGGGGTTGCCTCTTGCGAAGAATCTTGGCGGTGAGGCGCAGCAGTGAGAATTCAGTCTCTGTGCATGCCAGGTCAATCGCTTCACTTAAGGCGGCCAAGGCAAGGCTTGCATCGCTTGCCTTGCCACGGCAAAAAAGAGACCACTCCATGAACGGCTTTGAAAAAAAGACCGATGAGAGAAGCCTCTGATCGTCTGAATCCGTGGATTGACTGGCTGCTTGGTTCACGTCGCTGATTTCCAGGCCTCTACCATTGGCTTGATGATCGCTTGGTGTACAACTTTTGGGGGCTGGTCTCGATGATGGCTATTGGCGCCGATCATCCTTCCTTCCTCCCGTCTCTCCTTCCATCCACCCTTCTTTTTATCTCTCCTTCCTTCCCGTCTGAAATTCTTGCAAGGGATCTGCCTTGGGGGGAGGCAAGCCTGGCTATGATGGATGCTAGTACTTCTCCGGCGGAAGGCGATCTCCGGAGCCCCGTTCGCTCTCTTGCGCATCATCATCTTGACCGCTGATCGCGGCAGTAGCCAATGATGGTTCGCAACGGTGTTTCGGCTTTCAACCCTGGGGCTCGATCGCTCGCGATCCGATGGGGCAGCGTTCAGAGCCTGTTCAATCTGCAGTGCTGCTGGGCCATGCCGCGCGGTCGTGTATAGCCCAGGCGCGACGCTCACGCTTCCTTTCGCGGCGTCCACTTGCGGTGAGCTGAAAGCAGCACGACGCGCGAACTTCATGCCCTGGCCGGCCTCGTCTCAACTGTCTCAGGCAATTCGGGTGACGGAACTCCAGGCCCCCTTACGTTGTGGGTGCTGTCTTCTCGATTCAGCTATGGGCTGCTCGCGCGTTGGGTTCGCTCGGCTCCTGCCAGGCCTGGCCCTGCTTGGGCTGATCGCCGGCTGCGTCGGGGTCGACAAGCGGGCGTTGCAGAAACTGGCCTGCGAACAGGCCGCCGCCACGATCGACATGCAGTCGGTGGCGACCGTCGACGCGCTGCGCAAGGCGTTGGGCGTGGCTCCTGATGTCGATCCGATCCAGCACTGCCGCTCCCTCGGGGCGGCGATGACTCCCCCGGCTTCTGGATCCGGTTCCGGCACGCAGCCTGCTGCGGAGGCCGGCGCTCCCGAGGCGGCGGCCGGCCTGGCCGGCCGTGGTGATCGCGCTGGCCAGAACGGGGGGAACGAGAAGGAAGACGGCGAGAACTGATCCCTGCAGCCGTGATCTCCCCAGCCTTGAGCCCGCTGAACCCGAGCCCGTTGCTCCCTGGCGTGGCCCTGGCGGTGCTGGAGCGGCTGGTGGTGGCCTGAACCAGAGGAGGGCGCTGATCACCCGCCTGCACCCCTGTGTCGCAGCGGGCAGAGCGGCTGTGGGGGTGCCCCTATCCTGCGGCCACACCCTGCACCACCGATGCGGTTCCTGGCCTTTACCGTTCTGCTGGCGCTGATGGCCTTCTTCGCCGCTGCGGAGCTCGCCCTGATCCGCCTGCGCCCCAGTCGTGTGCAGCAGCTCCTGGAGAGCGGCGAAGCCGGGGCCCGCGCCATTGCCCGCCTGCAGCAGCGGCTGCGTCGCGTGCTGGTGGCCACCCAGCTGGGAGCGGTGCTGGCACTGATGGCGGTCGGCTGGAGCGGCCGCGGTCTGGCGGTGGACCTGGCTCGCCGCCTCGCGGATCCGGCTGCGGTGGTCTGGTGCGATGCCCTCGTGTTTCTGGTGCTGGTGCTGCTGGCCACGGTGCTGGGGGGGCTGCTGCCCAAGGCCTGGGTGCTGCACCGGCCGGAACCTGCCGCCCTGGCCCTGGCGCCGCTGCTGGAATCGCTCACCGCCACCCTGTCGCCGCTGCTGCTGTTGCTCGAGCGGCTCAGCAGCGTCGTGCTGCGCCTCTCCGGTCTGCCGCGGCAGTGGGATGGGCTGCTGCCGGTGTTGTCGGCCGGTGAGCTGGAGACGCTGATCGAAAGCGGTGGGGTCACCGGTCTGATGCCGGATGAGCGCAACATCCTCGAGGGGGTCTTCTCGCTGCGGGACACCCTGGTGCGTGAGGTGATGGTGCCCCGCTCCGGCATGGTCACCCTGCCGTTGGCCGTCACCTTCGCCGAGATGATGCAGGCGGTGCACAGCAGCCAGCACGCCCGCTTCCCGGTGATCGGCGAGTCGCTCGATGATGTGCGCGGCATGCTCGACCTGCGCCGCCTCGCCGAACCGATCGCCCGCGGCCTGCTGCATCCCGAGACGCCGCTGGCGCCCTACCTGCTACCGGTGAGCCAGGTGCAGGAGAGCGCCTCGCTGGCGGATCTGCTGCCCCTGATCCGCAGCGGCCATCCGTTGCTGGTGGTCGTCGATGAGCACGGCGGCACGGAAGGCCTGGTCACCGTGTCGGATCTCACCGGCGAGATCGTCGGCGAGGACGACAACCCCCTGACCACAGCGCAGGATCTCCATCCCCTGGCCGATGGCGACTGGTCGGCGGCCGGGGATCTGGAGATCTTCGAGCTCAACCGCCAGCTGGGTCTGAAACTGCCGGAGGCGGAGGGGCACCACACCCTGGCCGGTTTCCTGCTGGAGCGGCTGCAGCACATCCCCAGCGCCGGCGAGAAGCTGCGCTGGAAGGGCTGGCTGTTCCATGTGCTCGCCATGGATGGCCCGCGCATCGAGCGGGTGCGCATCCAGTCGCTGAACTCCGAGCCGCCGGAGCTGCCGGCGCCGGAGAGCGATCGTCGATAATGCTGCGCACCTGCCGCGTCCTGCCATGAACCCTGTCCGCGTCGGGGTCATCGGCATCGGCAACATGGGCTGGCACCACGCCCGTGTGCTCAGCCTGCTGCGCGATGCCGAGCTGGTGGGGGTGGCCGATCCCGATGCCGCCCGCGGCGCTCTGGCGGTGGAACAGTTCGACTGCCGCTGGTTCGCCGATTACCGCACGATGCTCCCCGAGGTGGAGGCGGTGTGCATCGCTGTGCCCACCCTGCTGCATCACCGCGTCGGCATCACCTGCCTGGAGGCCGGCGTCCATGTGCTGATCGAGAAGCCGATCGCTGCCACCCAGGAGGAAGCCGCCGAGCTGATCGAGGTGGCGGAGCGGGCCGGCAAGCTGCTGCAGGTGGGTCATATCGAGCGCTTCAATCCGGCCTTCCGCGAGCTGCTCAAGGTGGTGGCCGGCGAAGAGATTGTGGTGCTCGAGGCACGGCGCCACAGCCCCAATCCCGACCGCGCCAATGATGTGTCGGTGGTGCTCGATCTGATGATCCACGACATCGATCTGGTGCTCGAGCTGGCCGCCGCCCCGGTGGTGCGCCTGGCGGCGGCGGGTGGGCGCAGCAGTGATGGGCCCATTGATTACGTGAATGCCACCCTCGGCTTCGCCAATGGCGTGGTGGCCAGCCTGACGGCCAGCAAGATGGCCCATCGCAAGATCCGGCGCCTGTACACCCACTGCCGCAGCAGCCTGATGGAAACCGATTTCCTCAAGCACAACCTGCGCATCCATCGCCGCTCGCACGGCTCCTTCAGTGCTGATCATGGCGAACTCGTCTATCGAAATGATGGCTTCATTGAAGAGGTGAGCACCACCTCAATCGAGCCGCTTTATGCCGAGCTGGAGCATTTCCTGCAGTGCGTGCGCGGTGAGGAGACTCCGGCCGTCGATGGTCTGCAGGCCTCCCGCGCCCTGCAGCTGGCCGATCTGATCGAGCAGTGCGTTGAGCAGCCCAACATCTGCATGGCCCTCAGCGAGCCGATCTGAGTCCGGCGGTCCCAGAGAGCCATCCCTGCTCCACAGGGCTGTGGGCCCGTCCCGCTCACCTGGGATGTTGCAGCCTTTCTGGATGCCTGCGCCTGCGTCAGCGAGGCGCCCGTGGCTGAGCCAGCGGGGCGCCCAACTTGCCTGGGGATTCCGGCGGGATGGCAAGCCTGGGGCGGAGCTCAGGCCGCCGCCGCTTCCGGCTCGATGCCAGGGCCGGTATCGGTGGTGGTGAGCTGCTGCAGCGCCAGCAGTTGCCAGCGGCGGCAGCGGGCCGGTGAGGAGCGATAGAAGAGATCCCAGGCATCCCCTTTGTGCAGGCCGTAGTCGGCGGGGCTCACCTGCGGGTTCACCTCCTGCCAGCCCACCCGTACGGCGTGGCCGATCACGACATCAAGGGCCAGGTCGTCGTCGAACTGCACCTGGGGATTGGCCGCCACAAAGGCGATCAGGGTGAGCAGCGCCTCGGTGCACAGCTGCCGGTATTCCGGCGCTTCGATCTTGCCCAGCAGCTGTTCCACCAAGGAGGCGAAATTGCGTTCGCCCGGTGTCTTCTCGCTCAGCAGCGGAGCGCTCTCGAGCCGGTTGCGACGCTCCAGCTTGTCGCCGATCACGATGCCGCGGCAATGATGCAGCAGATCCCAGATGCCGGCGTAGAAATTGCGCGGCACCCGCTGCAACGCCCCCAGCCGCATGCGGTGCTGCAGCCAGCAGCTGCCGCGGGGCAGCTCCTCCAGCGGATCGGGTACCTCCCAGCGCACGCGGCCGCGCAGATGCAGCTGCTCCTTGCGCTGCAGGGCGGCGCGGGCGTGATCTCCATCGGCCAGCACCGCCCGCAGGCGGCGACGGATGGCGTGGGGCGGCAGGCTGCACAACGCTTCGAAGGCCTCGCTCGGGCAGAGGTCGAGTTCGGCCGCCAGCTCGCCGGTGAGCAGCAGCAGCAACTGGCCCAGCTGCAGGGTGAGGCTGCCGCTGAGCAGATCGGGTTCCAGCCGCGCCAGGCCATCGAGGGCCAGCAGCAGTTCCTGCTGCAGCATCCACTCGCGGCCGTCCTCCCCCCCGAAGCGGCGGATCATCGCGGCGATCGTGCTGCTGCCCTGCGGTTCGCTGATCAGGGAATCGTTGGTGTAATTGCGACCCACCACCACCTGCTTCTGGCGCACCAGCAGATCGGTGAGCGCATCCTCCAGCTGGGGATGCACCAGCCCCATCGAGCCGGCGGCGCGACGCACCACGTTCCAGTCGGCTTCGGTGAGGCCGCGGCGATAGACCTCCTCCAGCAGGCGCATCAGCGAGGCCCCCGCGCCTGGGGCCGGCCCCTGCAGGCGGGCATGGGGGCCAAGACGGCGGGTGAGCAGCTCCAGCACCTCGGCCTGCTCCGGCAGGGAGGTGCTCTGCCAGAGACGCTCGGCCAGGTCGGCCACCGTTGTTTCCTCCAGCTCCTGCTCCTGCAGGGCGGTGAGCGGCTTCTGGCTGGTGATCGGCGGCAACAGGGTATGGCCGCCGAGGCCGAGCTGGCAGGCGGCCACCGCTTCATCTGGCAGCTCCACCGCATTGGCCTGGGGCAGCAGCTCCTGCAGCGGTGCCAGCTGCACCGGTACGCCCTCAAGCTGGCCGCGATGCAGCTGCACCCCCAGTTTCAGGAAGGCACCCGGATCGCGCCGGAACGGACCCGCCGAGATCGGGATCAGCAGCAGCGGTGCGCCTGGACCGCGCCAGTGGCGTTGCAGCAGCCGCAGTTCCGCCGCCACCGCGTCGACCAGCTGCTGCGGATCATCGGCCAGGTAGAAGGTGTCCTCCTCCAGCACCGCGGGCAGAAAGGCGATCGCTTCGCCGCGATGGCGGTACAGGCGCGCCGTGGCCATCGTTTCCATCCGCACCCGCGGATGGCCGCTCAGCCCGAGGCGTGGATTGGCCCCCACGGCCGCCATGCGCAGGGCCAGTTCGCGCGAACTGGCGACCCGGGGTGAGCCCAGCCGCGCCGAGACCGGCAGGCCGGCCTGGCGCAGGGCAGCGGCGATCGTTTCGTCCTCCGGCACCAGAGCCACCAGCACCTCGTCGGCCCCGAGGGGGCGCGGGCGGCGGCGCAGGCTGGGATCGAGGTCCTCCGGCAGCAGCAGGCCGGCCAGCAGCAGATCCGACAACCAGACCAAGCTCTGGGTCCAGAGCAGGGGCACGTTCTCGTTGGGCTGTCGCGGCTGGCTGCCGGGCTGCAGGCGTTCGGCGGCGATCGCTGCGGCCGGCACCCGATAGAGCTCGGGGTAGAGCTCGACGCCTTCCTTCCCCTCACTGGCCACGGCAAGGGCCGACAGGCGGCTGCGGAACTGGCGCGCCTCCGGCCAGCGCTCCTCGCAGCAGGCCGTGATCAGCTCAAAGGCCAGGAACAGGGGCCATTCGCATTCGATGTGCTCGAACTGGGCCAGCTCCTCCCGTTCGTAGTGCAGCCGCGTCACGTCTTCGACCACCGTCTGGTGGCCATCGCGGCGGAAGCGCTTGTAGCCGTAGCGGCCCCCCAGTTCGTTGCGGATCTTGGTGCGGGTGCGCTCCGCCAGGGCGGGATCATCCACGGCCCAGGCGGGGTAGCCGATCACCGACAGACAGGCGCTGTCGACCTCCTTGCTGGCCGATTCGCGCGGCAGCAGGCTGCGCAGGGCCCGGCGCAGGCGCACGATCGCGTCGTGAGGAATGGTGAGGCCATAGCTGCCGTCGCCGTGGGGACCGAGCAGATCCAGGCCTTCCAGCGCCTCCAGGGCGGCCTTGACCAGGCCGATCGAGCTGGCATTGCGCTCCGGCAGGCCGTGATTGCCCTTGTCTCCCCGCTCCCAGATGCCGTAATCGGCGACGCGGTAGGCGCGGGCCACGTAATAGGCCAGGTTCTGGATGAAATCGCGCTCATGGCTGGTCTGGATCACCACCAGGCCGGCGCGGGTGAGCTGGGCGAGCTGCAGCAGGAACAGAGCGGTGGCATCGAGCTGCAGATGGCCCCAGCCGTCATCGGCCACCACCGCCTCACCGCTGCCGGTGTCGAACTTGGCGTGGATGGCCTCGAGGGGATCGAGGCTGGTCTTGAACCGCTCCACCTTCTCCGCCTGGCGCAGCATGGCCGCCAGCAGACCGCGCATCAGCTGCAGCACCCGCTGCTCGAGTTCATGGGCCCGGCGGCTGGCGCCGCGCAGGCGGCGATGGGCCATCGCCAGGCCCCAGACGCACTGGATCGAATACACGCAGTCGCGCACCCAGGCATCGCCGTAGTTGCCGTGCACGGTGCTGGCGGTGCTGGCCGGCAGCAGCCCGCTGATCGGATGCTGGCGGCTGAGCACCACCTGATCGATCTGGCGATCGAGGCGCTCGAGCAGGGCCTGGCGGGCCGGCAGCTCCAGGCAGGGGGCCGCGACCGACGATCCGGGCGGAGGCCCTGCAAAAGCGCTGGCGGCGGGATCGGCGGGGGTGGAGGCGGCCATCGGCGCGGGCGGGCTGGAGGGTCTCGAGGTGGTGATGGCGCTGCTGGCGAGGGGGGAATCGCCCTGGGTGGTCGCCACCGGTGTGGCCGGATGGTCTGGTTCGGTGACGCTGGCGGTGGAGGGATCCGCAGGCCGGGATGGGCCGAGCGAGCGGAACAGACGGTGGAAGGGGCCGGCGCCGGCATGGGCAGCCGGGGCTGGGCGGAGGCCCTCGCCCGGGGCCGGATCGGGATCGGCGTCCCGGCTCGGGGGAGCGGGCGGGGCGCCGTTGCGGTCCGTGGTGCGATCGGTGCGATCCATCCTGCTCCTGGGGCGGTCTGCGGGCCGCGGCATCGGGCCTGGTGCGTCGGGCGAGGGCCAGGACGGCAGCCGGGAGACGGGGCCAGGGGCCATAGATTCTCCCCTGCAGCACGGATCCCCGATGGCAGCAAGCAGCACCGCAACCGGGCGGGCCCACGTGCTTGGCATGCCGGTCGATGTCTGCCCCGATGTGCTCCAGGCCGCCCTGGCCCTGCACGAGCGCGGTGGCGGTCAGATCGTGACGCTCAATGCCGAAATGACGATGGCGGCCCGCGCCGACGCCGCCCTGGGTGGAGCGATCCGGGCGGCGGATCTGGTGATCGCCGACGGGGCCGGTGTGGTGTGGGCGCTGGGGCGCCAGGGGTATCGCCTGCGGCGCAGCCCCGGCATCGAGCTGGCCTACGGGCTGCTGGAGCAGGCGGCCGCCCGCGGCTGGCGGGTGGCGCTGGTGGGTGCCTCACCGCCGGTGATGCAGGAGCTGGCGTTGCGGCTGCAGCAGCGGCTGCCCGCCTTGGATCTGGCCTTCACCGCCCACGGCTATCAGGAGCCGGCGGCCTGGCCGGAGCTGGAGGAGCGGCTGCTGGCCTGCCGGCCGGATCTGGTGCTGGTGGCACTCGGGGTGCCCCGCCAGGAGCTCTGGATCCAGGCGCTGGCCGGGCGCCGCAGCGGCCTGTGGATGGGGGTGGGCGGCAGCTTTGACGTCTGGGCGGGCCTCAAGACACGGGCACCGGCCTGGATGGGGCGTTTGCAGATCGAATGGCTTTATCGCCTGTTGCAGGAACCGAGCCGCTGGCGGCGGATGCTGGCTCTGCCGCGCTTCACCTGGGCGGTGCTGCAGGGCGAGCGCTGATCGGCGTGCGGCTGCACGGACCTGGCCACCCAGGCTGTTGCTGCCGGGACGGCACGAGACGGGAAGAAGGCCATCCCCTGCGGGCTGCCATCAAAAAGCCTGCCCGCAGCGAGGTTTCGCCGAGGGCAGGGACAGGGGGCTGATCGCTGGTTTCGACTTCCTTCGGCAGACCCCCAAGAGGTTGGTAGACCGGAGCGAAGGCGCCGGCATCCATCTCGGGCCAGCTTCAGCTCAGACTCGGGGCAGCTTCAGCTCAGAAGGGCAGATCCGGTCAGCTGTGGCTGGAAGACCTGAGCCGTGGGCGTTCAGCGGAAGCCCACGGAGGCCTGCCACACGAAGGCCAGCAGCAGGAAGAACAGAGGAATGATCGGCAGGATGTCAACCAGGGGACCGAATGCCTGGTAGGCCTCCGGCAGCTGGGCAAGGGTGGGGAGGCTGAGACCGGCCAGCAGGGAGAGAGCCATCAGGACAGAGGCGGGGAAGTGCGGAGAGCCGGGAGGGATCCGATCGTTGGGCGGGCGCAGATCTGGCGCGCATGGTCTGGCGCGCCCGGGGCGCCGGGATCAGGCCCCTGGCCGTGGTTGGGAAGCTACCACGTGTGAGCGGCTGGAGAGGCTGGCTCCCAGGGAGCGAAATCCTCTGAAAAACAGCCCTCCCCGATCGCCCGTGCCATCGCCGTCGTGAAGCGCAGCAGCGTGGTGAGGTTGTGCAGGCTGAGCAGGGTGCGCCCCAGCATCTCCTCGCTGCGGATCAGGTGGTGCAGATAGGCGCGGCTGTGCAGGCGGCAGGCCAGGCAGGGGCAGCCGGCATCGAGGGGCGCGTGGTCGTGGCGGAAGCGGGCGTTCTTCAGATTCCAGCGTTCACCGCCCACCAGCGCCGCCCCGTGGCGCCCCAGCCGGGTCGGCAGCACGCAGTCGAACAGATCGAAGCCGTGGGCCACCGCCACCGCCATCTCCCGCAGGCTGCCCACCCCCATCAGGTAGTGGGGCCGGTCTTCGGGCAGCAGCGGCCCCACCTCGCGCACGATGCGGTGCATCTCCTCCACCGGCTCACCGACGCTCACCCCGCCGACGGCAATGCCGGGCAGATCCATCGCCGCCACCGCCCGCGCCGACTCACGACGGAGATGGGGATAGCAGCCTCCCTGCACGATGCCGAACAGGGCCTGGTCGGGGCGGTTGTGCACGGCGATGCAGCGCTCCAGCCAGGCGTGGGTGCGGCGGCTGGCCTCGATCACCTCGCTTTCGCTGGCCGGCCAGGGGGGGCACTGATCGAAGGCCATCGCCACATCGGCCCCCAGATCCATCTGGATCTGCATCGAGCGCTCGGGGGTGAGCGTGATGCGGGCGCCGTCCCGGGGGGAGCGGAACACGACGCCGGTGTCGTCGATGCGGTTGAGCGCCCCCAGGCTGAACACCTGGTAGCCGCCCGAATCGGTGAGCAGCGGCCCGCTCCAGCCCATGAAGGCATGCAGCCCACCCGCCTCGGCCACCACCGTCTCCCCCGGCATCAGATGCAGGTGATAGGTGTTGGCCAGCACCATCTCGGCGCCGGTGTCGGCCAGCTGGGGCACGCTCACCCCCTTCACCGAGGCGGCGGTGCCCACCGGCATGAAGCGGGGCGTGTGCACCGGCCCATGGGCGGTGTGGAAGCAGCCGCAGCGGGCCCGGCTGTGGGGACAGCGGGCCGTGATCTCGAACCGGAAGCGGGGGGATGGGGTGCCGAAAAGCTCCGCGGACATCAGGGAAACCGGCCGCAGGCCGCTGCTTCTGCGACGCTACGCGCCAGTCTTCTCCAGGCCCGATGCCCCCCGAGCGCCCCATCGCCGGGCCCCATGCCCCTGCCTGGTTGCGCGACCTGAGCGGCGCCTGGATCTTCTATTCGGTGCTGCCGGCCTGGCCGCGGATTCAGCCCCGCTTTCAGCGCATCGCCCGGTTCGCGCCCTGGATCGGGGTGGTGCTGGGGGGACTGCAGGCGCTGCTCTGGTGGGGATTGCAGGAGCGGCTGCCGCTCTTGGCCCAGGTGTGCCTGGTGCTGGCCCTGGGGCTGCTGCTCAGCGGCGGCCTGCACATGGATGGCGCCATGGACACCGCCGATGGTCTGGCGGCCGGCGACCGGCTGCTGGAGGCGATGCAGGACAGCCGGGTGGGAGCCAGCGGCGCCCAGGCCCTGGCCCTGCTGCTGCTGCTGCGGGCCGCGGCCCTGGCCAGCCTCGGAGCGGCGGCCCCGCTCGCCCTGATCTGGGCGGCCCTGTGGGGGCGGGTGGCACCGCTGATCGCCATGGCCCGCTTCCCCTACCTGCGCGCCGAGGGCAGCGCCGGCTTCCATCGCCGCCACTGGGCCGGCTTGCCCCGGGAGCTGCGGCCGACCCTGCTGCTGCTGCCCCTGCTGCTCGCGGGCAGCCGGTTGCTGGGGGGCGCGCCGGGGGGGGCTGCGCTGCTGTTACCCCTGCTGGGGCTGCTGCCGGCCGTGGCGGTGCCCCTCTGGCTGGGGCGCCGTCTGGGGGGACACAGCGGCGACAGCTACGGCGCCTGTGTGGAGTGGGGTGAGACCGCGGTGCTGCTGCTCATGGCCGCGGCGGCTCCAGTGCTGGGCTCTGCGGCAGCGGCAGGGGGGGCGGGCCGGCTGGCGGCGGCGCTGGCGGCAGGGTGAGGCGGAAGGCATTGCCCTGCGCTGGCAGCGTGGTGTCGCAGCGCTGCGGCGGCACCACCAGCTCCAGCTCACCACCGAGACCGCGGGCCAGATCGCGGGCCAGCGCCAGCCCCAGGCCGGTGCCCGGGCGGTGCAGGCCGGTGCTGCCCCGCTGGCCGCGGCGGAAGATCGCCTCCCGCTCCTCGAGCGGGATCGCCGCGCCGCCATCCCAGACGATCAGCGCGATGCTGCCGTCGATGGTGGTATGCACCTGCAGCCCCAGCGGTGCTCGTGGCGGGCTGTAGCGGAAGGCGTTCTCCAGCAGGTTGGCCAGGATCTCGGCCACCGCACCGCTGTCGCCCTGCCAGTCCGGCAGGTGCGTCGGGCCCTGCCAGCAGCGACCGGCCAGATCGGCGGTGGCGGCGGCCCGCTGCAGCAGCGTAGCGAGCAGCTCGGCCAGGGGCTGCCCCCCCGGGCCGCTGAGGGTGGGAGGCAGCAGCAGCGGCTGGGGGGGCGTCACCTCCGGCAGGCGCGGCTCGGAGCCCACCAGGTCGCTGATCGCCTCCACATAGCGGTTCAGCTGGCGCTCCTCGCTCAGCAATCCCTCCACCAGATCGCGCTGTTCGCTGTGGGGGCCGAGACGACGCTGCAGCAACTGGGCGAAGGTGCGCAGGGCGGTGAGCGGATTGCGCAGCTGATGCACCAGCAGGCGCAGCTGCTGTTCCTGATGGTCCAGACGGGCTGTCAGGGCCTGCTGGTCCAGATCGAGCAGCAGGGCTTCGGTGAGGCAGAGCGCCACCGATTGCAGGCGTTGGCGCAGCGGATCCGACCAGTCACCGCCGCAGCTCTCCACCTGCAGGGCCCCGAGCAGGCGCTGGCGATGGCGCAGGGGCAGCCAGCGACGCTCCTCGTTGGGCAGCCGCAGGCGTGGGTCCTCATCCAGGGCCGGCAGCCGCAGCTCGTCGGCGGGCCACTGGCCCACCGGCAGCAGGGTGGGGGGCCCCTGCGGCGGCTGATGGGTCACGTAGACCACCAGGGAGCGCAGTTCCGGGCTGTCGACGAACTGGTTCAGCTGGTGCCCGAGAAGGCTGAGAAACCGCTCGCTGACTGGGATCACCGCAACTCGGACCGGCAGGGGACGGGGCGTCGGCCAGAAATCCGGCGCCCACCGCTTGGAAAAACAGAAAAAAAGCTTTAGGGTCGAGGGTATCGACCACTACTTCGCCGCCCACCAGTGGGGCGGACAGGTCCTGGTGAGCGGCCGAATCCGCACCAAGGTTGCACAAACCTTGCGGCCGAGGCTACAGCAGAGGCAGTTGCGTCCCTCTTCTGTCCCGGAGTGCTGCTGCGGCAGTCCCGGGTGACCCACCGGAGCCAGGCCTGTCCCCTCCGCTGGGCTGCAGAACGTAGGGCCGTGGGACCGCCGGCAGCCCCGGTGGTCCGACTCGGCATTGCCGCCCGGGGTTTTCATCCCGCCGTGGTTTCGCTGTCCTCCCTGCTTTCCCTCTCTCCGCTCCGAATCCGGAGTCGTTCCATGTCCAAGAAGCGCAAGCGGATCAGTCGCCGTCGTCTCGCCGGCCAGCGGGTGCTCGCCCACGTGCCCACCTTCCATCTCGAGACCGGCTCCCATAAGCCCGTCACCGCGGCGCGACGCTATATCGCGGAGTGCGAACTGGTGCCGCCAGCCATTCTCAATGTGCGACGCAACGAGCACACCACCGACCGCTTCTTCTGGGGCGAGAAGGGATTGTTCAGCGCCCAGTACGCCGAGGAGAACCACTTCCTGTTCCCCTCCCTGCGTCAGATCGTCGACAGCATCGGCGAGGAGGTGCTGTTTGAAGGCCTCGAGGCCCTCGCCGCCGACGACTGGGAGGAGATGGAGGAGTACGAGTACGCCTTCGTCTGAGCGGCGGTACCAGCCCTGAGCGCGAGCCGGCTCCCCTGCGGGGCCGGCTTTTTGATGGCCGCCATTCATGCCGTGATCGGAGCCGCGATCTGTGCCGCGATCGGAGCCGCGATCAGTGGCGCGATCTATGCCGGGGCCCAGGCTCGCCACGTTCAAGGGCAGCCCCCCCTTGGACGTTCCCCCTCACGGCCGCCCACGCACCGCCCGTCACGCATCGCCTGTCACGCACCGCCAACCAGGCGTCGCCGGTGGGTTGCCGCGGCAGGGATGGCAGGGACGGCAGAGCGGCGCGGCGCTCAGCCCGCCAGCCCTAGGCAGCGCTGCACGAAGGCCGCCAGCGAGGGCAGCAGCTCCGGATCGATGCCATGGCCGCCTTCGAAGGGCAGCAGCTGCACGCGGGCACCCGCCTGGCCCAGCAGGCGCTGCAGCTCGAGGCTGGCCTCGTAGGGCACCACCGGATCCTGGCGGCCGTGGCTGAGCAGCACCGGCGGCAGCGCTCCTGCCGGCTGCCAGCCCTCATGGGGATAGCCGCTGCAGGCCACCAGACCGGCCAGAGGCAGGCCGCTGCCGACATCGATCGCCATCGCGCCGCCCTGGGAGAAACCGAGCAGCACCGTCTGCAACAGGGGCACGCTGGCCCCCAGCTGCTCCAGCCGGCTGCGCAGGGCGTCGCGGGCGGCGGGCAGGGCGCTCCAATCCAGCGGCTGCAGGCCGTACCACTGGCGACCGCTGCCATAGGGATGGGGCTCCGGGGCCCGCAGCGCCACCACGCTCACGGAGGCCGTGCCGCCGTCCAGCAGGACCTCCCCCAGATCGAGCAGATCGTCGGCATCAGCACCCCAGCCGTGCAGCAGTACCAGACGCCGATCCGCCTCGACCGGTCCGAGCCAGATCGCCTGGCCGTCGTCGCGGGGGGGGGAGCTGGGATCGAGGACGGTCATCGGTTGCGAGCGGTGATCAGGGGGCAGGGATCAGAGAGGGGAGCGCGAGAGCCGGGGGCCTGGCCGCCGGTCGCGCCAGGCGCAGTGCTGGGTCCGGAGCCCGCGGGCGGCGGGCGCTGCTTCCACCGATGATCGCGGAAGCCCCCGCGCCGGCGTCGGCCGCGGCAGGGCGATCGGCAGGGCGATCAACAGGCCGCCGCAGCGAGGCCCGCAGGCTCCAGCCCGGCCCGCCGACACCCTGATCTGGGGAGTGTGCCGCAGGGCGGGGTCACCCTTGCTGGATAGGTTGGCCTCTGATCCGCCTCCGCGCCGCCATGGCCCCCACGGCCCTCCTGAGCGTCTCCGACAAGCAGGACCTGATCCCGCTGGCTGAAGGCCTGCTGCGCCATGGCTACCGCCTGATCTCCAGCGGCGGCACCGCCGCGGCCCTGGCGGCAGCCGGCCTGGCGGTGACCAAGGTGGCGGAGCACACCGGCGCCCCGGAGATCCTCGACGGCCGGGTGAAAACCCTGCATCCGCGCATTCACGGCGGCATCCTGGCCCGCCGCGATGATCCCTCCCACCAGGCGGATCTGGCCGCCCAGGGGATCGATGCGATAGATGTGGTGGTGGTGAATCTCTATCCCTTCCGCCAGACCGTGGCCGATCCGGCGGTGGCCTTCGAGACGGCGATCGAGAACATCGACATCGGCGGGCCGGCGATGGTGCGCGCCTCGGCCAAGAACCATGCCGATGTGGCGGTGCTCACCGATCCGGCCCAGTACCCGGCCTTCCTGGCCGCCCTCGACGCCGGTGGCGTGGACGCCGCGCTGCGCCGCCGCCTCGCCCTGGCTGCCTTCCAGCACACCGCCGACTACGACGCAGCCATCGCCGCCTGGCTGGGCCAGCGCCTGGCGGATGCGCTGGGTTCCGAAGTCGCCGCTGCTGCGGGCACCTCCCCGGTGGCGCCGCCCCTGCGACTGGAGCTGCCCGCCCGCCAGAGCCTCCGCTACGGCGAGAATCCGCATCAGCAGGCCACCTGGCACAGCAGCCCCGCTGGCGGCTGGGGCGGCGCCAGCCAGCTGCAGGGCAAGGAACTCAGTTACAACAACCTGATCGATCTCGATGCCGCCCTGGCCACGGTGCGCGAGTTCGGCTACGGCCCCGGCAGCCAGCCCGCGGCGGTCGTGGTCAAACACACCAACCCCTGCGGTGTGGCCACCGGCAGCGGCACCGCCGAGGCGCTGACGCGGGCCCTCGATGCCGACCGGGTGAGCGCCTTCGGGGGGATCGTGGCCCTCAACACCCCGGTCGACGCTGCCGCCGCCGCCCAGCTCACCAGCCTGTTCCTGGAATGCGTGGTGGCGCCGGGCTTCGATGGCGAGGCCCGCGAGCGGCTGGCGGCCAAGGCCAATCTGCGCCTGCTGGAGCTGTCGCCCGAGGCGATCGCCCGCGCCTCCCGCCAGCAGCTGCGCACCGTGCTCGGCGGTGTGCTGGTGCAGGAGCTCGACGACCAGCCCGTGGACGAGGACGCCTGGCAGGTGGTGAGCGCCCGCCAGCCCAGCGAGGCTGAACGGAACGATCTGCGCTTCGCCTGGAAGCTGGTGCGCCACGTGCGCTCCAATGCGATCACGGTGGCCAAAGACGGCCAGAGCCTCGGCATCGGCGCCGGCCAGATGAACCGGGTGGGCTCAGCCCAGCTGGCCTTGGCGGCGGCGGCGGAGCAGGCCCGCGGTGCCGTGCTGGCCAGCGATGGCTTCTTCCCGTTCGACGACACGGTGCGCCTGGCGGCCCGCCATGGCATCACCGCCGTGATCCACCCCGGCGGCAGCATGCGCGATGCCGACTCGATCGCCGCCTGCGATGAACTGGGGCTGGCGATGGTGATCACCGGCCGGCGTCACTTCCTGCATTGAAGCAGCCCTGCACTGAAGCCGCTCTGGACGTAGCAGCCCTGCACTGAAGCAGCCCCTACTGAAGCCGCTCTGCCCTGAGGCTTCGGTGTGACCGCGCCGGCGGTCGGGGCCGGGTCGGCGGTCGGGGCCGGGTCGGGGCGAACCACCGCGACGCCGGGGTGAGCTGTAGCTTCGGCAGCGGCCCACCTTCCCTGCCATGCCGTTCGAGATCCCCGAGTCCCTGGCCTTCAATCTCAACTTTCTGCATCCGCTGCTGATGTGGGTGCTGCTGGCGGTCTCGGGCTACGCGATGGTGCTCGGCATCAAGGCCAAGAAGACCCGCACCGGCACGCCTGAGCAGCGCAAGGAGCTGATCAAGGGGCAGTTCGGCAAGCGCCATTTCCAGTTCGGCTCCGTGGTGCTGGCGGTGATGGTGCTCGGCACCTTCGGCGGCATGGCCGTCACCTACCTGAACAACGGCAAGCTGTTCGTGGGCCCGCACCTGCTGGTGGGCATGGCGATGACCAGCCTGCTGGCGGTGGCTGCGGCCCTCTCCCCCCTGATGCAGGCCGGCAACGTGATCGCCCGCAAGATCCACGTGGGCCTGAACATGAGCGTGATGACCCTGTTCCTGTGGCAGGCCGTCACCGGCATGCAGATCGTGCAGAAGCTGCTCACCCCGGCCGCCTGAGCGCGGCGATCAGCAGATCACCAGTGCTATCGCGGGCCACGGTTCATCCGTGGCCTGATGGTTGGCACCCGTTGACGGGCTGGCTCGATGGCTGGACGGATGACGGGCTGGAGGGATCCGGGCCCCTGATTCCGCTGATCTACCCCATCGGCGCCCCGTCTGCGGATCGCTCAGAACTGGGCGCGACGCCGCGGCGGGCAGGGCAGACCATGGCTGCCGTGGAAATCCTCCTGCACCTTCCAGGTGAGGCGCCGTGAGATCTGGCGCACGATCTGGCGCAGCAGGTGGTCGCCGCTGCTCTGCACCAGGCTGTCGGGCAGCAGATTGATCATCGAGGGCAGCCGGATCCAGACCGTCAGATCCAGCTGCCAGCGCACCAGCGTGTGTCGCAGCAGGCGATCCACCTCCTCATGGGACACCTCGGTGCCGCTGCTCTCGCATTCCTCCAGCCGCAGCGCCGCGTTGAATTCCACGTCGTACAGGCCCTGGAGCGTGGCATCGGCTGAGGGCACCGGCACGGTGAGGATGCGATAGATCCCCGCCTCCTGGGGCAGCAGCTCCAGCCCGATCGTGGGTTCCACCTCAAAGCCGAAATTGCCGAAACGCCCCAGGGTGAGCAGGTAGCCATTGCTGCCCAGCGCGGCCACCTGCATCGGGGCGGCGCAGCGGCGGAACCAGCCCTCATGGCGATCGAGGTACTCCGCCACCACCGCCGACGGCGCCCGCATCTCCATCATGTCGGCGAAGGAGCTGGCGTAGCGATGCACCTGCGGGTTGTCGCTGTGCCGCAGGTCGCTGCCGGAGAGGGGAGGGGAGGGATCTTCCGTCACGCTGTTGCCATGGGGGTGTGCCTCAGCGGTGCTGAGGAGGGTGGCGCTGGAAGCGGAACTGTTCAGGGGGGATCGGGCGGAACGACGGGCAGAACCGGGAGCCGCCTCGAGGCCGGCAGCTGTGACCAGGGGTGACAAGCGGAACCTCGTGCGGGTGGATCGGGCCGGATGCCCGGAGGAGGCACCGGAAGCAAATGTAAAGCCGCTCAGGCTTCGCTCAGATCGATCAGCCGACGGATCACGTCCTCCACCACCCGGTCCGGGGTGGAGGCGCCGGAGGTGATCCCCACCCGGATCGGCCCATCGCTCAGGAAGGGCTCCTCCACCTCCAGGCCGGCCCCCAGGGGCTTGTGCTCGATGCGATTGCCGGGCCCGATCCGCTCGGGCGTGTCGATGTGGAAGGAGCGGATGCCGCGGCTCACCGCGATCTCCTGCAGGTGGGTGGTGTTGGAGGAGTTGAAACCACCGATCACCACCAGCAGATCGAGCGGCTCATCCACCAGCGAGAACATCGCATCCTGCCGCTCCTGGGTGGCATCGCAGATCGTGTTGAAGGCCAGGAAGTGGTCGTTCAGCTCCGTCGGGCCGAAGCGCTGCAGCATCGTGCGCTCGAACAGGCGGCCGATCTCCTCGGTTTCACTCTTGAGCATCGTGGTCTGGTTGGCCACCCCCAGCCGCACCAGGTCGCGGTCGGGATCGAAGCCGGGGGAGCAGGCCTTGGCGAAGCGATCCATGAACGCCTGGCGCTGCTCCGGGCTGGGGCTGCCGCCGCCGGCACTGGCCAGGATGTAGTCGCACACCATCTGGGCTTCCGCCAGATCGAGCACCACCAGATAGGTGCCGGCAAACGAGCTGGTGGCAAGGGTTTCCTCGTGCTTCACCTTGCCGTGAATGATCGAGGTGATCGCATGTTTCTTGTGCTTCTCCACGGTGTTCCACACCTTTGACACCCAGGGGCAGGTGGTGTCCACGATGTGGCAGCCGCGCTCGCTCAGCAGCTGCATCTCCTGCACCGTGGCGCCGAAGGCCGGCAGGATCACCACATCGCCGTTGGCCACCTCGGAGAAGTCCTTCACCCCCTGCTCCACCGAGATGAACCGCACGTCCATCTCGCGCAGGTGGGCGTTCACGGAGGGATTGTGGATGATCTCGTTGGTGATCCAGATCCGCTCGGTGGGGTAATGGCGCCGGGTTTCGTAGGCCATCGCCACCGCCCGCTCCACCCCCCAGCAGAAGCCGAAGGCCTCCGCCAGGCGGATCCTGAGGCGGCCGCGCTGCAGGACGTGGCCGTTCTCCCGCAGGCTGGCGATCAGGTTGCTC
>JBJTQH010000131.1:0-33754 GCA_046075505.1 Cyanobium sp. | reverse complement strand
GCCATGCCCCACAGCCATCACCACGAACGTCACAACAGCCATCGCATCGGCTGGTTGCGGGCCGTGGTGCTCGGCGCCAACGACGGCACGATCTCGGTGGCCAGCCTGGCGGTCGGGATCGCCGCCTCCGGGGCGGCCCGTCAGACGTTGCTGCTGTCGGCCCTGGCGGCCACGGTCGCCGGGGCGATGTCGATGGCGGCGGGCGAATACGTATCCGTGCAGTCGCAGGCGGATACGGAATCGGCCGATCTGGCCCGCGAACGCCAGGAGCTGGTGGCCGATCCGGCCGGGGAGCTGGCGGAACTGACCGAGATCTACCGGGCGCGGGGTCTGGAGGAGAGCCTGGCGCGGCAGGTGGCTGAGCAGCTCACCCTGCACGATGCCCTCGCCGCCCACGCCCGCGATGAACTGGGGTTGAGCGAGATTCTGCGGGCGCGACCGATCCAGGCGGCCCTCGCTTCGGCAGCCAGCTTCTGCCTCGGGGCGGTGCTGCCCCTGCTCACGCTGCTGCTGGCGCCCGCTGGCGCGATCACCCTGGTGACCACTGGGATCGCCCTGCTGGGCCTGATGGGGCTCGGCAGCCTGGCGGCCTGGGCCGGTGGCGCGGCGATCACCCCGGCGGCGCTGCGGATGTTGCTCTGGGGGGCGGCGGCCATGGGGCTCACCGCTCTGGTGGGGCGCCTGTTCGGTGCTGTCGTCTGAAGGGGTTCAGCGATGGTCCAGCAGCGGAGCCCACTCCGCCTGCAGGCCCACATCGGGCACTCCGGATTCGCGGTTGCGGCGTGGCAGCCAGCGCAGCCGCACCATCCGATGCCCGCGCAGCACGGCGCGATGGCCCGGCGGTACATCGGCGAGGGCGCAGCTGCGGCCGCCATGCAGACAGGGGCCGGCATCGGGACGGCCGGCCTCCCCGTGGCGGCTGCTCTCCTCCGGCCTGCAGGCGCTGAGCAGCAGGCCGGCTGCGATCACGGCCCCCAGCCACCGCCGCGGCATGGCGGCCCCAGCGGCCAGACCAGCGCCTTGCAGTAGCGTCACCTGCCAGCCTCCGCCCCTAGCCATCCGCAGTGGACGGCGGCCGATGCGCAGCCTGAATCTCATGCGCAGTGTGAGCATCGTTGTCTGCGTCCACAACGGCGCGGCTTTCCTGGCACAGACCATCGAGACGGTACTCGAACAGAGCTGGTCGGACTGGGAATTGATTCTCGTGGACGACGGATCCTCCGACGCCTCCGCGGACATCGTGCGTGGCTACGACGACGCCCGGTTCGTGCTCGTTCAGCAGCCGAATCAGGGAGCCGCAGTGGCCCTCACCAAGGGGATCGCCCGGGCCTGTGGTGAGTTCGTGGCCTTGCTCGACCAGGATGATCTCTGGCACCCCGATTATCTTGCCCTGCATCTCGAGCGGCTGCGGGCGGCGCCCGCTGTCGGCCTGACCTTCTCCTGGTTCACCTATGTGGATCCTTCCGGCCGAAGCATCGGACTACGGTCGCGACGCTGCCGCGGGACGTTCGATTTCAGGCAGCTGCTCTCCGACTTCGTGATCGGGGCGACATCGAATGTTGTCCTGCGCCGCCATCTCATCGCAGAAGCCGGAGGGATCGATCCCGGCTTCCCGCTGATGTACGACCTCGATCTGTGCCTGCGCGTGGCCCTGCTGCCGAATGCCGTGGTGGAGGCATTGCCGCGGGATCTCATGCGCTATCGACGCCGCCCCGGCCAGCTGAGCAGGGACTTTCGCATGATCGAATGCGAATGGGGACGTGTGCTGGTCAAGATGAGGCGACTTGCTCCCGCGGACGTGGCGGCAGCGGAGGGAGCGGCGCGGTGCAGTGTCAATCGCTACTTCGCTCGCCTGGCCTATGAGCAGCGACAGTTTTCCCAGGCCTTGCGCTACTCCTGGATGGGGCTGCGGGCCGCACCGCTTGCCTTCTTTGCGGACGGGAGGAATTGGCTCACCTTGGCGGCGTGCATGAGTGGTGCATACATCCCGCATGAGATTCATGCCACATTGGAACGCGTCGCCGGCTTGCGTCGTCCAGAAGAGCCGGCCGATTGCTGACCACGGTTGCGAGATGGCTGTAATGCTGGCATGGGCGTGCACTGTGGGCGGCTGCACAGTTTCAATCGCTACTCGGGTCACGCTGATCGTGCATCGCCAGGCATCGCCGGACTCGTCGGGCCACTGCAGCGACGTCACTGTCGGAGAGTTCTGGAAACATCGGCAAACTGATTACCCGGCGTGCCAGTGATTCGGTATCGGGCAGTGGAATCGGACAGCACTCGGGATCGGCATAGGCTGGCTGTTTATGAATCGGCCGTGGATAATGCACGAGCGTCGTCACTCCCGCCTCGAGCAACGAAGCTTGTAGGCGATCTCGTTCATGCACGCTGACGACATATTGGTGGTACACCGGATCGGATGCTGGCACGAGCAGCGGCAGCGTCAATGTGCAGTCTGCCAGAAGGTCATTATAGTGCCCCGCGATGATCCGTCGCCGTTGATTTTCCGCTCTGAGGTGCGGAAGCTTCGCGCGCAGAATAGCCGGCTGCAATTCGTCGAGCCGACTGTTGGCGCCGAAAGTCTCGCTGACGTGGCGCTCTCTCCATCCATATTCTCGGAGCAGCCGCAGCGTGGTCTCAAGTGCAGGATCGCGGCCGATCACTGCGCCGCCGTCGCCAATCGCTCCGAGATTCTTCGTGGGATAGAAGCTGAAGCAGCCGAGTGCCCCCCACGTGCCCACCGGCCTCCCGTGCAGCTTGGCGCCATGGGCCTGCGCGCAGTCCTCCACCACGGGAATGCCTCGCTCCCGGACCTGGTCCATGAGGCCGGTCATGTCGGCGGGTTGCCCGTAGAGGTGGACGATCACGACCGCCCGCACGCTTCCGCCCGCTGGCGAGTGCAGCATGGCCTTGAGGCTCTCCGGGCTCATCGTGCAGCGCCGGGGATCGACGTCCACGAACAGCGGTCGAGCGCCGAGGCGGGCGATGGCGGAGACGGTGGCGATGGCGCCATGGGAGACCGTAGCCACCGAGTCCTGCGCGGTCACCCCGACGGCCCGCAGCGCCAGTTCCACCGCATCCGTACCGTTCGCCACACCCACGGCCCATGATGCGCCCATGGCTGCGGCAAACTCCGCCTCGAACCCGGCGACCTCGGGCCCGAGCACATAGCGCTGCCCGGAGAGTACGCGTGCGATGGCGGCATCGATGGCACCGCGATGGGCGATGTAGTTGGCGTGGGGATCACACTGCGGGATCATGGTGCAGCAGGTTGGGGTGAAAGATCAAGCGACGAGCACATGTCTTGTCTATCTAATGTAAAAGTCGCTATGCTCGCGGAAATAGTCGATTGTCTGAATCATTCCATCGCGAAGTGGTGTCCTGGGTCGCCATCCGAGCGTCTGCTCGATGAGGCTGAAATCCGAAAAGTGGTCGCCGATATCGATCGACCGCCGTTCCTGCGGAAAGTCTCTAACCTCATAGACGCCGCCCGGGTGAAGCTCGACTAGCATATCTGCGACCTGGCGGAGAGTGACAACTTCCGCTGAACCCAGGTTGAAGGCGCATCCGATGGCGGCCGGTTGCGATGCAGCCAGGAGGAGTGCATCTACCACGTCTTCGCGGTAGTTGAAATCCCGCCGCTGCCCTCCGTCCCATACCTCGAAAGGCCGGCCTTCTATCAGCCTCCGAATCCATATCCCGATGAAGGTCTGGCGGTCATCCTTGATCCGCATGCCGGGACCATATGTGTTCGTGAGGCGGAGTGCGCAGGTCTGCATTCCGTAAACTTGGTGATAGAGAAGGTGATAGGACTCGCCTGCAAGTTTGTTGATGCCGTTGACATCGATTGGTCTGAGCGGATGATGCTCATCCACCGGTAGGTACTCGGGGCGACCGTAGATCTGCCTGGTGCTCGCGAAGACAACTCGGGCTGACGGATTATGGAGTCGCAGTGTCTCGAGGATGGAGAGTTGGGCGGTGGCGTTGATCTCGAGATCTGTCAACGGGTTGTGCATCGAGTCGAGGTGGCTCGTCTGCCCCGCAAGATTGAAGACGACATCTACCCCCCGCACGAGATGGCGCATGCTGTGTGCATCCCGCACATCAGAGACGTTGAGCCGGACCCGTGCTGCGAAATCGCGAATGTTGTGCAGATTGCCGCCGTACTGTGGAAGCAGCGAATCGACGATCGTCACATCGGCCCCGGCGAGAACCAGGCGCCGCGATAGGGCTGAGCCGATGCAACCTGCACCACCGGTCACGAGCACCCGACTGCGATGCCACTCCATCCCTCAAGCTCCGCAAACAGTTCCGCCGTCGTGGACCTTCAGCGACGATGACGACGCGGCTGATGGGTGAAGCAAACCTAGGTTGCGCGCCGGCAGCTCGGCAAGCGGCCATGCATGGGCTGGAGCTGCTGCCGAGAGGGCATCAAGGCATGCGCTGATCGAAGCTGCCGGATCTCGGAGTCAGGTCCGAGCCGGACGATGGCAGGCAGATCGCCCCAGCGCTGCGCGAACTGGAGTGCATGGGTATGACTGGACGTCTCACCTCGTGAACAGAGATCTGCGGACAGAGATGTTGCCATTACCCAACCACCTTGCGGGCGAAGGTGGTGCTGCCGACGAGGCTCACCTCTGTGAATCCGGGTGGCTTGAACTCACGTTCGACCAGACGGCGGGACCCGTCGTGACCCGCGGCATATCTGCGCGGACCGGAATTGTGGACAGCGATGATCCCCCCGGGCTTGAGGAATGGAACCCAGGCGGAGAATGCGAGGTCGGCGCCCGCTGGCGATTGATCGCCATCGAGGAAAAGCAGGTCGAGCGGCCGCGACCAGCGGCGGGCTACCTCATGGTCGAGACCGGGATGCACCTCGACCCACGGATCGAGCCCGGCGGCGCTGAGATTCTGATCGAAGCATTCCCGCAGGGTATTCGGCAGGCTGTCCGCCATCGAGCGGTAGACCGGAACGGAGAACGCGTCGCCGGAGGCATCGAAGGGATCGACGCAGTGGACGCGCCCCTCGCGGTCGTCGTTGAGCCTGAGCATTCCCGCCAGGAGCGCCGTGGCGCTGCCCAGGAAACAGCCGATCTCCACGATCACTGCACCCTTGGGCAGGCCTCGGCAGATCCGCGCCAGGGCAACCGCTTCAGCCCCTCGCATCCAGCCCGGAATGCGGTAAGAAGTGGCGATGGCAGACCCCATCGCGCCGTAGCGGAGGGGGTAGGTGTGGCATTGCACGAAGGCCCGCACGGAGCGCCCCAGGTTGATCAGCAAGGCGGACCACTCCCGGTCACGACGTTTTCATTGCAGTTGGTTTTACCGCAGCTTGATGCAACGTAGGGACTCGATCACCCAGGGGTTGGACTGGCGGTTTGCTGGTTGGACCGGCGACCGGTGGTCGCCATCACGGGCTGAAGCCAGTGGCCCCCTCTCAGAAGCCTGATGATCCAGAGCAGCCCCGCTCCGCCAGTCGCATGGCGGCCCCAGCGGCGTCGGGCCGGCTCAGCGGGGATCGAGCTGCGACAGCTCCATTGGCACCACCCTGATCGTCTGTGGCTGGCCGTTGCGGCGCACCACCAGAGGCAGGGAGGCGCCCACCCCTGAGTTCTCCACCGCCGACACCACATCGGCCGGGGTCTGAACGGCACGACCGGCCACCGACACGATCACATCGCCGCGTCGGATGCCGGCGCGGTCGGCCGGACCGCCTGCCTGCACGCTCACCACCTGGGCACCGGCTGCGGAGTCGCCGCCGGTGCTGCTGCGCACCAGATCGAGCCCGACACCGATCATCGGATGGCTGACCCGGCCGCGGCTCACCAGCTGCTGGGCGATGGTGCGGGCCCGGTTGATCGGGATCGCAAAGCCCAGGCCGGCCCCGGGGCCGGAGCGCACCAGGGTGTTGATCCCCACCACCTCGCCGTCGCCGTTGAGCAGGGGACCGCCGGAATTGCCGGGGTTGATCGCGGCATCGGTCTGGATCAGATCCAGTCGTTTATCGCTGATGCCGAGCTTGCTGGCATTGCGGTTGAGGCTGCTGATGATGCCCAGGGTGACGGTGTTGTCGAGCCCGAAGGGATTGCCGACCGCGATCGCCCAGTCCCCCACCTGCAGGGCATCGGAGTTGCCCAGGGGCGCCACCGGCCAGGTGCGGCTCCCCTGCAGGCGCACCACGGCCAGATCGGTGATCGGATCGAGGCCCACCACCCGGCCTTCCACCCGTTGGCCGTTCTGGAAGCCGACCGTGACCCGGTCGCTCTTCTCGACCACATGGGCATTGGTGAGCACCAGACCGTCGGCCTGGAACACCACCCCGCTGCCCTGGCCGCGCACGGTGCGCTGCGACGGCGGCACGGCCACCTGCGGCAACCCGAAGAACTGACGGAAGAACGGATCATTGAGCAGGGCCCCCGGTAAGCCGCCGACCTGGCCGGGCACCGCCACGGTGCGCTCGGTGTCGATCGTCACCACCGCCGGCCCGGCACGCCGCACGGCGGCTGCCACGAACGACTGGGAGGAGAGGGCTGCCGCCGCACCGCTGGCCCGGGTCGCGGCGGAGGCGGCCGGGGGCCAGGCGCCGGGCGAGACGCCGGCCAGCCACACTCCCAGGGCGCCGGCACCACCGATCGCCAGGGCGGTGGAACGCTGGAGCCGCAGGCGCACGGCCGAGGCCAGGAAGCGACGGGTTGCCATCGGGAGGAGAGCCAGAGAGGCAGAACCGTAGGCAGTGCAGCGAGGACGGGGAAGGGGAGGCAACCGCCCCAGGACCGACCTAGAGTTTGTGAACTTTCCTATCGAGCCGTGGACACAAGTCGACTGCTGCTTGCCTTTCTCGCCTTCGGGGCGGCGGCCACCACCCTCTGGGCCTGGTTGCTGGCCTGCAATCCAACGCGACAGGAGCGATGATGGGTTCTCCGGCTGCGCAGCGCTCCGCTTCCCCCGGATCTTCACCGCCCCGGGGATCTTCCCCGTTCCGGCCACCATCCCCGCCCCGGCCATGGCCTCGTTTCTCTCCGACCTTTTTCCACTGCTGTACGGGGCCTGTTTCCTGCTGTTGCTCTGGCAGGCCTTCCGGGTGATGGGGCAGGGTTTCCGGGCCATCCCCCGCCCCGGTGATCGCAGTTCCGCCTCCGCCGCACCGGCCGCCGGCTCCGGCGGTGATCGCACCGGCCGCCTGACGATCCACCCGGAACTGCTCGACGCCGAGGGCAAGCTCACCCGCGAAGACCTGCTCACCGTGCGCTTCGGGGGGGACAACGAGCCGCCGGTCAGCCCTGGCGAAGCCGGCTGAGCCCTTGCCATCCGCCTCTCCGGCCGCTGAATAGGCTCGACCGGGTGAACGAGTTTTCCGCGGGAGGAAGAAGTGGACCAGAGAACACGCATTGTGGCTGCCGTGCTCAACGGTCTCAAGCTGCCGCCGCGCTTCCGGCTCCGGATGGTCAAGGATGATCCGGTGCGCCTGGAGCTCAGCCTCACGCCGGCCTACGGCAAGGATCCGATCCTGGTGGGCATCGTCGAATCGCAGGATCTGGTGGCCCGCCGCGACCGGGAGGGGCGCATCCCCCGCGATCTGCAGGGCACCTGGGACTGGACGGTGCGGCACGGCAAGGTGAGCACCGGCGGCTGGAACCCCTACCTCAAGGAAGCTCTGCAGACGATGTTCGAGACCGGGTTGCCGGCGATGGTCTATCAGGAGTGCACCGGCGAGGATTACCACCCGGTTGATGGATTCCGCCACGTGCGTTGATGCCTCCCCGGCCCGAGCAGGCTCTGCCGATCGATCGGCAGCTGCCGTCCCTGGCGGCGGCCCTGCGGCCTCCCGGAGCGGTGGCGCTGCTGCAGGCCCCGCCCGGTGCCGGCAAGACCACCCGCGTGCCCCTCACCCTGCTGCAGGAGCTGGGTGATCAAGGCACGCTGCTGCTGATCGAACCGCGTCGCATCGCCGCCCGCCATGCCGCTACCCGCCTGGCCCGCGAGCTGGGGGAAGCGGTGGGGGAGCGGGTCGGTTATCGGGTGCGGCTGGAGCGACAGGTGTCGGCGCGCACCCGCCTGGAGGTGCTCACCGGCGGCCTGTTCCTGCGCCGGCTTCAGGACGATCCCGAGCTCGATGGCGTCGCCGCCGTGATCCTCGATGAATTCCACGAGCGGGCGGCCGATACCGATCTGGCCCTGGCGTTCACCCGTCAGGTGCAGCAGGTGCTGCGGCCCGATCTGCGGCTGCTGCTGATGTCGGCCACGCTCGAGACCGGGGTGCTGCAGGAACGGCTGGCGGCGACCCTGATCCGCAGCGAAGGCCGCAGCTGGCCGGTGGAGGTGCTGCATCAGCCCCCCCGCCCGGAGGAGCGCCTGGAGCGGCAGGTGGTGCGCGCCCTCGAGCAGCACTGGCTCGATCGGCCCCAGCCGCAGCTGGGCGACACGGTGCTGGTGTTTCTGCCGGGCCGCCGCGAACTGCTGGCCTGCCAGCGGGCGATCGAAGCCACCGGCTGGGGCGCGATGCAGGAGGTGGCGCTGCTGCACGGCCAGCTGGATCTGGAGGAGCAGAGCCGCCTGCTCACGCCGCCGTCCCATGGGGAGGGTCGCATCGTGCTCTCCACCGCCGTGGCTGAGAGCTCCCTCACCCTGCCGGGGGTGCGGCTAGTGATCGACTGCGGTCTCAGTCGTCGCAACCGCTTCGATCCGGCCAGCGGCATGGATGGACTGGTGACGCTTCCCTCCAGCCAGGCCAGTGCCGAGCAGCGGCGCGGTCGTGCCGGACGGCTGGGGCCGGGGCGCTGTGTGCGGCTGTGGTCGCCGGCGGAGCAGCAGCGCCGCGCCGGTTTCGACCCGCCGGAGCTGCTGGAGGTGGATCCGGCGCCGATCGCCCTGCAGCTGGCCCGCTGGGGTTCCCATGACGGTGCTGATCTGCCCTGGCTGGATCCACCCCCGGCAGCGGCGCTGGCGGAGGCGCGCCGGTTGCTGCAGCAGCTGGGGGCCCTGGATCCGGAGGGCCGGCTGACGCCCCATGGCCGGGCGATGAGCAGCCTGGGGCTGCATCCACGGCTGGCGCACATGCTGCTGCTGGCCGTCCGCGCCGGCGATCTGGAGCTGGGCTGTGATCTGGCGGTGCTGCTCAATGAGAGCGATCCCCTGGAGGGCCGCCAGTGGGGCTGCGATCTGTTGCACCGCCTCGACTGGCTGCGGGGCACCGGGTCTGGAGCGGCAACCGGCGGCCGGCAGCGGGCGTTGCAGCAGGTGCGGCGCCAGCTGCGTCAGCAGGTGCGGGAGGCGAGCGACGCACTGCCGGCCGGGGCTGATGGTGAGCTGCTGCCGCCTGCGCTCGATGCCCGCGTCGCGGTGATGGTGAGCTGGGCCTATCCCGAACGGGTGGCTCTCGGCCGTGGCCGCGGCGATGGACGCTTCCTGATGCGCTGTGGTCGCGGCGCCCGGCTGGCGCCCCAGGATCCGCTCGCCCAGGCCCAGGCCCTGGCGATCGCCGCCGTGGATGGCCAGGGCAGTGAGGCGCGCGTGCATCTGGCGGCGATGCTGCCCGTCGCCCAGCTGCAGGCCCTGGCGGCGGCGGCGGGCGCGTGGCAGTGCCGGGCCCGCTGGGATAGCGAACAGCGACGCGTGCTGGGGGAGAGGCTGCTGCGGCTGGATGCGCTGGTGCTGGAGCGCAGCCCCTGGCCGGACCCGGATCCGGAGCAGGTCGCTGCGGCGATGCTGGAGGGGCTGCGCCAGCTCGGCCTGGAGGCCCTGCCCTGGCGGGAGCGCAGCCGCGCCCTGCAGCAGCGGCTCTGCCTGGCCCACCGGATCCTGGGGGAGCCCTGGCCGGACCGGAGCCTTGAGGTGCTGGAGCGGGATCTTGAGGGCTGGCTGGCCCCCTGGCTGGTGGAGATGCGCAGCCAGCAGGATCTGCAGAAGCTCGATCTGGAGGAGGCCCTGTGGGGGGAGCTGAGCTGGCCGCAGCGGCAGGAGCTGGCCCGGCTGCTGCCGGAGGCGCTGCCGGTGCCGTCGGGGCGGAGCGTGCGGCTCGATTACAGCCGCGGTGAGCCGGTGCTGGCGGTGAAGCTGCAGGAGATGTTCGGCTGCGATGGCCTGCCGCCTCTGCTGGAGGGGCAGCTGCCGATCACGGTGGAACTGCTCACCCCGGCGGGGCGGGCGGCGGCGATCACCCGCGATCTGCAGGGGTTCTGGCGGCAGGGCTATGGCGAGGTGCGCCGCGAGCTGCGGGGGCGCTATCCGCGCCATCCCTGGCCGGAGGACCCGACGGGCGCCACCGCCACCGCCCTCAGCCGCAGAGCCCTCGAACGCCGCAGCAACCCCGGAAATCCGAACCCCAGGGTGTGATGCAGGCATCGTCAACATCGCGCAACTAATCGTTACGATTCCGCTCGTTCGCTGCATTCACCGCCATGACCTCCTCCGGCAAGTCCGATGCCAGCCCCCGCTTCGGGTTTGTGCAGTTCGCCGAAACCTGGAACGGCCGCCTCGCCATGCTCGGCTTCGTGATCGGCCTGGCCACCGAGCTGCTCACCGGCCAGGGCATCCTGTCCCAGGTGGGCCTCGGCTGAGTCAACGCGGCTGCTGACCGCACAGCCGCTATCTGTTCGGCCACTCTCTGGACGGCTGCCAACCGCATGGCTGACGAACCTCCGGCCTCGGGCGATGATCCGGCCCCGTCCCTTGCCTTGGGGGCGGGGCTGTTCTCTGTCTCCCTATCGCCTTGCCTCCCTGGGTTCCTCGCTGGCGAAGGCTCGCAGGGCCGCGGCGCCCTGGCTGCCGCAAGGGGGCTCCTAGGCTGAGTGCCCTTGCGTAGCCTGCCGCGTGCCCGCCTCCTCCTCGCCGCAGCCCGCCGCTACGCGCAGCGGTTCCGCCATGCGCCGCGGCGCCGAGGTGAGCGCGACGGACGATCGGCAGGGGCGTGAGCCCGGCGGCACCTCCACCGCCGGTCGGCCGGTGCGCTTCTTCGCGCGCAACCGCCGCGATGGGGCCCGGCTGCTCAGCAGCGCGCTGGTGATCAGCGTCATCGGCCTGGTGCGCTGGGATCATCCCCTCGGCCTCAGCGTCGGCGGCCTGGCGGCCCTGCTGAGCCTCTACTGGTGGACCCAGTACCGGCAGCTGCAGCACTGAAGGTTGCCGCACTCAGGCTCGCAGCCTTGACAGCCGCAGCACGCACAGCTGCATGACGCCACGCTCTGGGCTGCCCGCCGCAGCCTTGATCGTCGCAACAGGCACCGCCGCAGCACTGACAGCAGCGGCAGCCTGTCCAGCCCAGACGCTCCCAGCCCTGGCACTGACAACGGCAGTTCTGACAGCAGCAGTTCTGACAGCCATGGCATGGCGCGATCCGGTGGGCGATCACCTGTGAGCGCCGCTCCTCCGGGGGGCGTGCCGCCCACCCCGTTCGTGGCTCCCGCCCCGCCGTTCTGGGCCCGGCGTCCGGACATCCCCGACCTGCTCCTGACCCTGCCCCTGCCGGCCTCCATCCACCGCCCAGAACACGCCGCCGCCCCTGAGAGTGCCCCTGCAGGATCCCTTCCCGGTTCACGATCGCGACGCGACCCTGCCGCGCTACAGCGTGCTGGAGCTGAACCGCGCCATCGGCACCCTGCTGGAGCGCGGGTTCGCCCCACGCTTTCTGATCGATGCCACCGTCAGCCGGCCGCTGCTGCGCAAGGGCCATCTCTGGCTGACCCTCACCGATGGCGAGGCCTCCGTTCCCGCCGTGATCTGGGCCTCCCAGCTGCAGAAGCTGCGCTTCCGGCCCGAGGAGGGGGATGGGGTCGTCGTCGTCGGGCGGCTCAACTTCTGGGATCAGCAGGCGCGCCTCACGGTGCAGGTGCTCGATCTGCGGCCCAGCCTCACGGCCGTGCTGCGCCAGTTCGAACGGGTGAAGGCGCTGCTGACGCCGCTGGGGCTGTTCGATCCGGAGCGCAAGCGCCCCCTGCCCAGCCTGCCCCGACGCATCGCCCTGCTCACCGCCGTGCCCAGTTCGGCCCTGGCCGACATGCTGCGCACCGCCCGCGAGCGCTGGCCGCAGACGGCGGTGCTGGTGGTGCCGATCCCCGTGCAGGGGGCTGTGGAGGCCCGCATCTGCGAGGTGGTGCAGACCCTGGGGGAACGGGCGACCGCCCTGGGGCTCGAGGCCCTGGTGCTGGCGCGGGGCGGCGGCAGCCGGGAGGATCTGGCCGTGTTCGACGGCGAGCAGCTGGCGCGCACCCTGGCGGCCTGTCCCCTGCCGGTGGTCTGCGGCCTGGGGCATGAGGACGACACCACCATTGCCGATCTGGTGGCCGATTACCGGGCCGCCACGCCGACGGCCGCCCTGGTGGCGCTGCTGCCCGACCGCAGCGCTGTGCTCGCCAATCTGGAGCTGAGCCGCAGCCACCTGCATCAGCTGTTGCATCTGCGCCTGCAGGGCGCTGCCGAACGTCTGCGCCGACGCCGGGAACGCCTGCAGGAGCTGCATCCACGCCGCCTGCTGGTGCAGCGCCAGCAGTGGTTGCAGCAGCAGCGCCGTCTGTTGCAGGCCCTCTCGCCGGTTCATCTGCTGGCGCGTGGCTACACCCTGATCCGCCACCCGGACGGTCGCCTGATCCGCTCGTTGCAGCAGCTGCAACCGGGAGCCACGGTGGCGCTGCAGCTGCAGGATGGCCAGGCGCGTGCCCGCATCCTTGAGCTCACGCCCCTGGCGGAGCCGCTGCCCGAGTCGGCCGTTGCCTCACCGCCCTGAGTTCCGGCCGTTGGCCCGCAGCGGCACCAGGCAGACTCCCGAGCACCGCCCACCCCACCCCACTCCACTCCAGGGACTCCTCCCAACGCCGCCGATGGCCCGCACCTCCCGCCCCACGGACAGGGCCGAGCCCGCCGTGTCCGAGCCCCCCATGTCCGATCCCGCAGCAGCCGATCCCGCAGCAGCCGAGTCGGCAGCGGCCGAACCGGCTGCGCGCGGTCGCCGCCGCAAGGTCGCCGCCACGACGGCCGAGATGGTTTCCGAGATGGCCGCTGCACCAGCCGGCGACACCAGCCCCGAGGAACCGGCCGTGGTGGATCGCCGCCGCAGCTCCAGGACGGGCCCGGTGGCGACGGAGGCCGGTGGAGCGCCGGGTGAGGCTGGTGCACACGATGGCGAAGACAGTTGCCATAGCGAAGACAGTGGCCATAGCGAAAGCAGTGGCCATAGCGAAAGCAGTGGGCATGAAGACAGTGGCCATGAAGACAGTGGCGATGAAGACAGTGGCTACAGCGAAGACAGTGGCGACGACATCGCCGCGGAGCTGAGCTTCCGCGAGGCGCAGACGGCCCTGGAGCTGAGCCTGGCGCAGTTACAGGCCCCCGATCTCGATGTGGAGGCGATGGCGGGCTTGTATCAACGCGCCTGCCGCTACGCCGATCGCTGTGAGCAGCTGCTGCATAGCGTCGAGCAGGAGGTGATGCGCTGGGATCCGGAGAGCCCGGAGCAGCCGCCCAGGCCCTTCACGCTCTGAGCCGGATCCGCTTCGGCGACCCGTGCTGCCCAGACCCTGCGCCGCCGCCCCACCGGCAAGCGCCTTCCGGGATCCGATGCCGCCGCCTGATTCGGTCTGATCGGGTTGGATCCGATCCTGATCTCTCTCTTCCCCAGCTGTTCCTCCCTGCCGTCGATGATGAGTCCGATGCCTGCACAACCCCGCCTGTCACGCACCCTGGAATGGCTGTATCTCGGCCTGGCGATCGCCGGTGGCATCCTGCCCTGGATGGCCAATCTCGACTTCATCCAGCAGTACGGAAGCAGCTTTGATCTCAGCCTGTTCGTCAGCCTGGCCAATGCCAATCCAGCCTCGCAATCGCTGTCGCGTGATCTGTTGATCGGGGCCAGTGCCGTCACGATCTGGATGGTGAGCGAGAGCCGCCGCCTCCAGATGAAGGGGCTGGTGTGGGTGTTGCTCAGCTGCGTCACGATCGCCTTTGCCTTCGGAGCGCCGCTGTTTCTGCATCTGCGCGAGCGGCGCCTGCGGGAACTGGCCCAGAGCAGCGGCGGCGTCCCCGCCCCCTGATCCCCGGGCCTGGCGTTCGGCGCTGAGCCCGGGGTTGTCTGCCGGCCTTCAGGGTTCCCTGGTGTCAGGGTTCCCTGGCCTCAGGGTTTCTGGGCAGCAGGTTCCCGGGCTGGGCAGAGCCGTGGCGGCGGGCCACCACTGAGGCGGGTGGATCCAGGGGGGCCGAAGTCAGGCGGGAGGTGTGGCCGACGGGTTGCCGCTGTCGGCATCGGGTACCTCCACCGCCTCCACATTGATCGTCACCTCGCGCACATCCACCTCCTCCCGCTCCTGCAGCGCTTGCAGGC
Organism: Cyanobium sp.; assembly: GCA_046075505.1. Taxonomy (GTDB): domain Bacteria; phylum Cyanobacteriota; class Cyanobacteriia; order PCC-6307; family Cyanobiaceae; genus Cyanobium. The sequence goes on along the minus strand of JBJTQH010000131.1, from coordinate 19,446 downwards.
GCTCGGCCATCGCCGTAGCCCAGGGAGGCCCCGCCCCCTCCATGGAGCTGCCGCAGGCGGGGCAGACATCGGTGGCGAAACTGTTGGTGCCGCAGGCGGGACAGGCGCGCAGGCGCGAACGCAGCACCTGCCAGGCGATCCAGCCGGCTCCCCCCAGCAGCAGCGGCAACAGCAGCAGGGTGAGGGTGAGCCCGCCGAGCAGATCGAGCAGCAGCCGCCCGGCGGGGCCGGGAAGCAGCAGCAGCAGGGCCAGACCGATCCAGAACCAGGGCAACGGACGCGACATCAGCGATGGAAGCGGGGGTCATTCTCCAGCCAGCGCTCCAGGGCGGCCAGGGCCTCAATCGCTGCCCAGCCGAGCAGCAGCAGGGCGCCGATCCAGCCCGCCAGCACCAACAGGCCGAACAGCAACGGCACCAGCGCCACGGCGGCGACGCCGAACAGCACCACAGAGCCGACCGCAGCGGAGAGCAGCAACAGGCTCAGCAGCAGCGGGGACATCCGCCACAGACGTCCGGGGGAGGAGGACTCAGATGGAACAGAAGGACGCATGGTCCCCAGAGGGTTGGCTCTCCATCCTGCTGCCAATCGCGCCGATCTAGGGATGCAGCGCGGACCCGGATCCCCGCCCCTGGCCGCGCCGGGCCAGCACAACCCCCAGGCACTGACCGTAGTACACCAGCACCCCGGCCAGCCAGATCCAGAGGGTGAGCAGCAGCACGCCCCCGACCACGCCGTAGGCCTGGAAGCGCACACCGAGCGCCACCAGCACACGGCCAAGCAGCAGGTTGAGCGCTGTCAGCGAGGAGCCCACCAGCAGCGCCGGCCACAGCAGCGGGCGCACCGGAATCCGCCGTGACGGCAACCACCAGAGAATCAGCAGCATTGCGGCCGCGCCAATCAACAGGGAGACGAGCAGATCGACGCCACCGGAGACATTCACCATCGGCGACCAGGCATCAGGCCAGATGAAATCCAGCCCCTGACGCAAGGCTCTGGATCCGAACAAGCGCAGGTGGCTGACGAGCTGATCCAGCACAACCAGCAGCGAAATGATCAGCAGCAACGCCATCGCCTTCAGGCGCAGCAGCAGGAAACGGCGCAGCAACCGCGGCCACGGCAAGGGCACCAGATCTGCCGGGCGGTTCCACCACAGACGGTCGGCACCCCTCTGCAGAGTGAGGTAGATGTTGTTGGCGCTCAGCACCAGCAGCAGCAGTCCGAGCAGGCCAGCATTGGCCCCCTGGGTCATGAACCGTTGCAGGGCTTGCTCGAACAGCGGCATCGAGGCCGCTGGCAGCACGGTACCCACCTGCGCATCAATCCGTAGCAGCAACTGCTGATCGGCGCCCAGAAACCGGGAAAACACCGAGAGCATGATCAGCAGCGCCGGGAAAAACGACTGCAATGTGTGATAGGCAAACGCTGCGCTGAGATCGATGCAGTCAGCCCGCAACCACAGGGTGTAGGCCTTCCACAGCAGCCGGCAACTGCGGCGGATCTCGCGCCAGCCCCGCTGGGCGATCAGGAGCACGGCGCCGATCGCGTGGGGCCGCAGGGCCTGGCGGCTGCGGTGTCGGATCGATCGTGCGGCAACCTCACCCCCGGTCCCTGCTCCCTGGGCAGTCTGGCCCCTGACCTGTGCCCGCTCCGGAGGCGGCAGCGCTGCGCCGCATTGCACCGTGGGTGCTCGGTCAGCCTCGGCCCGTACGATCCTTCCGGCAGCAGGCCGCGGATGGCTCTTCCCCCCAATCGAGGCCGGCCACACCTGGATTGGCGTCGCCACTCCTGCTCCCGCAGGGGAGATTGCTGCTCCCGCAGGGGAGAAGCCTTGTGATGGGGCGGCGATGATCAACCCGGAGTTCTGGCGTGGTCGGCGCGTCTGGCTCACCGGCCACACCGGCTTCAAGGGCAGTTGGCTGGCTCTCTGGTTGCTGGAGCTCGGCGCCCGCGTCAGCGGCATCGGCCTGGCGCCCGACAGCGATCCCCATCTTTTTGTGCAGCTGGGGTTGGCCGATCGCCTCTGCCATCACATCGCCGACATCCGCGATCCCGCCGCCCTGCGCCAGCTGGCGGCCGCGGCCGAGCCCGAGATCGTGCTGCATCTGGCGGCCCAGCCGCTGGTGCGCCGCAGCTACCGCGATCCGCTTGCCACCTGGGCCACCAATGTGATGGGTTCTCTGCATCTGCTGGAAGCCCTGCGCCAGCGCTCCTCCCCCTGTGCTGTGGTGATGGTCACCACAGACAAGGTGTATGCCAACCGCGAATGGGACCACGGCTATCGCGAGAGCGATCGGCTTGGCGGTCACGATCCCTACAGCGCCTCCAAGGCCGCCGCTGAGCTGGCGATCGCCTCCTGGCGGGCCTCCTTCTGTGGCTCCGCGGCCCACCAGACGCCGCATCTGGCCATCGCTACCGCCCGTGCCGGCAATGTGATCGGCGGCGGCGACTGGGCCGAAGATCGGATCGTGCCCGATGCCGTGCGGGCCCTGATCGCTGGAACCCCGATTCAGGTGCGCCATCCGGCCGCCACCCGATCCTGGCAGCATGTGCTTGAACCTCTGGGCGGCTATCTGTTGCTGGCCGAACGCCTGTTCCAGGGGCAGTGCAGCGACGCCGCGCCCGCGGGTCTTCTTCCCCTGGCCGATGCCTTCAACTTCGGTCCCTCGCTGGAGAGCAACCGCCCCGTGCGCGATCTGGTGGAGGCGGCGCTGCAGCACTGGCCCGGCCAGTGGCAGGACCTCACCGATCCCGACTCTCCCCATGAGGCGGGCCGCCTGCATCTGCAGATCGACCTTGCGCACCACCAGCTCGGCTGGCGGCCCCGCTGGTCATTCGCCACCACCGTCGCTCGCACCCTGGGCTGGTATCACGCTGTGCACCACGGCCACCGCTCGGCCGAGGCGGCCTGTCTGGATGATCTGGCGACGTATCAGCAGGCCCTCCTCTCCTCCCCGTGATGCCTGATCTCGCCGATCTGAAGCAGGAGATTCTGCGGCTCACCCGCACCTATGTCCGCCAAGCCCATGCCGCCTTTCGGCCCGGCGTTGATCCAGAGCGCAGCCCCTGGCAGCCCGGTATGGCCATTCCCTATGCCGGCCGTGTGTTCACCGAGGCGGAGGTGGAAGCTGCGGTGAGCGCCACGCTCGATTTCTGGCTCACCCTCGGCCGGGAAGGGGCGGCGATGGAGCAGGACCTGGCGGCTTTCCTCGGTGTACGCCACTGCCTGCTGGTCAACTCCGGATCCTCCGCCAATCTGGTGGCGCTATCGGCGCTCACCAGCGCCCGGCTGCCTGCCGCGAAGCGGATCCGGCCGGGTGATGAGGTGATCACGGTGGCGGCTGGCTTTCCCACCACGGTGGCTCCGATCGTGCAGGTGGGGGCGGTGCCGGTGTTCATCGATGCCGATCCGATCACCGGCAATGCCTGTTGCGATCAGCTGGAACAGGCCTATGCACCGGGCATCACCAAAGCGGTGATGATGGCCCACGCCCTGGGTAATCCCTTTGATCTGGGTGCGGTTCTGGCCTTCTGCCGGCGCCACGATCTCTGGCTGGTGGAAGACAACTGTGATGCCCTCGGCAGCCGCTATTCGATGCCCAGATCCATGGCTGAGGCCCTGGGCTTCTCGCAGAACAGTCCGGGGTTGGATGAGGGGCCGGATCGCGTTGTGCGCTGGACCGGCAGCTGGGGGGATCTGAGCACCCAGAGTTTCTATCCGCCCCATCACATCACGATGGGGGAAGGCGGTGCGGTGAATATCGTGCGCGATCCCGTGCTGAAGATGATCGCCGAGAGTTTCAGGGATTGGGGGCGTGATTGCTGGTGCCCCTCCGGCATCGATAATAGCTGCGGCAAGCGATTCGGGTGGCAGTTGGGTGAATTGCCCCGCGGCTATGACCACAAGTACACCTATCGCCATCTCGGCTACAATCTCAAGCCGCTCGACCTCCAGGCTGCGATCGGTCGCGTGCAGATGCAGCGCCTGCCCGCCTTCATCGACGCCCGCCAGTGCAACTGGCAGGTGCTGCGTGCCGGTCTCGATCGCCATCGCGACGTGCTGGAGTTTGCCCTGCCCACCCATGCCACGGCCTGGCATGCCGACGGCAGCTTTGCCTGGGATGCCAGCGGCTGTCGCAGTGTCTGCTCCTGGTTCGGTTTCAGCATCGCGATCAAGGCTGCTGCGCCGTTCACCCGCACGCAGCTGGCGCAGGAACTGGATCGCCATCAGATCGGAAACCGCATGTTGTTCGGCGGTAATCTTGTGCGTCAGCCCGCATTTGTGCAGCTGCAGGCGGAGCGGCCCGATAGCCTGCGCGTCGTCGGAGATCTGCCCGGCTCTGATGCGATTATGAAAAATAATTTATTCCTGGGTGTGTATCCAGGGCTGACACCGGCGATGCTCCAGGCGGAACTGGAGGTGATCTCCGCCTGGATCACCGGGCGCCGCCCGGCATCGATCCAGGCGGATTGAGCGGGCTGCCTCCCCCATCGCGGTGGGTGCGGCCTGGTCGGTGTGGGTGGATGGGCTGGCCCGGGCCGGGCCCGTAATCAGGCATTGCGGGGGCCCCCGCCGGCTTCCGGCGCCGGCGGCCGTTGCGGCCGGCTGTCTTGCTCATTGGCAGGCGTATGCAGTGCCGTCAGCCTGCCGTTCGGCGAGGGAGGCGGGGCCGTGCTCAGGGCACAATGAGGGGGTTTGGCAGCGCCATGAGCCTCACCCCCTCGATCACCACCCAGCTGGGCCAGCAGGGACTGGGTCAGCAGCCCTGGTGGGTGGTGCAGTGGATGGAGCTGATCAACGGCTACCGCTACAAGAAGCGTCTGGAGCGCGCCTGGGAGTACGCCCGCTCCGGCAATGTCACCTCGATCCGTTTTGAGGGGCGCCGCGTTCATGCCCGCGTGCAGGGCAGTGACGCGGATCCCTACAAGGTGAAGCTGTGGCTTGATGTGCTCAGCGATGAGGACTGGGGCTATGTGCTGGAAGCCCTGAGCCAGAAAGCCCGCTGGTCGGCGCAGCTGCTGGCCGGAATCATGCCCGAGGACATCGAACGGGCCTTCGCGGCCAGTGGTCGTCGCCTGTTCCCGTTCAAGTTGCAGGAGGTGCGCAGCGAGTGCAGCTGCCCCGATAAGGCCAACCCCTGCAAGCACGTCAGCGCGGTGTTTTACCTGATGGGGGATCGCTTCAGCGAGGATCCCTTCGTGCTGTTCCAGCTGCGCGGTCGCACCCGCAGCCAGCTGCTGGCTGAACTGGCGGCGCGGCGGCGCGAGGGCATCGAGGTGCGCAACGAACCCGTGCCCCATCCGCTGCATCCGGCCCTGGCCGATCCGAACCGCTGGTGGCGCTACGACGCCCCCCTGGATTCCGATCTGGTGGTGATCACCCCGGCCCTGGAGGGCGAAACGGGCCTCGATGGTGCCGGCCCCCTGCCGCTGGCGGAGGAGCCGCGCTTTCCCCAGGCCAACCGCCATTTTCTGGAGCGCCTGAGCGATCACGCCGTTGCGATGGGGCAGATGGCGATGGAGCGGGCGATGGCCGCCGGAGCCCAGGAGGTCGCTGAGCCGGCTGCGCCGGACGATCGGCCGACCGCCGCAGCCGCCGGCGCCGGATGAAGGCCGCCGATCCCGGTGCCGGCCCCGCCGTGCCCGCCGAAGCGCCCTGGCTCATGCCGGAGGTGCTCGATCGGGTGCTGGCGATCCTGGCGGGCCATCACCGCGCCTTCGGGGTGGGGCTGCTGCCGGAGCTGGGGCAGCGTTCACCGCGCCAGTGGGCCCAGGAGCTGTTCGTCGCACCGCTGGTGCTGCTCGCCCACGACGGCAGCGCCGATCCACGCCTGATCTATGCCAACCGCGCCGCCCTGCTGCTCTGGCGTCGCCGCTGGAGCGAGATGGTGGGGCTGCCCAGCCGGCTCACCGCGGAACCGTCGCAGCGGCCCTCGCGGGCCCTGGCCCTGCAGCAGGCCCAGCGCCAGGGCGGGGTGCGCGGCTATGCCGGCATCCGCATCGACAGCCACGGCCGCCGCTTCCGGCTGGAGGGAGCCCGCCTCTGGTCCCTGGCGCCGCAGGATGCCGCGGCCGCTGATGCTTCGGCCCGTGACGCCTCGGTTCCAGCGCAGGCGGCGGCGTTTTGCCGCTGGTGGTGGCTGTAGGTCTGTTGCTGCGCGTCCCGGATGCAGCGCGGCTTGCATCAGCAGTTGGGATTGCAGCGATCAGCGCGGGCCATCGCCCCGAGCTGTTGCCAGGGTGATGGGAACGCTCATATCCCAGTGCTGGCCTGGCCTCCGGCCGTTCTCACCGCTGGCGCGGCAGCGGTGCAGGGCCTGTGGTCGGGAGGCCCTGGCTCCGGCCATCCCCGGGGGGTGCTGCCTACAGTCCTGGCCCCTGGTTGTCGGACAGGAAGCCATGACCGTTTCGCTCAGCCCCGCCTCGCAGGCCGCCGCCTCGCCTGCCCCACCCGGCCGCCTCAGCCTGCAGTGCGAGCCGATCGCCCCTGACACCACGGCGATCCGGTCGCTCGACTGGGATCGCAGCCGGTTTGACATCGAATTCGGCCTGCGCAACGGCACCACTTACAACAGCTTTCTGGTGCGCGGTGAGCGCACGGCACTGATCGACACCAGCCATCTCAAGTTCGAGAGCACCTGGCTGCCGCTGCTGCTGCAGCAGATCGATCCGAAGGCGATCGATCACCTGATCGTCAGCCACACCGAGCCGGATCATTCCGGCCTGATCGGCCATCTGATCGATCTCAACCCTGAGATCGAGATCGTTGGCTCGAAGGTGGCGATCCAGTTCCTGGAGAACCAGGTGCATCGGCCGTTCAAAAGCCGCGCCGTCAAGAGCGGTGAGGAACTGGATCTGGGCACCAACCCCGAAAGTGGCGTGGCGCACCGCTTTGAGTTTCTCAGCGCCCCCAATCTGCACTGGCCCGATACGATCTTCTCCTGTGATCACGGCACCGGCATCCTTTACACCTGTGATGCCTTCGGTCTGCATTATTGCTCCGATGAACTGTTTGACAGCGACCCCGGTGCCATCGCTCCTGATTTCCGCTTCTATTACGAATGCCTGATGGGCCCCAATGCCCGCAGCGTTCTGCAGGCGATGAAGCGCATGGACAGCCTGGCCACGCCGATCACCACGATCGCTGTCGGTCACGGCCCGTTGCTGCGCCATCACCTCGATCTCTGGACCTCTGATTACCGCAGCTGGAGCAGCGAGCGCAGCCAGGGGGAGGCCTATGCGGCGGTCTGCTATGTGAGCCAGTACGGCTTCTGCGATCGCCTCAGCCAGGCGATCGCCCGTGGCCTTTCCAAGGCTGGCGCCGGCGTGCAGCTGGTGGATCTGCGCGCCACCGATCCCCAGGAGCTCAGTGCCCTGATCGGTGAAGCCAGCGCCGTGGTGGTGCCCACCTGGCCGGCGGAGCCCGATGCCGACCTGCAGGCGTCGGTGGGCACGCTGCTGGCCGCCCTCAAGCCGAAGCAGTGGGTGGCCGTCTATGACGCCTACGGCGGCGATGACCAGCCGATCGACACCGTCGCCAGCCAGCTGCGCAGCCTCGGCCAGAAGGAGGCGTTCGCACCGCTGCGCATCCGCCAGGTGCCCGGCGCCGCCGATTACCAGCTCTGCGAGGAGGCCGGCACCGACCTGGGGCAGCTGCTCACCCGCGACAAGGCGATCGCGGCGATGAAGGCGCTCGATGGCGATCTCGACAAGGCCCTCGGCCGCCTCTCCGGGGGCCTCTACGTCGTCACGGCTCGCCAGGGCGAGGGCGACAGTGTGCGCAGCGGCGCCATGGTGGCCAGCTGGGTGAGCCAGGCCAGCTTTGATCCGCCCGGCATCTCGATCGCCGTGGCCAAGGACCGGGCGATCGAATCGCTGCTGCAGGTGGGCGATCGCTTCGTGCTCAACATCCTGCGGGAGGACAACCACCAGTCGCTGCTGCGCCATTTCCTCAAACGCTTCCCGCCCGGTGCCGACCGGTTTGAGGATGTCGCCGTGCTCGAGGGGGTGGCCAAGGGTGGCCCGGTGCTGGGCGATGCCCTCGCCTTCCTGGGCTGCCGCGTCAGCCAGCGGATGGAGGTGAGCGACCACTGGATCGTCTATGCCGAGGTGGAGCAGGGCAACGTCGCCGATGCCACCGCCCGCACCGCCGTGCACCACCGCAAGGTGGGCAACCACTACTGACCAACGCTCCACGGTCCGCGGCTGACGGACCACCCCTCGTCCGGATGCGACCCGCGCCCGGAACCTTTCCCTGAAGGCTGCCGCCATGCCTGCGCTGAATCCCCCTGCCCCCCTGCTGGACACCGCCACGGCTGCCGCGCAGACGTCCGATCTGGCGGACCGCCGCATCCTTGTGCTGCCGCTCGACGCGGGCCTCGTCTGCCTGCGGGGCCTCAGCCCGCGGCGGCTGCGCTTCGAGGTGGAATACGGCCTGGAGCGAGGCACCACCGCCAACAGCTTCCTGTTCGAGGGCGGCGAGGCGGCGGATGGCCATGCGGTGCCGCCGGTGCTGATCCATCCGCCGGGGATGACCTATGCCGAGCCCTTCTGCGCCGCCCTGGCGGAGCGGGTGCCGGCTGATGCCGCCATCAAGGTGGTGGTGGGCGTGGTCAACCCCAACCGGGTGGAGCTGCTGCGGGCGCTGGCCGAGCGTTGGCCGAACCTGGCGCTGGTGGCCTCCAACGCCGGTGCCAAATTGGTGCGTGAGCTGTGGGAGCAGCGCCGTCCCGCCGCCGACGGTGCCCCCGAGCTTCCCCCGCTGCCGCCCCTGCCTCCGATCGATGTGGTCAAGCAGGATGTCTGCCGCCGCCTGGCGAACGGCTTCAGCCTCTGCCTGATCCCGGCGCCCACCCCCCGCTGGCCCGGAGCGCTGATGGCGTTCGAGGAGAGCACCGGCCTGCTGATGAGCAGCAAGTTCTTCTCGGCGCACATCTGCTCAGAGGCCTTCGCCGAAGCCAACCGCAGCAGCACCGAAGAGGATCGCCGCTGGTTCTACGACTGCCTGATGGCGCCGATGGCCCGCCAGGTGGAGTCGGTGCTCGACAAGCTCGATGAGCTGCCGATCCGCACGATCGCGCCGTTCCACGGGCCGGCGATCGCCGCAAGCTGGCGCAGCCTGGTGGCCGACTACCGCCGCTGGGGTGAAGGCCAGAACCGCTCGCGCCTGTCGGTGTCGCTGCTCTATGCCAGCGCCTACGGCAACACCGCCGCCATCGCCGATGCCCTGGCCCGCGGGGTGTCGCGCACCGGTGTGCGGGTGGAGAGTCTCAACTGTGAGTTCGCCGAGCCCGAACAGCTGCTGGCGGCGATCCGCGGCTGCGATGCGCTGCTGATCGGTTCGCCTACCCTGGGCGGCCATGCCCCCACGCCGATCGTTTCGGCTCTGGGCACGGTGCTGGCGGAGGGCGACCGGGCCAAGCCGGTGGGGGTGTTCGGCAGCTTCGGCTGGAGCGGTGAGGCGCTGGATCTGCTGGAGGGCAAGCTGCGCGACGGCGGCTTCCGTTTCGGTTTCGAGCCGATCAAGGTGAAGTTCAGCCCGGATCCGGCACGCATCCAGGCGATCGAGGAGACCGGCACCGCCCTGGGCCGCCAGCTGCAGGCCGAGCAGCGCCGCAGCGAGCGCCGGGCCGCCGGTGGCTTGCAGGAGAGCCGCAGCGAACCGGCGATCCAGGCCCTGGGCCGGGTGGTGGGGTCGCTGTGCGTGCTCACCACCGTGCGCGGCGAAGGCGACAGCCGCCTCAGCAGTGCCATGGTGGCCAGCTGGGTGAGCCAGGCCAGCTTCAGCCCGCCGGGGATCACGGTGGCGGTGGCCCGGGATCGGGCCGCCGAGACCCTGCTGCATGTGGGCGATCACTTCGCCCTCAACGTGCTGGCGGAAGGCCGCCAGAGCGGCCCGATGAAGCGCTTCCTGCAACCCTTCCCGCCCGGCGCCGATCGCTTTGCGGGGCTGGAGCTGGAGAGCGGCCCGGCCGGCCAGCCGATCCTGCCGGAGGCGCTGGCCTGGCTGGAGGCGACGGTACAGCAGCGGATGGAGGTGGGCGATCACTGGCTGATCTATGCCCGGGTCGATCACGGCGGCCTGCTCGATGCCACGGGTGTCACGGCGGTGCATCAACGCCGCAGCGGTGCCAGCTATTGAGTGCGGCAGGAAGGGATGGAGTCCGCAAGCCAGGCCCGTCCGCCACAGCCGGGAGCGTGCGGATCCCTTGCCGACGCCCGGCGGTGTGACGCCGCGATCCTGGTGGATGGCCAGGCGCAGGAGCGGCGTCCGGGGGGATGGGTCGCCGAGGCCGTGCGGCTGAGCCGGCTTCAGCCCTGATCGCGGCCAGGTGCAGGCCGCGCTGGCGCCATGGCCGGCGGGCGGCAGCAGCGGTTGCGGTTGGCCCGCCTCCACCATCCCTGGTGTGCGTGAGCGGGAGTCCCCCTATCGGTGGTGCCCGGAGCGTCAGCGGCCCCCTGGGATTGTCGGCCCGCTCAGCGTTGTACCGCCTGGAATCGCCGGGAGCCGCTCACAGGGATGCCGGCATTCTTTTCGGGTTTTTTCATGCGGATTCCAGGCGAATCACCTGGTTCGGTCTCGGCGGCCTGCCGTGGTCCTCTCGATCGCGAGCACGGTACTGGCCTCAACTCAGAGTTGATCTCGGCCTCGAATGATGTAAGCGACGCTACGGTTTCGTGTGTCGTCGGCGATGCCAGGTGAAGCGCCCTCCTCTCTGCTTTGGCGATCACTGTGTTGTTGCCCTCCCATGGCCCATGGGTGGCGATGCTCATGACCGCAAACACGAAGTTTTGCGGAAATCAAGGCGTGGAGGGTGACGAGATCCGGCTGGTTTCGTAGAACGAAGCATCCTGCTGTTGCCGTCATGCCTCCGGCCTCCCATGGCTCCTCCCCGGCTCTGCAGGGGAAGGGGGCCGGGTCGCAGCCCGTGGTGGCGCGCCGCTGGCCCGAGCGTCCCGCGGCAACGGCTGGCGCTTCGGTTGGGGCGGCGGCCGCGGCGTCGCTGCCAGAGGGGCGGTCGGCTGCGGCGGCAGGGCTGGAGATGCCACCGCGCAGCGTGGTGCGTTACCGCGGTTTTGTGCTGTTACCGCAGAAGGATCTGGGCTGGTTGGTGCGGCCGGAGCGCAGCCCGATGACGATCCTGCCCTTCCGCACACCGCCCCTAAGCCTCAGCGATGCCAAAGCCCTGATCGATCGACGTCTGAACGCCGAGCCGGCTCGCCCTGAACAGGCCCTCGTCCGGGGAGCTGAGCCGCAGCCCTTCCGGCGTTCGGCGTAAGTCTGCCTTCAGCTACACAGCTCAGGCGGCCTGAGGCGGGGTGGGATGGGAGCCACCGCCGGCCTGGAAGGGCAGCACCAGCGTCGCCCAGTGCTCGGGGCGTTCCGGCCGGCGACGACGGGCACGGCGTACACCGAACGGCACGCGCACCACATTGGTGCCCTCGGTGCTGCGGGTGCTGATCTCAGGCATGGAGATGCCGTCCTGAGGTCCGTTGCCGTCCATGGTCCCCCTGCTGATGGAATGGCCGCAGCGCCGCTGGGGCGGGTGCACGGCCATGATGCGTGAGCGAGCGCGTGAATGGTATCCGCTCAAGCGTTAAGCGGCCAGTTCCGCGACCGGATTGGCGGACGCAGGCTCCGCTGGGGCGCCGTCCCCCTGGGTCAGTTCCTCCACACTCGGGCAGGTGCACACCAGGTGGCGATCGCCATAGGCGTTGTCGATGCGGGCCACCGCCGGCCAGATCTTGTGCTGCCGCTGCTCGGGGCCGGCCGGGAAGGCGGCTTCGCTGCGGCTGTAGGGGCGATCCCAGTGCTCGGCGGTCACGGCCGCCAGGGTGTGGGGCGCCTGCTTGAGCGGGTTGTGCAGCGGGTCGCTGCGGCCTTCCTCGATGGCGCGGGCTTCCGCGCGGATCGCCACCATCGCGGCGCAGAAGCGATCGAGTTCGGCCAGGCTTTCGCTTTCGGTCGGTTCCACCATCACCGTGCCGGCCACCGGCCAGCTCACGGTGGGGGCATGGAAGCCGTAATCCATCAGCCGCTTGGCCAGATCGTCCACCTCCAGGCCGCAGCTGCGCTTGAGCGGCCGTAGATCGAGGATGCATTCGTGGGCCACCCGGCCGCCGGCGCCGCGATAGAGCACCGGGAAATGGGGATCGAGCCGTGCGGCGATCAGATTGGCGTTGAGCAGGGCCACCTGGCTGGCGCGACGCAGGCCGGCGCCACCCATCAGGCGGATGTACATCCAGCTGATCGGCAGGATGCCGGCACTGCCCAGCGGTGCGGCCGACACCGGCCCGATCGCTTGGCTGTTCCCCTGAGCTTGGCTGCTCCCCTGCGCTTGGCTGCTCCCCTGAGCTTCGCTGCTTTCCTGCGCCTCGGTGTTGCCAGCACGGCCTGGGGCCAGTGGATGGCCCGGCAGGAAGGGCACCAGGTGGGAGGCCACGGCGATCGGCCCCACGCCGGGACCACCGCCGCCATGGGGGATGCAGAAGGTCTTGTGCAGATTGAGATGGCACACATCGGCGCCGTACAGGCCCGGCTTGCACAGGCCCACCTGGGCGTTGAGATTGGCGCCATCGAGATACACCTGGCCGCCCCGTTCATGCACCAGGGAGCAGATGCGGCGGATCTGCGGTTCGAACACCCCATGGGTGGAGGGATAGGTGACCATCAGGGCCGCCAGGGCATCGGCATGCCGCTCCGCCTTGGCTTCCAGATCCTCCAGGTCGATGTTGCCCTGCTCATCGCAGGCCACGGCCACCACCTGTAGACCAGCCATCACGGCGCTGGCGGGATTGGTGCCATGGGCGCTGGTGGGGATCAGGCAGATGGTGCGATGCCCCTGGCCGCGGCTGCGGTGCCAGGCCCGGATCGCCAGCAGGCCGGCGTATTCCCCCTGGGAGCCGGCATTGGGCTGCAGCGACACGCCGGCAAAACCGGTGAGTGCCGCCAGCCACTGCTCCAGATCCGCCGCCAGACGGGCATAGCCACTGCAGCGATCCGCCGGTGCAAACGGATGCAGCTGGCTGAAGGCAGGCCAGCTCACCGGCGCCAGCTCGGCGGCGGCATTGAGCTTCATCGTGCAGCTGCCGAGCGGGATCATGCCGTGCACCAGCGACAGGTCCTTGCTGGCCAGGTGTTGGATGTAGCGCAGCAGTTCGGTTTCGCTGCGATGGCGATGAAACACCGGTTGCTGCAGCCAGGGGCCAACGCGACGCGGTACCGCGGCGAAGGCCTGCGCCAGCACGCTGCAGGGATCCGTTTCGGCCTCGAGCAGACGGGCCGCCAGGGCCTGCCGGGCGGCGTCCAGGGCGGCGCCCTCCAGCAGGCAGTCGAGCAGCGTCTCCAGTTCGGCCGGGGTGCTGCCTTCATCGAGGCTGATCGCCAGGGCCGGCGTCTCGGCGTCCGCTCTCCCGGCTTCGCCGCCAGCGGCAAGCACGGAGGCCCCACCGGCGCCTGCCGCACCGGCCGGCCCCACGGCGTCAACAGCTGCGGTTCCACTGGCTTGACCAGCGACACCGGCTTGACCAGCGACGCCGGCGGGGCGCACCCCTTCCCCGCGCACCCCCGCCCGCAGCAGCAGATCCGCCGCGGCAGCGCGGGCCAGCAGGGTGTCGGCCTGCTGCGAGCGCAGCACCACCGTGTCGAAACCGGGGCCAGCTTCCACCGCCAGGCCACCGGCCTGCAGGGCCGCCACCAGGGCCTGACGCAGCTGCACGATCCGCAGGGCGATCGCCTCCAGACCATCAGGGCCATGGTGTACGGCGTAGAAGCCGGCCATGACGGCCAGTAGCACCTGGGCGGTGCAGATGTTGCTGGTGGCCTTATCGCGGCGGATGTGCTGCTCGCGGGTCTGCAGGGCCAGGCGCAGGGCCTCATTGCCCTCGGCATCGCGGGAGAGGCCCACCAGCCGGCCCGGAATCTGACGCTTGTAGGCCTCACGGGTTGCAAAGAAGGCCGCATGCGGACCACCAAAGCCGAGCGGCACGCCGTAGCGCTGCAGGCTGCCAATGGCGATGTCGGCACCGAGAGATCCCACCGGCGCCAGCAACACCTGGGCCAGAGGATCGATCGCCACCGTGCTGATCAAACCGGCCGCACGGGCAGCAGCCAGCAGTGGAGAGGGATCCCACAGCCGTCCAGAGGTGCCAGGCCACTGCAGCAGCAGCCCAAAGCTGTCCTCGGGCCAGGGGGGAAGCGGCTCGCCTGCCGCCAGGGAGGCGGAGAGGGCCTCCGCCGCGATCGGGATGAGGGTGATGCCGAGCGGTTCGGCGCGGGTTTGGAGCACCGCCAGGGTCTGGGGCAGCAGCTCCTGATCCACCAGGAACTGGCGGGCGCCACCGCGGCGACAGACCGCGACCGAGAGGGCCATGGCCTCAGCGGCAGCGGTGCCCTCATCGAGCAGGGAGGCGTTGGCGATCGGCAGACCGGTGAGCTCGCACACCAAGGTCTGGAAATTGAGCAGGGCCTCGAGGCGCCCCTGGGCGATCTCGGCCTGATAGGGGGTATAGGCGGTGTACCAGCAGGGGTTTTCCAGCACGTGGCGCTGGATCAGGGCCGGCGTAGCGGTGCCGTGATACCCCAGGCCAATCAGGGCGCGACCGGGGCGATTGGCGGCGGCGATGGCGCTCAGCTCCGCGAGAGCCTCAGCTTCGCTGCAGCCCGGCGGCAGGTCGGCCAGGGCCTGCTCGGGGGTGAGCAGGATGTCGGCGGGGACAACCGCAGCGGCGAGCTCCTCCAGGGAGCCGTAGCCCAGTTCCGCCAGCATCCGCTGTTGATCGGCGGCGGTTGGCCCCAGATGGCGGATCTCAAACGCTGCGCTCACTGGGGCCGGCCGGAGGGTGGCCGGATCCTAAAGAGCGGCAACGGAGCGCTGCTCCAGGCGCCAGGGCTGCTTCAAACTCAGCGCCAGTTCAGCGCCAGTTCGCGCCAGAGGCGCAGTTGGGCCCATGGGGGCTCACGCGAGCCTTGCAACAGCTGAAACGCAGACGCCAACCAGGAGCGCCGTGTCCTGCACCACAGGCGAAACCGGCACTGTGCAGCAGCCCTGCGCCAGGCGCCGTTGCGGTTCCCCGCGCCCCGCGCCACACGCCTCAACCACCGCCGCGACAACCGCCGCGGCAACCGCGACAGCCGCCAATGGTGCCAAGGGCGCCGGGCATGATTGCCACGATCACCGCTCAGCAACGGGGCTGCAGGCCTCAGCAGGCTGAGGCGACAGGCTGAGGCGACGGGCTGAGGCGACGGGCAGGGCGGCGCCTGTTGCCAGGGCTGGTTCAGACGCGGAACCAGGGGTGCGGCCAGGCCCACTGCACAACGAGCACGTTGAAACCGTCACAACAAGAACGATCGGCGACATTAACCGTCATTGCCAGCGATCAAATTAGTAAATGGGAAGCGATCAGTAGCCTGAGCCATGAAAGCGATCATGGTTCTCTGGTCACGGTTCTCTCGTCACGGTTCTCTGGTCACGAGCCGTCGCAGCCGGTCCGATGCCCGCTCACAGGTTGAGGTTGTTAGGCCGGGCTGGTTAGAGCGTGGCGTTCACCCCCTCCGCCTCACCATTCCCCCTGCAGCACAAAGGCGGCCCAGTAGTAGGGAGATGACCATTGAGGGATTGTGATCAGATGACGTTGGGCCACTCTCAGCGCTTGTGAAGGTGGCAGTTTTTCTCTCTCCATCGCCTGATAGAACCTGGTCATCAGAGCGGCGGTGGCCTTATCATCCACCTTCCAAAGGCTAACCACCACCCGTTGGCTGCCCGCATAAAGGAAACCACGCGTCATCCCCACCAGCCCTTCACCGCGGACCTCTTTAGCCAGGCCCGTATCACAAGCGCTGAGGACAACGGTTTCTGCGTTGAGATTCAGATTGAAAACATCAGCAAGCTGGAAATAACCGTTCAGTGGCCTTCCCTGGCGATCCCAGCGGGATAACACCAGGCCCGAGAGGGCTGGTTTCTCAAGGTTGAGCAAGCCATGGGTGGCAAAATGCAGCCTGCGATACTGGGCCAGGGCTGGATCGGTCGCCCAACGCAGATTGGCCTGTTCATCCAACACCATCGAAACCTCATGCCTGGGGAACAACGAACGGATGCTCTCCGCTTCTGTTCGGGTCGCCGGTAGCCGGTTCAGACTGAGAGCAGAAGCATCAGTGGCAGAATCCAAACCCTCAGGGGTGCCACGGAAGCTGGCCACGGCTTGCTCGAATTGCAGCGAGCGCAGTTCATCCCCGCTGCGAGACAGCAACGGTAGCGAGATCGCTGAGCCTTGTTCCGCCGCTCGCCCAGTCTGCGATCTCTGTTGCAGGCGTTGATCCTGGCGATCAAAGATCGGATCCGCCAGCAGGGCGAGGCCCCGTCTGGGCTGCTGTTGCTGTTGAGCTGCAGAGCGCTGACGATCAGCACGAATCAACGCCAGGGTGGAGCTGGAGGGCAGCTGAATCAACGTATGGCTCTGCACCAGGCGCTGCTGCCCGGGCAAGGGCAAGCTGGCCAGGGGCACGTAATGCAGCACATCATCAGCCACCACGATCAGCCGTTGCTTCTGGCGTAGCACGGGCACGGCGGGGCTCAGCAGCAACTGGCTGAGTGCAGTGGCCGCGTCATCCTGACTGCGGCCAGGGCACCCATCTCCTTTTTGAAGGCCGAGGCTTGAGCGGAAATAGCACACAGCTTCACGGATCTGGTGCTTGGGAGGTAAACGATGCACCTGCATCGCGTCATGCGTCACCACCCACAGATGGCTGCGATCGGCGCCCAGGGCATAGTGCAATAACACGGTTTGTGGATCGAGCAGTTGCTGCTGCACCTGCTCCAGGGTGAGCGGTTCTGGATCGGTCAGTGCGGCGTAGCGAGGCGAGCGGGCGCGGATCGTCTGGCGCAACTCCTGCGTCTGCTGGAGGAGTTGCTGCCGTTCCTGCTGCAACTGCGGCAGCAGGGAAGGATCGCCTCTTTCGGAGAAAGCCTGCTGCCAGCGTTTGTCGAGGGCGGTGCGTCGATCTTGGAGGGTCTTGTCCTGTTCCAGGAGATCGGGGGCGATCCCCTGGCGGACGTCGGCGCGGGCGTCGTCGAGCAGCTCCAGCAGGGTGCGAGCGCGGCTGCGTTCGCTGGTGTGGAAGGCTTCGGCGGCGTGGCCAACGCCGGGTTGCTGGTGATGCCATTCCAACAGCAGGTCGATCTTGAAGGTATAAAAGTCTTGCTTGCTGGCAAAGAAGCTGGTGCGCAGCTCTGGATCCACCACCTGCTTGCGCATCGCCTCCACGATGGCAATCGCCTGGTTGATCGTGGCCAGTGCGGCGGCCCGATCACCCTGTCGGCGCTGCAGCTGGGCGACGGCATAGAGGGTTTGCGCCTTTTCAGGCGGCAGGTTCATGGCGGTGAGGAGATCCAGTTGCTGTTGATAAAGCGCCACCGCTTTGGGCAGATCCCCCAAGGCGACGTGGGCTTCAGCGAGGGTGGTAAGGATGTAGGTCTGGTGCCTGGGGTTACTGCGTTGCTTGATTAAACGCAAGGCGTCTTCCGCTTGTTTCGCTGCTGCTTGGGGGTTGCCTTGCTTGAGAAGAACGTTCGCCTTGACGCGCCTGGCCAGGGCTTGCCCAAATCGTTGATACTCATCGCTGAGCAACAAACCAGCGATGGTGTCCGCTTTCGCCGCGTGGATCGCTGCATCGCGCAGGTTTCCCGAATCGGCGAGAAGAGTAGCCAGCTGATTGTGAAGCTGGGACTGTTGCCAGCAATTTCCGCTGCGCTCAGCGATTGACATGGCTTGCAACAACGCCTGTTCAGCCTCAGGCAAGCGCTGCCGTTGTTTGTGAATCGATGCAATCATGCTCAGAGCCGTGATTTCTTCAGCAGGAATTGACAGGCTCTCGGCAAGGAAGCGAGCTTTTTCCGCATAGCTGAGTGACTGGGGCTCGGCGCCAAGGCTCTTATACAGGAATGAGATGCTTTTCAGGGTATTGGCCTGGTCTGGACGCAATCCAAGGGCTTCCTGAAGCGAGAGGGCTTGTTGAAGCAATTGCAATCCCTGCTGAGGCTTGCCTTGGTCAATAGCGATCTCTGCCAACTTTCTAACGAGTGCCGCCTCTTGCGGGGCTGCGTGCCGCTTGCGGGCGAGGGCAAGCGCCCGCTGATTGAGAATTACAGCCTGATTCAAATCGCCACTCATTAGCGCATTGACCGCTTCTAGATCGAGAAAAGCCGCTTCAGACATCCAGACGCCCTCTGCCTTGGCTTTTTCAATCTGCTCTGCATAGCCATAGCCTTTGGACTTGGCTTTCGCTGTTTGCTCGATCTTCGCCGGACTCCAACCCTGGCTCGACACTAAGCGCGAACCCGAGGGCGCTGAAGAGGTTGAGCGTATTAAGTTTGGAGTTGATGTTGCCGGCTTGTCACAGGCGAATGCTCCAACAACAGAGGCCATCGCTTGCATTCCCGAACGGTCTTTCTCGCTCTCTTGGCTCAAGACTGAAGCTTGCATTCGCTTCACTTCATCGACGACCAGCATGGCCCTGTTGATCTCCCCAAGCTGGAACCACCTGCTAACGTCTGCGTGCAGCAGGGAGTGCCAACGCGGAGCCGTAGGCTCACTGCCTTTGTATGATTTTAAAAACTCCCTATTTAACGCCATTGCCTTGCTGGCTTCGTTGTATTCGCCCAGGCTTGAATAAATTCCGGCAAGAGAGTTAAAGGAACTGCCGATAAATTTGAGGGATCCTTGCTTTTTGCCAATCTCGATGAGTTCGCGAAAAAAGCCAATAGCAGAATGATAATCACCAGCTTCCTGGGCGAGCATGGCCGCGGATGCTAGCTCCGATATTCGCCACTGGAACGTCGGCGATTGAGGATTGCTACTGGCTTGAAGCGCCTCCTTGATGACTTGTTGGCCAAGGCGCAGATCTCCACCCTGCAAATAGAGCGCTGCCAATTGGATACGCCGTACATGAATCTCAACGTCCATCCCTGTTTTTTCCCAGGCCTGAAGAGCCTGCTTTTTTACTTTAATCATACGGGGAATTATCTCACTTCGCTGTTCGGATGCATTGAGTTTGCCAAAGGCCTCATCGGCAGCTTGCGCAGCTCGAACAGCTTTTCTCGTGGCAGGGCTTGCAGGGGTGGCCTGCGATGCAGGCGCTGGGGGATTCGTTGGTGCGCTGGCTTGCGGGGCGGCGTAGATGGGGGTGTTGGTCGCCAAGAAGAGCGTCGTTGCGAGAGCAGCGTGCCAGGAAACGACGCGACTTATAACAGGTATCCGTTCAGGGGCTGGATATAGCGTTTGACCAGGCAGGGGACACTACTCGTAGCGTCCACACGGCTCCTGGAAGGCGGTAATCGCCCCCATCGGGGCCCCCAAAGCACATGCGTGGTTGAAGTGAAATCATCTTGAAAAGGCGTAGACCCATTGCGGCAACTGGGGTCTTGGTGTTCGTCCCACCCCCTGGACGGA
>JBJTQH010000130.1:0-44533 GCA_046075505.1 Cyanobium sp. | reverse complement strand
CGGGTCCGCCCGCGGGGCTGGTTCGCCTGCGGCTGCAATTGATTCCGCTCAATCCGGCGGGCACTGCGCACTGAGATGCCCGCCGCTGCGGCAGCAGCCTCCTGGCTGCTGCCACCTCGTCGTTTTGCCATGAACAGATTGCGTTGGTGGCTCGTCAGTGGTGCCGGCATCCCATGGGCCCTGCGCATCAGCGCCAGGGTCTCCCGCACTCACGCCACCGGCCAACGAGCTTGTCGCCGACCGGCCAACTTCATTGTCGCCGGACAGCTGAGCAGGCCAACGCCCTGGGCCAACGCTCCGGGCGTTGTTGTGAGGCCCATACTCTTGACCCATCGAGCCTGACCAGCCGGAGGAAGGGGTCGGGTGGTTTCGATGCTGCTGAATGCACGCACGTTCGGTGTGGCCACGGAGCCGAGCTTCGACGCCGCCTATCTCCTGACTCTGTGGACCCTGGTGATCGCCCTGCATCAGCAGGGGCAACAGCAGCACCAGCCCGCGGCCAAACAGCAGCTGTTGCACCAGCTCCAGGGGCAGAGTGCCGTCGCCCTCGGCGATCGCCGCCAGCAGGATCAGCGTCTGCCGAGTCGCTCCAGCTCACGCGTCAGGGCCGGGACCTGGCTGGCGATCTTGGCAAGGGTGGTGGATGGTGTGAGATCCATTGGCTGAGAGGGTCGGCTGAAGGTGTCGGCCGAAGCCATGAAGGGGCCGTCTCGATGTCTACCGAACGGCCTGTTCATCGCTGACGTGGTTCTGCAGGTGAATCCATTCGCCGCTGTAGACTAGAGACGGGATTAGTTCAGAGAAAATAGATTGTCGTATTGGTGGTACTCCGGCTTGTTTAAGCCATTGTGCTGCAACATCTTGCGCAGTTGGATGATTTCCCGCCGCTGGGCGACGATGATCTCTCGGGCCAGGCGCCGGATCGTCGGATTGCTGGACTTTTCCAACGCATCGTGGGCCATGATCAACGCACCACCGTGATGGTGCAGCATCCCTTCAAGGAACCAGGTCACCCGGTTCTCAGCCGTAGGCCGTGAACTCATCATCTGCATGGCCTGGATCTGCGCGCTGCTCATGCGCACCAGATCGGCCATTGCATTGGGATCGCCACCCGGTCTGAGAGCCACGGGATACACAGGAGCCTGCGGGTACCAGACCCTGCGCCACTGGCCCATTGCCTTGATCTCCTGGGCTTGATCACGCCAGATCGTCTTGCCAAGCGATCCCACCCCCGGCACGCCGATGTCGAACACGAATTCGCTCATGCGCAGGGCCCCGGTGTGGTGCGCCGCCATCGCGTCGATCCAGCGCAGGTCGTAGGTGCTGCCGGCTGGGCCCACATCGTGGTTGTGGGTGCTGTGATCCCTTGGGATTGGTGTTGGCGAGGCGGCCGGCGCCTGACCAGCGGCTGGGGTGGGCATCGCCATGGGAGAGTGCTGATGCGGATCCATCTGGGCCCGGACCGGCACCGTGGCCGTCAGCAGGCCGAGCAGCGTCAGGGCGGCGGGAGCAGAGCGCATCGAAACAACGCAGGCAGCAGGTGAGCCCTACGATGCACTCTCCTCTTGGTGGAGAGTCAAGTGGTGTCTGCCGAGCCCTCCCGTGCGTCCCTGAAGATCGGCGCGGTGGCCTGCCGCTCTGGCCTGACCGTCAAGACGATCCGCTTCTACTGCGACGAGGGCCTGATCCACCCGATCGGCCGCAGCGAGGGCGGCTATCGCCTGTTCGATGAGGCCGTGTTCAGCGAGCTCACCCTGATCCGCACCCTGCGGGCGATGGAGATCCCCCTGCCGGATGTGCGCCAGATCCTCGCGTCGCGGCGTTCAGGCGTCTGCACCTGCAGTGAGCTGAAAGCGCGGATCCGCAGCAAGGCCGGTGAAATCGGAGAAAAAATCGAGGCGCTGCAGGGTCTGCAGGCCGAACTGTTCGGGATGCTCGACAGCTGGGAGGCCTGTGGGGGGCGAACGCCCGCTCCTGCCTCTGCCGTGCTGGTCGCCACTCCTCGCTGAGCAGTGCGCTGAGCCGATCGCTCAGCAAGGCGACCTGACCCAGCCAGCCGAGTCGATCATCGGCGCGCCCCCGGGTGGCCTCAACGGGTCGTCGTGCCGAACCACTGCTGATACCAGCGGGCCATCTTCTCGATCTTCTCGATCTACGCCCCCACCAGCGACGCATCTGAGCGTTCTTGCTGCTCTGACTGCTGCGGATCCGTTGGGCCAATCCTCGGACCTCTGGACGCCTGGAGCGCTGCAGAGCAAGATCCGCCATGGCGATCGCCCCCTCATGGTGGGGAATCATCATCACGATGAAGCGGGCATCAGCGGAGCGCGCGCCCATCGGCATACCGCCCCAGCCCTAAATTCTGGCGCGCCAGGTGGGGGCGTGGTTGGAGATGAACCTGCCGGAACCGGGGCCGCACCCGCCGCTCCCTGCTGCAGTGGTACGGAAGCTGAGAGAATACTCGTCATGGTCCTGCTCCTGAAGGCGACCAGATCCACTGGCGCTGCAGCCTCTGGGTTCTGATCCAGTGGCCAGGGCCAGATAGGAAGCAGCGCGCAGGATCGCCAGGGCCAACACTCCGCCGAGCGCGATGCCGATGCGGCGGCGCTGCTGCTGCTCCGGCGCCAGGAAGGTCTGCCGGCAGCGCTGGCTGCAGAAGTAAAAGGTGCGGCCCGCCCGTTGTGCTGACAGGGCCGTGGCGGTGGGCACCACCATGCCGCAGATCGGACCCTTGGCCATGCGGCCAGCACGGTATCTGTCCGCGTGATCTCATTCATCTTGTGGGTGTGAATGTCGATTTCGACATAGCCCCAGCCGACACGGAAATCAGCGTGGTTACCCTGCTGCTCGCAGATCGCACCGCCCTTATGGCAGGGGACGTAGGTTGCATCACGCAAAGCCATGGCATCAACAGCAGACAACGGAGGAGAGAAAGAGTCGCGGATGTGCTGCAGAGCGCCTCGGATCAGCCATCAGTGACATCCTGCCTGGATCTGGAGAGTTAGAGAGAAACAGGAGAGAGCGATCCAGTCGTTTCGCCCGGTACTGCAGACATTCACGCCAGTTATTCATAGCCATACTGGGCCACTCCAGGGGCAGCGAACACGCCCCTGAGAGGCAGGCTCTGGTCAACCACAACATTGGCTCCTTCTTGGATTGGACAGATGAGCACGTACCCTCCCCTCCAGCTCCGCTGCACACTAACCTACGGCGATATCTACGGGCAGATTCTGGTATGGCTGCTCCTGTCATTTCTGGGGCTTGCCACAGGAATGGCGCTGATGGCAGCGGAGCATCCGATCGTGGGAATCACGCTGATCGCCCTGCTATTCACACTCTCGCTGCCCTTTCTGATGTTCAGCTTTGTGACCACACTCTTCAATCATCTGGTCCTGCAGGAGCAGCGCTCGCCATGACGGAAGAGACCCTACGGATCAACGCCTGCAGGCGGGAGCGGAACTCCTGCTCCGGCATGGCGCCGACGATTTCGGCATGAATCTGTGCCCATTCCTCTGGATCGCTGACCAGGAGATAACTCGGCAGGGCAAGAGCACTTTTGAGGGGATGCTGCTCCAGCAGAATGCGGCGGTAGTGCTTGTAAATCTCGGGATTGCGCAGATCGACATCGATGAACGCCAGGCCCAGCTCGGCTGCCACCTTCGAATCGATGGCGGCCATGCTCTGACAGGCATGGCAGTCATGGGTGCTGTATTTGAGCAGTGTGAGCATCCTGATCGTGACATCGAATCATGGAATAGACGTTATCGGGAACTGAGGCCCGTTCTTGGTTCCCAGGGTGAATGCGCTGCCGAGAGGGTGGAAATCTGCAGCTGCCGAGAATCTGACGTCAGCGACCCGATGGAATGCCGCAGCCCTGAATGCGGCCGCTCCGTACCAACGCCTCAACTTCATACCCCATCACCCGCGCGGCACTGCACGGGCTTCATGGGCAAGAACGGATCAGCATGGTCGGTGCGGCTCGCCGGCTCCTTCAGTTCTCTTCAGTGGCGACCTGTTGCGGCTCCAGAGCGGGCTGCCGGAAGATCGCCAACAACGCTCGGCCGACACAGAGTGCCAACAACACGGCTCCGAGCGAGTTACCAAGCGCACCTCTCGGTGCGACACCCGCATGGGAGGAGCCCCGTGCCTGATTCAGCGGTGCTCGATCAGCTCAGAAGAGGCGTAGCGCACCTTCGCCAGGCCGGCGTATTTGTCAGAGGCATCGCGATAGCCCGCCGCGCACACCACACAGCTGCGGTAATCGCTGTCCTCCAGTCTCAGGATCCGGTCGTAATCGGGCGGCGAGAAGCCCTCGATCGGGCAGGTATCCACCCCCAGCAATGCCGCGGCGGTCATGAAGGTGCCCAGGGCGATGTACACCTGATTGGATGCCCAGCGCTCGATCTGCTGGCTGCGGGGCCCGTCGATCAGATCCTTCTGCATCAGATCCCGGTAGAAACCCAACTGCTCGGCAGGCACGCCGCGCACCGCGCTGGTGGCGTCGATCAGCTGGTCGAGGTCGGCCGGGGTGATCTCGCGCTTGGCCAGGAACACGACCAGGTGGGAGGCATCGGTGATCTGGCTCTGGTTCCAGGAATGGGGGCGCAGCTCCGCGCGCAGGGCGGTATCACCGATCACCAGGAACTTCCAGGGCTGCAGCCCGTAGCTCGAGGGGCTCATCACCAGGCTGTTCTCCAGTGCCGCCCAGGTGGTGGGCTCGATCTGCCGCGAGGTGTCAAAGGCCTTCACCGCATAACGCCAGTTCAGGGCCGCATCAAGGGAGCCAGGGGCGAGGGGATTCAGCTCAGTCTGGTTTGGTGTGATGGCCATGCAACACAAACGGTCAAGGCTGCATTCTTGCCTGGGGGCGGCCAGCGATGATCGCAAGTGCTTGAACGCAAGCCCTGGGGCGCTCTGGTTGTCCAGAACAGCCTCGCCTGCACCGCAGACCGCGGATGCAGGGTCGGCCGCCCATCACAGCTGGATCGTGGTGGAAAGATGCAGCCAGAGCGCGATGGCCTCCACGCTGGTGGTGTCATGCACCTGGGCCAGGCTCACCAGCAGATGGGCAGCAAGGCGGAACAGATTCTCTCCCCCCCGTAGGCCCAGAGGTTGTGCGGTGAGGCGATCGCGGCTTCCACACCATGGACATCGCGGACTCCGGCAAGCCCGCCATGCAGACGCAAAGACTGCTGATGCAGCGCGTCGACCAGATCGGGATCGAGCCATTGCGGCTCAGGCATCGGCCAGCTGCTTCAGCTCATCGCCATGGTCCTGATAAAGACGCTCAACGGCGGCAAGTGCCCCGGCCCTGCCAGTGAGCCGCTTCAGCCTGACGGATACCGGCAGCTGCATAGCGCCAGTCCGGGGTAGACAAAAATCTGGTTGGCCTCGGCGAACCAGCCCACGACAGACGCCACCTTCCCGCAGCCCTGCGAGCCCCAGCAACAGCCCGCCGATCCCCTGCCCAGGCCAACGCTGATCGCGAGCAAGGCGACCCATGTCTTGAAACGCTTTGGAACGACCAGCAAATCGTCTGGGATCAATCGTTTTTGGGATTTTCTTGGCTTCGTTCCCAACTCGGCGCCAAGTTGTGCAAGGTTGGGCCAGTTTGGGATTGGCTCGTTGATTTGAGACATAACCTTAAACAGGTACTACCGGTTAATGACATAATAAAAACAGCAGGCGTATTGCGGAACCCATTGCCAATGGCTCCGATCTGATGTCGGCCCTCCCCTCTGGAGCGCGCCAAAGAGATCCTGCGCTTCTTCGGTGCACCCTTCCGCTTTTGTTCTGGATTCTACATGGATGAGATGCACCTCCTTGGTTGAGTGCCGTTGTTGCTATTTGTTGGGGTTTAATTTATCGGTAGTCGGATAGTCGAGCCGGTTCGGCTGTCATTCGTCCTGAGGCAAGGGCAGCTAGAAACAGCTGGTAGTCGCTTCTGGATTGAGCCGCATAGGCCACGCCATAGGTCGCGATCGCCTGGTCAAACCGCTTGCCCTCTGCCATGAATGCGGCCAGAGCGTTGCGATCACCGGAGCGTGCATGCGCTTTGGCAAGGGTCGCGGCGCAGAGCTCGCCGTAGAGATCCAGGTCCTCAGCATCCAGTTGCTCCAGCTGCACCGATCCTTTCCAATCACGGAAATGGCGCCAGTAGAGATGCTCGTGGTGGGCATTGGTGGTCCAGCCGAGCAGGGGATCACTCACGGTCTGCATCAGGCGCTGTCCTCCCACCACCCGCTGCCCCTGATGGGGAGCAGAAGGACTGGTGGTGAACGGGGCCAGCACAGAAGCCTCGGCCTGCTTGCTCTGCAACACCAGCACATCATCCTCCCGGGAACCCACAAGAAGGCCGATCGAGCAGCGGGTGGCCACCGAGCCCACTCCTACTGCCTTGCTCGCTGTATCCACCAACTGATAACCGCTCAGGAAGCGACGCAGCTCTGGCCGCAGACTCTCCAGATAACCTGCAAAAGCGTGCTCCACTCGCAGCTGCAGCGGATCCACAAGATCTCGTTCTGCCTCCATCTGGGCATGACGCCAGATCTGGGGTGGGTCATGGCGAATGTGCAGCTGGCCATCAGCGCCGATCTTGCAGAGCTTGCGCACCGCCTGACGGCTGTCGCGCTGACGAGCGTGCGCTGAGACTTGCAGCAGATGCTCACGAAAAGACCCTCTCGGCAGCTTGGCAATCAAGCTATCGACATCGATTCGCTGGTACCAGGCATCAAGGCGGGATTGATCGGCAAGTCGTTGCATCTCCTTGCGGTAGGCCTTGGCGCCATGTCGGGCTATTTTCTCCTGCCAGGCTGCAGATAAGTGCAGGGATTGGGCCGCAATCACCAGGCTGCTGACCAATCTTTTGAGATCCCACTCGAAGGAACCGCGTGCAGTCTCATCGAAGTCGTTGTATCGAAAAGCAGGGCCCGCTCGGGGGATGCATAGAAGCCAAAGTTGAGAAGGTGAGCATCGCCGCAGACCTGCACCTCCAGGCCAGAGTGGGCAGCCCGACCCAGATCGGCCGCCATCACCACTGGTGAGCCGCGGAAGAAGGCGAAGGCACTGGCCGCCATGCGCCGATGCCGTTCCGGAACCAGCCACGGGATCCTGGTTGCCTCCTGGGCCTCCAGCAGAGCTATGGGGTCAGCGCGATCGGGCAATGGTGCCCAGGTGCCGAGCTCCGCCAAAGAAATCAGGGCAACCGACATGGCTTGGCGAACGCTGCAGTCCCAGCTTGCACGGTGACCGCCGCACTGGAGGAGTGTGCTGAAACATTCGCCCCCCCACGGCCAGGACAGGTGTCCGTTCGCTCAGGCGGATCACGATTGCTGGTCGAGGCTTGGCGTTTGGGCATTGCTGGCCTCTCAGGGTGTGAGCGCCCGCCAGTGGGCGAGGAGAGCTCAGCCAGCCGGCCAAGGGGTTGGCGCCGGTCAGGATGGAGTCCTCGGCTCGGTCCAGGTGATGAGGGACAACGCCAGGGAGTCATCCTCGGCCAGGACGTTGATGCGCTCAGTGACCTGAGGTGGGTACGTTTTGATCCAATAGATCAGGATGTTGGTGTCGAGCAGATGAATCAAGGCGATTCGCGCTGCCGCTCTGGATAGATGTAGAGGTAGGGGCACAACGATCAAGCGCAGGAACCATCTGATCGCCTGCAGTCATTCCTCCTCATGGGCATAGCGCCTGAACAGAAAATCAAGGGCGTGATTGCGCAGCTGGCCGTAGCGGGGATCGTTCTGAATCGTCTCGTAGGTGCGCGGGCGTTCGAATGGAATCTCCATGATCTCGCCGATCGTGGCAGCCGGGCCGTTGGTCATCATCACGACTCGATCGGCCAGGAACAGGGCCTCATCGATGTCATGGGTGATCATCAGCACCGTCGGGCGCTGTTCCCGCCAGATCGCCAGCAGTTCCTCCTGCAGCTCCTCCTTGGTGATTGCATCGAGGGCCCCGAACGGTTCATCGAGAACCAGCACCTCGGGCCGCACCGCCAGGGCGCGGGCAATCGCCACCCGCTGCTTCATGCCACCTGAAATCTGGTCGGGGCGGCGGTGCTGGGCATCCAGCAATCCCACCATCGCCAGGTGATGCTCCACCACCTCATTGTGCTCGGCGGTCGTGAGCTGGGGCCGGGCGGCCCGCACCGCCATCGCCACGTTCTGGCGCACGCTCAACCAGGGCAGCAACGAATAGTTCTGGAACACCACCATCCGATCGGGACCCGGTGCCGCGATCGGGATACCCCGCAGGCTGACGCTGCCACCGCTGGGGGTGAGGAAGCCGGAAACCATGTTCAGCAAGGTGCTCTTGCCGCAGCCGGAATGGCCGATCACACAGAGAAATTCACCCTGCCGCACCGACAGATTGACATCGCGCAGCGCCTCGAAACGACCGCGGCGCCCTTCAAACACCTGGCTCACCTGCTGAAACTGCAGAAAGGCCTCAGATGGGGGCGCCGTGGCGAGGGCCGGGGCACCGGTGCTGCTGGATTGGACCTGCATGGGCTCAGCGTTGGATCGGGGTGGGGGCGGGAAGGGCGTCGGACGGAGCAGGGGGCTTCGCGGCGTCGGCGCCGGTGGTCGCCTGAGGGTCTCCCCAGGGAATCGTCAGCGGCCGCAGCGGCGGCGCCGGTTCACCGGGCAGCTGACGCAGATAGGCGAGCGGATCATCGGGATCAAAGCGCAGACCATCGGCCAACAGGAAGTTGCCGCGGGGCAGGGGCAGCACCGCAAAGCCGGCCTGCTCCAGGGCCCGTTCGCACAGATCCTGGCGATACACCTGGCTGAGCAGCTCCACCCGGTTGCTGGGGAAGGGACACCAGCTCCAGCGGGCCAGCTGGCTGAGGATCCAGCAACCCTCGGCCGGATGGCTCACATGGGCCCGATCCACATGGAAGTGGTTGAAACGCATCCGGGCCGTCTCCTCCTCGGGCCGTAGCCGGAACTGCCGGCTCAGCGCCGACGAGGCTCGCCGGCCGAGCCACTGGGGTTGGCTGAGCACCTGCACCATCGCCTGGCGCTGATCGCTGTCGTCGCAGCGTTCCGCCGCCCGCATCAGGCCGGCGCAGAGGGCGATCAGGGCCTCCTGGTGGGTGGCGGCCCAGGTTTCCTGGCAGGTGAGCACCTTCTCCGGGTGGTCCTGCCAGATCTGGCGATCGGTGGCCAGCACCAGCGCCAGACCCTCCTGCACCGCTTCAGCGACGCGGTAACGGCCGGCGATGAACGCATCCACCTGCTCGGTGCGCAGACTGGCCGGCATCGCCATCGGCGACATCGTCACGAAGCGCACCAGTGTCTCCGGATCGATGCCGGCGCCAGCCAGCCAGTGGCGCAGCAGCAGCTCGCTCATCCCCTGGCGCTGTGGCACCGCCACGCTGAACGGACGATCGCGACCCTGCAACCACTCGCGCAGGCTGGCGGGATCCTCCACGCCCAGATCGCCGAGATGGCGGGCGATGCACAGGGCATTGCCATTGCGACTCACCGTCATCGGGGTGATCGCCGGCCAGGGGGAACGGCCGTCGAGGCCGAGGCTGAGGCGCAGCGGTGTGCTGGCCGGCGTGATCGCCACATCGACCTGACCCTCCCGCAGAGCCAGCTCCAGCCGTTCCCAGGTGGCGTAGCTGATCGGGGCCACCCGCAGGGCCTCGGGATTGAACAGGCCCTGATCGAGGGCCATTGCCAGGGGCGCCACATCGAGGCCGGGCATGTAGCCAACGCGCACCAGAGAAGGCACGCGGCACACCGGTCCCTGAACGGGCTGGCGACTCCGGGCCTGAACCTCGGCCTGACGGCTGGCCTCCGCCTGGCGCTCCAGCTCCAGGCGTCGCTGGCGCAGGCGACGCTGCTGCTGCAGAAAGCCGATCAGTTCACTGCGCAGCTCGTAATAACCCGGCTGATCCATCACCTCCAGCCGGTTGCGGGGCCGCTGGAACGGCACTGGCAGGATCTGGCCGATGCGGGCCTCGGGTCCGTTGGTGAGGCAGACGACGCGATCGGAGAGCAGCAGCGCCTCATCGACATCGTGGGTGACCATCACGGCCGTGACCCCCGATTCCTGACAGATCTGCATCAACTGCTGCTGCAGATTGCCGCGGGTGAGGGCATCGAGCGCTCCGAACGGTTCATCGAGCAGCAGCAGACTGGGCCGGATCGAGAGGGCGCGGGCGATCGCCACCCGCTGCTTCATGCCACCGGAGAGTTCAGCGGGCAGGCGATCGGCAGCCTGGCTCAGACCCACCAACCTGAGGCTGGCCTCCACCCGTTCACGCCGCTCGGCAGCACTGAGGTCGCGCAGCACCCGGTTCACCGCCAGAGCCACGTTCTGGCGCACGCTCTGCCAGGGCAGCAGCGAATAGTTCTGAAACACCACCATCCGATCCGGGCCCGGTTCCACCACCTGGCGCCCCTTGATCAGGATGCCGCCGCTGCTGGCCTGGGTGAGACCGGCCATCAGGTTGAGCAGGGTGCTCTTGCCGCAGCCGCTGTGGCCGATCAGGGAGACGAATTCGCCTTCACGGATCGTCAGATCGATATCCTTGAGGGCCACGTACTGGCCACCACCCTCGAGCGGAAAGGTCTGGGTGATGTGGTCAACAGTGAGGTAGGGCTGCATCTCAGGCGGCTCCGCGAGCGATCAGACGGCCGGCCCAGGCGACAAGGCGATCGAGGCAGAGCCCGACCAGACCCACATAAAGAATCGCCAGGATGATCTGGCTGGAGCTGGAATCGCCACCGGCGTTGTAGGCATCCCAGATGAAGTAGCCGATGCCGCCATCGGCCTTGAGCATTTCCGCCGCCACGATCGCCAGCCAGGCCAGACCCACCGAAATCCGCAGACCGGTGAACACATAAGGCACGGTGGCCGGGATCACAATGCTACGGATGTAATCCGCCTTGCGTAGGCGCAGCACCCGGGCCACATTGGTGTAATCCTGCGGGATCTCAAGGATGCCGACCGCTGTATTGATGATGATCGGCCAGATCGCTGTGATGAAGATTACAAAGATCGCCGAGGTGTTGGCATCCTGAAACACCATCAGCGAGATCGGAAACCAGGCGAGGGGTGGCACGGTGCGCAGCACCTGAATCACCGGATCAAGACCCTTGCCGATGAAGCGATTCAATCCCAGCACTCCACCGATTGCGATCCCCACCACCGCAGCTAGGCCATAGCCCATGCCGACGCGGGTGAGCGAGATCAGAATCTGCCAGCCCAGGCCCTTGCTGGTGCCGCCGTCATCAAAGAACGGCTGGCTGATGTAGGGATCCCACGTGTCCACAAGCACATTGATCGGCCCCGGCAGCCGCCCCACGCCGATCAGCAGGGACAGCAGCTGCCAGGCCAGCAGGAAGGCGCCGATGCAGACCAGATAGGGCATCGACCGGCGCAATCGGATGGCCAGGGGATGGGTGCTGCGGCGACGGGGCGTGCGGGAGAGAGTCGCAGCGGAGGTCATGGGGAAGGGACGGCAAACAGGAGAGGCGGAAAGGATCCGGGCGCGGGCAGAGCAGAGGCTGCGCCGGCCCGGATACGGGGCCAGGGAGGGGCCGTGGCCAGGCTCAGGCCATGGCTTTGATCTTCAGGCCATCGAGATAGGCCTTGGGATTTTCAGGATCAAAGACAACGCCATCGAAGAACGTTTCCTTGCCGCGGGAATCGCTGGCGGGAATCGCCTTCTCCTGGCCGATCGCCTTGGCAGCCTCTTTCCAGAGATCAGCCCGGTTCACCTGGTTCACCAGGGCGGCGATATCGGTACTGGCCGGCAGATAGCCCCAGCGCATATCCTCGGTGACGAACCAGGTGTCGTGGCTCTTGAACGGGAAGGAGGCGTTGTCATCCCAGAACTTCATGACATAGGGGCTGCTCTTCTCCACCCGACCGTCGCCATAGTCCACGGTACCGGCCAGGCGGGGTTTGATGTCCTTCACAGCGGCCTTGAAGTATTTGTCCTTCGATGTGATTTCACAGAGCTCGTCAAGGTTGGCCGGGTCCTGACACCAGATCTGGGCCTCCTGCACTGCCATCAGCAGCGCTTGGGCCGCCTTGGGATTTTTGTCAACCCAGTCGGCTCGCATCGAGAAGGCCTTCTCGGGATGCAGCTTCCAGAGTTCTCCGGTCTGGGCGGCGGTGTAACCCAGCTTCTTGTTCACCAGGCGCTGGTTCCAGGGTTCACCCACGCAGAAGGTGTCCATGGTGCCGGTCTGCATGTTGGCCACCATCTGCGGCGGCGGCACCACCACCAGGTCGGCATCCTTGTTGGGATCGATGCCGTTGGCCGAGAGCCAGTAGCGCATCCAGAGGTCATGGGTACCGCCGGGGAAAGTCACGGCAGCCTTGAACTTCTTGCCCTTGGATGCCGCAGCGGCAGCCGCCTTCTTCAGGCCGGCCGCGTTGTCGATCGTGCGTTTTTCACCGAGATAGTCCTTCGCTACCGATAGACCCTGACACTGCAGATTGAGCCGTGCAAGGGTGTACATCAGCAGCGGTTGCTTGCTCTTGGTGATCGTGCCGGCGGTCAGCAGCAGCGGCATCGGCGAGAGGATATGGGCGCCATCGATGCCACCGCGCTCACTGCCCAGTTCCAGGTTGTCGCGGGTGACGGCCCAGGAGGTCTGCTTGACCACCTTCACATCGGGCATGCCGTGTTTGGCGAAGAAGCCCTTCTCCTTGGCGATGATCAGGGGCGAGGCATCGGTGAGGGCGATGAAGCCGAGGGTGGCCTCCTTCACTTCAGGGGCAGCGCCGCCGCTGGCTCCACTGCTGGACGGGGTGGGGCTGCTGCCGTTGCGCTGACCGCCACAGGCGGCGAGCAGAACGGTGCCGGCGGCGGAACCGGCGGCGGTGATCAGAAACTGGCGACGGGAGACGGAGGCCATGGAAAAAAGCGCAGGGCGTTGCGGAACTCAGCGGAGCGGCAAGGGGCCGGGATCGGGCAGCCGCGCAGGGCAGCCAGCGGCGGTGGACGAAAGAATCCGGTTCACGACAGCCTGAACGCAACCGTGTGGGTGGCAGCAGACAGGTGGGTGGCAGCAGATCGGACGACAAGCCATGACCGCCGCTGACTCATCAGAGGGGCTGAATCAACCCGACACCACAGCGTGAAAGTGAGACGCGGCAGGTGGGAGAGAGAGCGACCGGCCAGCGACTTCCGAGGGCTTCGCAACAAGGAACCCAGGGGAGAAAGACTTGCCGGCGCTCAGGCTGACCGACCAGGGAAAGAAACCACGGCGCGGTACCGATGGTCGGTGGCGTCTGATACAGAACAATCGACGGAAGCGGGTGTCCGGATGCGCCTGGCGCTTGCGGCTCCTGCTGCTTGCGGCCTTGCTGCTTGCGGTCGCTGCCGCCTGCGGCCCGTGGCGGCTGCGGGGGGGCCAGTGGCTGTCTCCCCGTCCAGTGGGCTGGGGACGCCCCAGACAAGGCGAACAACAGGCCGCTCAGCGGTGCGCTCTGAGCCACCGGTGCGCAGCAGCGGTCGACCTGGCCGATCCGTTCTGCTGCTCAGGCCGGCTTCTCAGGCCTGCCGATCAACCCTGCCCGATCCGTTCTGCGGAACCACCAGCAGATCAAATTCCGCCAGGGCCAGTGGCAGATTGCGGTGCTCATGGCCGGGATGGCTGAGTTTCAGCAGGGCGAAGCGCTGCAGTTCATCCAGCTGGCTCCAGCCGCCCTGGCGCAGCTCCAGGCCCAGCTGCCGGCACGACTGCAACAGCAGCTCCGGCACCTCGCCTTCCTGTTGCCACGGCAGGCCCGATGCCGGCTCCAGCGGCCGGGCCGGCCCCTGGGGCAGCGTGGCGCTGCGCTCCAGCAGCCAGTGGCGCAGGGCCAGCAGGGCGTCGGGCTGGTCCGACCAGGCCAGCAGCTGCTGGCGTTCCTGATCGCTGAGGCCATGCCAATGCACCAGCTTCAGCTTCACACCGGCCAGATCGAGCTTGCGGCGCACCGCCATCGGGATGCAGCGCAGATCGGCGCTGAAATCAGCCTCGAATCCAAAGATGTGCGCTTGTCGATCGTTGCTGCTCATCTCGCCAGCTCCTGGCGCAGACGCTCGCCGCAGCGGGCCATCAGCAGCGCCCGCGCCTGATCGAGGGCCCCGGTCAGATCGCGGAAGCGACCATCGAGCCAGAGCAGGGCCGCCAGATTCCAGAGCAGGGCCTCCGCCAGGGGGCCCTCCCCCTGCAGGGCCGCCAGGGCCTGCTGCCGCCAGGTCTCCAGGTCGCTCCAGGGCACCTCGGCGGCGCTGATGCCGTGGTCGCGGGGATGGAGCAGCAGCCGTTCGCTCACCCCGGCGCGCAGGCGGGCGGTGATGCCGGCGCGGGTGGTGGGCAGATCGGTGGAGCCCTCCAGACCCTTGATCGTGAGCACATCGTTTTCCCCTACGGCGGTCAGGGCCTCCCAGGCGCGGCTTTCGGTGGGCGGATGCACGAAACCGCTGATCAGCCGGTGTGGACCGCGGTGCGGTGTCCAGAGCAGTTCCAGGCTGGCCACCGGCGGCCGTTTGCCGATCAGATCGCGCACCTCCACCAGCGATTCGGCAGCCGCGAAATGGACCGGCTGGTGGGTCAGCGCCAGGCCGTGGCGATCGAGCCGTTGCTGCACGGCCGCCAGGGGCAGACCGCGCCATTCGATCCCCAGGGCGGCGAACAGCTCCGCCAGGGTGACGCCGTATTTCACCGGCATCGGATCGCCGCCATGCAGCACCACCGGCTGTTCGGCGGCCGCCAGGCAGAGGGCCAGCAGTGGCAGCAGCGGTGCCGTGCGGCTGCGGCCGTCGTAGGGCACCGAGAAGCACCAGGGGCTGCGGCCCGGCGTCTGCAGCACCGGCCCACAGGCGCCGTAGGCCTCCAACATCCCGGCCAGCTCGATCGGGGTGGGACGGCGGATGCGATGGGCGATCAGAAACGCCGAGATCTGGGCGGCCGGCAGCGTGCCCGCGAGCATCAGCTGCATCGCTTCCCGGGCCTCATCGCGATCGAGGCCGGTGCTGGTGTGTTCGCCGCTGCCCACCTTGCCGATCAGCTCCCGGAAACGGGAGCGCTCCGGCCCAAGGGCCGCCAGGCGCTGGCGTCGCCGTTCTTCAGCCGGTGCAGCCGGTGCTGGCGAGGTTGCAACAGAACGGTTGGACACGGCAGCTGGCGAGGGCGGTTCAGGGGATGCGACAGGCTGTGACATGGCGGTGGCATGGCGAGCCGGCCGTGGCATCAACGCAGGGCAGGGCGGCACGATGACGGCTGCCGTGAGGATGGCGGCAGGAGGGTGGCCGCAGGGGAATGACGCCAGGGCATCGCGACGCTGCAGGCGTAGAAGGGAAGCAGCACAGACAACTCCTTCCAGTCTCCGGCAGCTGCATGGTCCTCAGCCGTGGCGCTGGTGACGTTTTCCAGCATCCAGGAACGGAGACGGGGAGACAGCGCTGGCCCGGACTGCGGCACAGGCGACTGGCACAGGGCGCAGGGCGCAGGCAGAGGGCGCAGACCGGTGGTGCGGCCTGGGGCAGCGCTCCGCCCGCCGACTTCGGATTCCGGTAGCAACGACAACAGGAGAGGACGCGACCATGATCGGATAGTTTCCACCAGAGAGCGATCGGACCGCACAGTGCACCCGGACCATCCGGGTGCTCATGTTCCTGTGTGTCTGTCCCGTCATGTCGTCGCCTGCCGTCTCTTCAGGAGCTGCTGCTCCCGCCGATCCATCCGCTGCCGCGCCGGCCCCGGCCCGCGGCGGCAACAAGATCGAGGAGGCCAAGGCCACGGCCTGCGGTCTCGATCTTGCCCCCCGCCTGGCGGAGCTGGCCGCCGGCGGCTGGGAGCAGCTCGATGAGGCCACCCTCACGATCCATCTCAAATGGCTCGGCATCTTCTTTCGGCCGGTCACACCCGGGCGATTCATGGTGCGGTTGCGGCTGCCCAACGGCGTGATCCGTGCCGATCAGCTTGAGGTGCTCGCCGAGGCGGTGGATCGCTGTGGGGAACACGGCAGCGCCGACATCACCACCCGCCAGAACCTGCAGCTGCGCGGCCTGTTGCTGGAAGATATGCCGCCGCTGCTGGCGGCGATGGAGCGGGTCGGCCTCACCAGCCGCCAGTCCGGCCACGACAACCCCCGCAACGTCACCGGCAATCCTCTGGCTGGCATCGATCCCGAGGAGTTCGTCGATACCCGGCCGTTCACCACGGCGATCCAGGCCGCCCTGCTCGGCGAGGAGGCGCCGCGCAACCTGCCCCGCAAGTTCAACGTGGCGGTCGGCGGTGCTGCCGACAGCTTTCTGCTGCACAACGACCTCGCCTTCCTGCCCGCCAGACGCGAGGGCGAGCTCGGGTTCACGGTGATGGTGGGCGGCTTCTTCTCGGCCCAGCGCAATGAACTGGCCGTGCCCCTGGGGCTGTGGCTGCCCGGGGAACTGCTGGCCGATTTCAGCCTGGCGTTGATGCGCCATTTCGCCCGCAGCGGCGATCGGGCTGTGCGCGGCCGCACCCGATTGTTTTATCTGCTAGAGAACCTGGGCCTTGAGGCCTATCGCGAGGCGCTGCTGGCGGAGCTCACGGCCCTGCGCGGTGCGGCGGTCGCCGCCCGGGCGCTGCCCCACGACGGCAGCCATCTGGTCTGCCGGCCGCCGCGGGATGTCTGCGGTGTGCACCCCCAGAAGCAGAGCGGCCTGCACTGGGTGGGGCTGAATGTGCCGATGGGCCGGCTCGATGGGGAAGGCATGGCCGATCTGGCCGCTCTGGCCCGGCGCCATGGCGAGGGCGAACTGCGGCTCAGCGAAAGCCAGAACGTGATGCTCACCGGCGTCAGCCAGGACGTCCTGGAATCCCTCTGCCGCGACCTGGAGGAACCGCAGCGCCGCAGCCGTTACCGGCTCGATCCCGGACCGCTGATGGCCGAAGCGGTGAGCTGCACCGGCAACCGCTATTGCAGCTTCGCGCTGATCCCCACCAAGAGCACGGCCCAGCAGGTGGTGGAGGAACTGGAGCGGCGTCTGGTGCTGCCCCACGGCATCCGTCTGCACTGGACCGGCTGCCCCAATGCCTGCGGCCAGCCCTACATGGGGCAGATCGGACTGATGGGGGCGAAGGCCCGCCAGGGCGGCCAGATGGTGGAGGCCGCCAAGGTGTTTCTGGGGGGATCGATGGGAGCCGAACCGCGGCTGGCCACGCTGCAGCACAAAGGGGTGCCGCTCAGCGATCTTCCCGATGCGCTCGAGAGCCTGCTCGTGGAGCACTACGGGGCCAGGCGCCGGCCGGCCGCTGCCTAGGCCGCGGCCGCCTTGCCCACACCGACCAGAAGCCATGGGGGGCTTCGGCGCAGGCCCAGGGCTGATCCACCGCCTCCATCGCGCTGTTGTCGTCGTGATCGCAGACGCCGTACAGCAGGGCGGTGATCCGCTCCGGATCGAGCTCCAGCGCCGCCACCTCCTGCCACAACCGCTGGCTGCGCGGCCCGTCAGCCTGACGGAACTGGGCCTCCACCAGCTGGCGGGTGAGCAGGAAGGCCAGCTGCTGCTCCTTGCGCGCTGCGAAGCTCAGCACCTCGGCGGAGGGTTGGGCGCCACGACGACGGGCGGGTTCCTCCCTGCTGGGGCCTGGGTTGAACGGCTGCTCTGCCGGCATGGAGACCTCTCCAGACGATCGCTGCTTCCGCTTTAAAGCGCCGCCCGCATCGCCGACCACCAACGCGACAAAAATGTATTCCTTTTCACCAGATCTGCCGGCTCGGAACCGGCTGACCCCCCACTGTCAGCAAAGAAGTCCGCTCGCACCGGATCTTCCCCCGCCAGCTCGAGAGCTCCATGCCTGACGGTTCCAGCGGCGCGGATGCCGGCGCTGGTGTCGCCGAGGCCCTGTCGCCCGGGTCATCCCTCGGCCAGGATCAGCTCCAGGGCGGTTCTGCCATGGTGAGCGCACCGCGCTGGGCCGCCGCCATGTCACAGCCTGTCGCCCCCGCAGACCTGCCCCCTGCCGGTGATCCGCAGCGCTGGAGCTGGCTGCAGGAGCTGCGTCGCCACCCGCCAGCGGCGATCGAGCCCTGGCTGGAGGCCTTGGAGAGCGGCACGCTGCCGCTGGAACGCGATCTGGTGACGGTGCTGGCCGAGCACCTCGACGGCGAGGGAGCGATCCGGCTGCTCGCCTGCTGGCTGCAGCAACCGCAGCTGGATCCCGAGCTCCCCGCCCTGTTCGCCCATCGCCGTGATCCCCTCTGGGCCCAGCGGCTACGCCAGATCCTGGGGCCCGAATCCACAGCCCCCAGCTCGGCCGAGTCCCGGGCGAGCTGGGTGGCGGTGGCCCTGCTGCCGCTGCTTGGTCATCAGCGCGATCGATGCGATTTCCCGCGGCTGCGCGGCGCCCTGCTCGATCCGGGGCCCCTGGTGCTGCGGCAGGCCGCCCTGGAGGGGCTGTGTCGGGGCCTGAGCGCCTGGCCACTGGCACCCCTGCGCCAGACCCTGATGCAGGCCGCCGGCGATCTGCAGCCCCGCCTGGCCGCGGCGGCACTTGATGCCCTGGCTCGCCTGCCGGCGGCACGCCCCAGCCTGCTGGCTCTTGAGGCGATGGCCCTGGCTCCGGAGCTGGAGCAACGCCGCCAGAGGCGGCTGCAGGCCCTGCCGGTGAGCCCGTTGCTGCTGCTGGTGCATGGACGCTCCGGCGGGGAACAGCCGGCGGAGCTGCAGGAACTGGCAGCCGAGCTGAGCCGTCGCCGCGGGGCACCGGTGTGGCTGCAGACGCTCACCGGAACCCCACTGCCCGCACTGCAGCAGCGCTCTGCGCTGGAAACGCCCCTGACCCTGGTGCCCCTGCTGCTGTTTCCCGGCAACCACGTGCGCAGCGATCTGCCGGCCCTGGCCCAGCTGCTGCGACGGGGAGGTCCCTTGCGGCGCCGCCCGTTCCTGGGGGCCTGGCAACCGTGGCAGCAGGCCCTGGCCCGGGAGGTGGCGGCCACTGCCGACCGCTGGCCGGGGCCCAGCCGATCCGCGTCCCCCCGGCTGTTGCATCACCCCCTGGAGGGAGCGCTGGCCGGCCGCTTTCTCGCGATGCTGGCCAGGCGCTGCGGCGGGTGTTGTCAGGCGGCCAGCCCCGACGCCCTGCCCCGGGGGGATGGCCCGTGGCTGC
Source organism: Cyanobium sp. (assembly GCA_046075505.1). Taxonomy (GTDB): domain Bacteria; phylum Cyanobacteriota; class Cyanobacteriia; order PCC-6307; family Cyanobiaceae; genus Cyanobium. The sequence goes on along the minus strand of JBJTQH010000130.1, from coordinate 25,424 downwards.
CTTTGGCCCTGGCGAGCAATCGCCTCACCGAGGCCCTGCAGGCCGCAGGCTGGGAGGCCGCCGCCAGCCGACCGCTGCTGGCACGGGACAAGCTGCGGCAGGTGCTGCTCGAGCAGCTGCTGGCCCTGCCCTGAACGGCGTCCCCGCTCCCCCCGGTCCTGGCGTGATGGCAAGGCGGCCGCGTCTGCAGCGCCGCCAGCGACAGCGGATCAGCCGCGCCGGCCATCCGCAGCGGCCATCGGCAGCGGCCGCGATGCCTCAGGAGCCGCGGCGGCACAGGTCTGCAGCACCGCCACCCGCACCAGCTGCGCTCCGCTGACCCCCAGCCTGGCGCTGATCGTCTTGCGGTAGGTCTCCACCGTGCGCAGGGTCAGTCCGAGGCTGCGGGCGATCTCCTTGCTCGACAACCCCAGGCCGATCTGGTCCAGCAGCACCCGTTCCCGTGGCCGCAGGCTCTGGAAGCGGGCCGGATCGGGCATCACGGGCGGGGCCATGCCGCTCAGCGACCCGCGCAGGCCCTGCAGCAGCTCCGACCAGTGCATTGCCCCAGGCAGCCGCGTCAGCACCGCCGTCTGCAGCGCCGCTGGCAAAGCGGCATGGCCGGCTGCGGACTCCAGCAGGATGACGCGGGCCTCGCCATGGCGATGCAGCAGATGGCGGATGACGACAACACAGGAACAGATCTGGCCGGGTTCGTGACAGGGAGCTGCCCCGTCTGATTCCAGCAACAACAGATCCGGAACCGTGGCATCGATCGCTGCCGTGGTGGCGCCGACGTCGCGGCAGCAGGCCAGGATCTCCGCTCCGCAGACCTGGGTGAGAAAACCGGCCAGCAGGGGCGCATAGGGGGTTGGGGAATGCACAAGAACCTGGGCCATGATTCAGAGCAGGGAATGAATGTGGAACTCAGGATCCGGCGCCAGCAGCCATGAAACATGCGCTGGCGACTATGCGCCGGGGATCTTCAGCAGAGTGCAGCGACAGATCGAGGTGCATTGGCCCTGGGCGAAGCGGGGTGTATGAAGCGCTGGCACTCCAGTCAGCGCCACCAGGGCACACACCGACTGAGCGATTGCGGCAGCAGGGTGATGGGGGAAGCGCGTCAGAGGCGACCGATCCGAGCAGATTCATTCTGAGCAGCGCGCTCGAGGATGGTGCTCCCAACCCTGAAGAAAAGCGATCACGTCGGACGCCGGCGTCTCTCTCGAAGAGTTCCCGGCCGCGAACAGGATCTGATCCTGGGTTCGGCTCATCCGATCCTTGCGATTATGCTGCACTGCACTCTCCTTGCCTTGGCTGGTCTCCGGCATCGCCATCCGGGGTGCAAAGCAGATCTGGAACAGGCCACGGGGGCAGCCATCGCGGGAGCCTGCAGCGGTGTGCTCCATCGCCAGAATCCTTCTCCTGTCAAGCCAGGACGGGGATCCAGAGCCCATCTCGCACCAACTGGAGGCACTCCAGTGAGTGAGGCACTCCGCTGCAGATCCGCATCCCTGCAGGGCGACACGAGCCAGGAGTCCAGGCCCCCTGAAGGAGTTCACCCAGGCCATCGGGCTGCAACGCTGAGCGGCTGCCCATCAGCGGCTAGATGCGGCAGGCTGCTTCACCGCAGCTGCAGTGCGACTGCTGCATGACAGGTGCATGACAGCAGCCATGGAGATGCATCACCATTCCTGCAGAAGCGGGCAGAAAAAGCGCGCATCACTCGCCCTTCCGCACCTGAACCCTCGTCGGGACTGGTGCGATGCCTGTTCCGGAAGGAGGCGCTATCTATCACCACAAGGATTGCTCTCAAACCGGATACCTTCAGAGTCCGGAAAATGGGGATTGCTGCATTGCGAAGCAACTGCGGATGATCGCGGCATCCCCCACCCCCGCCCGCCATGGCCATCACCCCCGCCAACCTGCCGCTCTCCTTCCGCAGCCCGAGGCGCGTCACGGTGACGCTGCCGCTGCAGACCTACGAACAGCTGCAACTGCGCTGTGACAGCGAGGGGCGCTCCCTCAGCAATCTGGCCGCCTTTCTGCTGGAGATGGCGCTGCAGGCCAGCGAGCTGCGCGCCAGCGGCTCCCAGCCCGGTCCTGCGCCCCGACCCCGCTTCTGACCGCTCTGACCGACCAAAGCTTCTGATGATCCCCGGGCCTGAGCGATCCGCAGGCCTGGCCGATCACGAGGGCTGACAGCAGCAGCCCGACCGCTGCCGCCGCCGGGGGCACGCTGCTCGCGTGCAACTGCGTTCCCCTGGAGGCGAGCGGCGTGCCCCCAAGCGACAACATCTCCAGCACACAACAGCGCAGGGCCGGCACCGAGGCCAGCCAGCCCTGACGCGCAGCATCCACCGTCAACGTCCCAGCGGAGGAGCAGCCGCGGGCCGCAAGGGAGGAACAGCAACGGCCTTCAGTCACCCCATTGCGGCGCGAGATCAGGCGCTGCGGGCATGCACGGCCGGGCCGGGATCACCCCTGGGGCGATGGCGGCAAGCCAGGCAGCGGCATGCAGGCCGGCCAGGCAGATGAACCGCCTTGACATCGGCTGGCGCGGTGCGTATGGAGCTGGAGCCACTCAGCGGGCGGGCTGCATCCTTCCGGGCTGGCTGGCTCCCAGTCGCGCAAAGGGAAGCGCACTCCTCACAACCAGGCGTGCAACAGCGCGGCGATCCACGTGGCGACAGGCCTTGCAACGCCACCACAGCCGCCTTTGGCCGGCCGTTGCAGCAGCAGCGCCAGCAGGACGGCAATCCTTGGCGCAGAGCATCAGGTAGGTGGAGGAGAGCAGCCGATAGGCCACGGCAGAGATCCGATCGGAAGGCGATGCGAGCCGATCGCGTCCGGCCGCGGTAGGCGATGCGGCGGAGTGGCGAGGGCGCGATAGTCACGACCGGTGCATGACAAGGGCTCGCTGTTCGCTATGGTGGCAACGTTCATGGAGTCAACAATGCTGACTGGACCCGAACTGCTGAGCAAGGTCAAGGAAATGGGGGAGGCCTCCAAATCCGATCTCGTCCGTGCCGCCGGTTACGTGAGCACCAAGAAGGATGGCTCGGAGCGGCTGAACTTCACGGCTTTTTACGAGGCTCTCCTCGAAGCCAAGGGAGTCAGCCTGCATTCCGGTGGCGGGCAGGGCAGTGGCAAGCGCGGGCGCAGCCTGAGCTACGTCGCCACTGTTCAGGGCAACGGCAACCTCCTGGTGGGCAACGCCTACACCGCCCAGCTCGGCCTCAAGCCCGGCGACGTGTTTGAGATCAAGCTCGGCAAGAAGCAGATCCGCCTGGTGCCCTCCGGCGCCTCCGACGACGAGGATTGATCTGCCCCCAGTCCCCGCCTCAGGCCTGTCCTGAAGTGGGGTTCTGCCGTTTCCTTCCTGTGGCTGTCCCCGGCTTCTGCCCTGCTTGGAGCCGGGGATAGCTGCGGTTCATGGTTTCTGACCCTCGCCTGTCGATCAGCTGCCGCTGTAGCAGTGGAGTGTCGTGATCTGTGCAGGGGATGCGATCACCACCCACCCGAAGATGCAACCAGACGCCAGGAACAGTCTGAGCATCGTGCTGCCCTTGGCCTGAAGATGTGCTGAGAAACGATCCGGACCTGCGCTGACGTTGCGGTTCAGGGAGCCTCGCCACACGCCATCGCGGTGAACGACACAGTCGTGGCGCAGGTGTTGCACGGAGAGCGAGCTCCCAGCACAGCTGATGCGGCCATTGCTTCCAGACCGATGCCGGAAGCTGCTGCCCAGGTTGGCCGGAGCTTCCGGCGGTGCCACCGGGGTGCCTGTCGCCTGCCCAGCGGCCATCCTCAGCGCCGCGAGGCCGGTGCGCCGCGCAGATCATCTGCCGAAGTATGGGGAACGTGCCCAAGGTGGTTCGCCGCACCCACCGCTGTGCTCGCCAGCCGCCGCCACCGGATCGGCTGATCAGGGGCGGCTACGGCCCGGGGCACGCATCGGGCCGCCTCGATCTGGATTGCAGCACGGCCGATGATCTGTGATCGTCACGGTGTGTCGATCAGCCGGTGAGTGCGCTCGCGCGCCCGATGGCCCCCGGCCCTGGCCGGACGCTGGGGACACCCCAGCACCACGCGGCCTTCCGCTGGAGCGCAGCCGTTTGGAGCAAGACGTGAGCAGCAGCGACTCCATCCGGTGGCTCCCAGCCGGGCTGCCCGCGAAGCGGCAGGTTGTTTCCGAGAAGGCCATCGATGCAGCGCTGATCGCAACGCCCTGATGGCTGCCGCATCAACCGCCATCCCCACCGCCATCTCAGACCGCAGACGCATCGCCCTCGGCGTGGCACGATTCCGTGCTGCATCAGCCAGAGAATGGATCCTTCTGCACAATCACAGGATCACAAGGCAATCTGCACCAGCAACCCAAGCGCCAGAGTCGCGAGCGCCAGCGACGCGGGCGCCAGCGGGTTGCAGCTCCACCTCGGTGGCTGGGAGGTCAGGGAAGGCTGGATCCTCGTCAATGTCGAAGATCGCCCCGGCGTCGGCGTGCGCGGCAGCGTCACCGATCTCTCCGCATTTCCCGACGGCAGCGCGGTCGAGATCTATGCCTCGCATGTCTACGAGCGCCTCGGCTATCAGGACGAGCTGCCCAGGGCCTTCGCGGAGGCGCGGCGCGTGCTCACGCCGGGCGGGCGGCTGCGGATCTCGGTGCCCGATATGGAGGTGCTCTGCCAGCTTTTCCTCCATCCGAACGCGCGGGCGAGCGCGAACGAGCAGTTCAAGATCATGCGCATGATGATGGGCGGCCAGATCGAGCCCTTCGACGTCCACAAGGTCGCCTTCTCGCAGAACATCCTGATCGCGCTCCTGAGGGAGCATGGATTCACGGATTTCCAGCGCGTCGAGGACTTCCGGCTCTTCGACGACACCTCCAAGCTGAGGTTCGCCGGCATCCCGATCAGCCTGAACATCGCCTGCATCCGCGGCGCGTAAGCAGCGGCTCGCTCAGGGACGACGGTCTCTGCCGCGGAGCAGCGGCGGCAAGGGTGGCGGTGGTGCGGTGACGCCCGCCCGGGGCGTGGGCGGCAACGGCAGCAGCGGCCCTGGGCGCTTCCCGTCGCCGGAGCTGAATAGCTGCCGATGCAGTTGCCCGAAGGCCGCCTGCCGATAGGCGGCCCCTTCGCTGCCGGCATGGAGCCCCCAGAGCCCTTCCCAGTAGAAGTAGATGACCCCATGGCCCTGCTCCGCCGCCAGGGACACCTTCTCGGCCAGGGTCGGCATCGGTGTGGTGCGCCCCCCGAAGCCGGCCAGGATGCCGATCTCCACCGGCAGGCCGATCAGGCGGGCCGTGCGCAGGGCCGGCTGGTTGAGGTCCTTGGCGAACCCCTTCACCGAGTAGGCGTAGTTCTGCACCACCACATCATCGATCAGGCGGCCTGTGGCCCACAGGTCCCAGTCCTGCAGCCAGTGGTTGTAAGCAAAGCGGAAGGGGCCTGGCGAGAGGCTGATCACCACGCGCCGGCCACCGCGATCGCGATGATCGAGGCGCCGGCGCAGCTCCCGCATCAGCTCGGTGAGCTGCTCCCGCCGCCACTTCATCCAGTCGCGGTCGGTGTGATCAGCGGGAGGCTCCCGACCGGTCTGAGCGCGATACAGCGCCCGGGTGGTGTCGTCGTAGCCGAGTTCCACCGGCCAGGCGAAGTGATCATCGAGCTGGATGCCGTCGACATGGCAGCGCTTCACGATCTCTTCGATCAGTCCGAGAAAGCGCTCGCGCACACCCGGATGGGCCGGATTGAGCCAGACCCGCAGATCCTTGAGCGGCGAGGTGCGCAGATCGGCGCCATGCATGGCGTACAGGGGGTTGCCATCACGGCGCCGCAGCAACCAGTCGGGGTTCTGCTGCACCACGGCACTGTCGGCCGGCTCCATCAGGCCGTACTCGAACCAGGGGATCACCTGCAGGCCACGGCGCTGGGCGCTTCTGGTCAGTCGGCAGATCGGATCAAGGTCGGCGGCAGCTGCCGCCAGGGCTGGCTCAAGCGGTGCATGGCGGCTGCGGTGAAAGGTGGCGCCGCGGCTCCAGACATTGGGACACAGGGTGTTGAAGCCCGCCTGATGCAACTCCTGCACGGCGCGATCGATGCGCACCGGGTCGTAATAGAGGGGGCTGGGGCTGTTGGTCAGCCAGACGCCCACCCGCCGCGGTGCAGCCGGGGGACCACCGGTCACGGTCGGCCCCGGCCGCGAGGCCGTGGAGCCCGCGCGGGACTCTGCCGGAGCGGCCTGCAGCGGCAGACAGGCCATCACCGCCAGCAGCAGGCTGCCGAGGGATTGCGCGGGACGCGTGCTGATGGCTGGGGTGCGCGGCTCGATCGCCTGCCGCCGCCATCCCTCTCCGCTCGGCTGGCTGGTGTTCTGCTCTGACGCGATCCACCCTGGAGCCATCTGTCTTGAAAAGAGCCGCCATGGTGGCTGCAGCCATGGAACCACAACCCGGTGGAACACCCCGGTACGGCGCCACGGGCGATGAACTGACGTCATCGCGGTTCAGCGGAACATCGAGCTGACCGAGCTTTCCTCATGGATGCGCCAGATCGCTTCCCCGAGCATGTTGGCCACCGACAGCACCCGCAGCTGGGGGAAATGGCGCTCCGGTGGCACAGGAATGCTGTTGGTCACCACCACCTCCTCGAACAGCCCCGGTTCGGCCAGACGTTCGGTGGCCGGCGGTGAGAAGACGGCATGGGTGGCGCAGCAGAGCACCCGGGCGGCGCCGCGGCGGCGCAGCAGGCGGGCCCCCTGCACGATCGTGCCGCCGGTGTCGATCATGTCGTCGATCAGCACGGCCGTCTTGCCGGCCACATCACCGATCACCGTGAGGCTCTCAGCCACGTTGTGACCGGAGCGGCGCTTGTCGATGATCGCCAGCGGCGCATCATTCATCTTCTTGGCAAAACCGCGGGCACGGGCCACGCCACCCACATCGGGCGACACCACCACCACCTCACCGAGATCGCGGGTGGAAAGGTAGTCGACCAGCACCGGCGATCCATAGATGTGATCACAGGGGATGTCGAAGTAGCCCTGGATCTGGGAGGAGTGCAGGTCCATCGCCAGCACGCGGTCAACCCCGGATTTCGCCAGAAGGTTGGCCACCAGCTTGGCGGTGATCGACTCACGACCCGCCGTTTTGCGATCGGCGCGGGCATAGCCGTAATAGGGCACCACCGCCGTGATCTGCCGGGCCGAGGCCCGCCGGCAGGCGTCCACCATGATCAGCAGCTCCATCAGGTGATCGTTCACCGGAGCGCAGGTGGGCTGGATCAGAAACACATCGCAACCCCGGATCGACTCCTGGATCTGGATGTAGAGCTCACCATCGGCGAAGCGTTTGATCACCCGCGGACCATCGGGAATGCCGAGGTAGGCACCGATCTCCCGGGCCAGATCCGGGTTGGAGGTGCCACTGAACAGCCGCAGTCGGCGACTGTCCGGGGTCGATGGGGTCGGAACCCCCACCGTCTCCACCCGGGCAGCGGTCGGGAATGTGGTCACGGAACGGCGGGAGCTGCTGCGCAGAACCGATGGTAGAAGCGTCCCCGCCCGAGGGGATACCGTCCGGGGTGTCGGATCGGGGCAAGGCATGGACACGGGCGTGCAGACGGGTCTGACGAACAGCCCGCAACAACCGGCAGAGCGGCGTGCCATCCGCCTGGTGCTGGTGGGTCTGGGAGCCGACGGCGCCGCTCCTCCCGGCGGCCTGCCCCCCCTGGAGTCGGTGGCTGCCGCCCTGGCCCACCAGCTGGTGGCGGTGGCTTCAGCCCAGGTGCGCGCGCTGCCCGGCCACCTGCCGCCCCGGACGGCCCTGGCCGCCCTGCTGGCCCCGGAGCCGAGCGATGGCAGCAGCTGGCTGGCGCCCCTGTTGGTGGATGTGGGACTTCCCCTGCCGGAAGGCGGCACGTGGGCCGAGGCCCTGGGGGCCTGGCGCCAGCCGACCCTGCTGGTGATTGCCGGCCCACAGCTGAGCTGCGGCCTGGCCGCTGCCGGAACGGCCCTGCTGCGCCAGTGGCGCGTGCCGCTGCTGGGTCTGCTGCAGTGGGGGGGAGCCTGGGATCCCGGCGCCCGACGGGCCGATGGTCTGCCCTGGCTGGGCTGGCTGCCGGCCGAAGCCCACAGCACCGAAGCGGAGCTGGCAGCGCTGGGCGTGATCGAGGCCCTGACCCTGGCCTGGCGCCGCTTGGAGGCCGGCTGAACCGGGTTGGGGGAGGTCGGATCGGGTGACCGGCAGCCCTGCGATCGGGATCGCCACCACCAAGCCCGACCCCAAACCCCACCACCAAGCCCCCTGACCAGGCCCCACTGCCGGTCAAGCGCGGCAGCGCCAAGAGCCGCGTGCGCGCCGAGCAGCCGCGGGGGGCCACCAGCGAGGGCGGCACCAGCGAGGCCGCAGCAGCGAGGAGATCCGCCGCCCCGGTCAGCGACCCGGAGCCTTGTCTGGCCAGACCTGGCGCGGAGCCTTGGCACTGAGCTGGCGCAGGGCGCCATGGGCCGGCCTGGGCGGGTCGAGCGGCAGGGCCGCAAAGGCGATCGGCCGGCTGTCATCCAGGCCCGCGGCCATCAGGCTGAGCGCCTCGAACGGGGTGAGGTTGGTGTCCACCTTGTCCTGCAGCGATCGCAGCACCGCCGGCATGCTGGCGAGGGGGCCGCTCTGCTGCAGCCGCTCCCGCAACGCCACGGTGACCTGCTGCTGGGTGCGGCGGCGGTCGGCAGGGCCGAGCCAGCGGTCGCGGTAGCGCACCAGATGTTCCACCTGCTGCCCGCCCAGGCGCTGCAGACCGCCCTGCAGATCGATCGTCAGCTTCTGGGCCCGGTCGCGGTAGCGCAGCGTGCGGGGCGGATCCACCTCCAGGCCGCCGATGCCATTGATCAGATCGCGCAGCGCGCCGCGTGGCAGCACCACATAGCGATCCGGTGCCGGGGCGTGCAGACCGGTCAGCTCACGCACCGCATCGGCGGTGAGGGCGACACCGCCGCGGCGATAGAGCGACCCCAGCGCCACCGGCTTCTTCTCGCCGGGCAGACGCACCGCCAGCTCGGTGGGGAGATTGAGCAGCTGCAGGGGGCCCCGCGGCTGCACGCGCACCAGCAGCAACGTGTCGGCATTGGCGGGACCGGCCGGTGCAGCCCCATTGCTCGGGGCGCCCAGGCTGTCGCTGTCCAGGCCGATCAGCAGCACGGTCACCGGCCGGCGCGGCTTGTCCGCCAGGGTGGCCGGCGTGATCTCGGCCGTGCCCTCACTGGCGGCGCGATCGCGCTCGGGCCAGACCAGGCCGATCAGGTTGAGACCCACCAGCACGCCGGCTCCGGCCACCGAGGCCTGCAGCCACCGCTCCCGCCGCGGCCAGCGCAAGCGCCAGCGGGGCAGCCTGGGCAGGCGCCGCCGCGGGGGGGTGACGGCTTCGGGTGGGGAGGCCTGGGAGGGGGATGCGGATCGGGAATCCCGGCGGGCTGGCATCGGGCCGCGGGTGGCGCAAGGCCCCCCACTCTCGCCCAGCCCTGCGCGGCAGACGCGGCGCGGGGTGCCGGGGGCTCGATAGGTTGAGCGCGCCGGTTCCCCCGTCCTCGCGTGTCCGCCGCTCAGCCTGCGCCCCTCCGGTCCTCTGCGGCGCCCCATGAGCGGGCCCGCCCCCTGGCCCCGGGAAGCCCCTATCCCGCCCGCGATCTGTGCAGCCACTGCGGTCTGTGCGACAGCCGCTGGATCGCCTACGTGCGCCGGGCTTGCGCTTTCCTGGAGCAGCGCTTCGAGGCGATGGAGGAGCAGGCGCACGGCCGCAGCCGCGACCTGGACAACGAGGACGAGCTCTATTTCGGCGTGCAGCAGCGGATGCTCACGGCCCGGCTGCGCCAGCCGATCGATGGGGCGCAGTGGACCGGGATCGTGTCGCGTCTGGGGGTGCGCGCCCTGGAAACGGGCCTGGTGGATGCGGTGCTGTGCGTGCGCCAGAGCGAGGAGGATCGCTTCACGCCGGTGCCGGTGCTGGCCCGCACACCGGAGGAGGTGCTGGCGGCACGGGTGAACAAGCCCACGCTCTCCCCCAATCTCGAGGTGCTCGAGCAGCTGCCGGGCAGCGGCATCCGCCGGCTGCTGGCGATCGGGGTGGGCTGTCAGATCCAGGCCCTGCGCGCCGTGCAGGACACCCTGCCGCTCGATCAGCTGTATGTGCTCGGCCTGCCCTGCGTCGACAATGTGTCGCGCCAGGGCCTGCAGACATTTCTGGAGAGCACGGTGAGCTCACCGGAAACGGTGGTGCACTACGAGTTCATGCATGACTTCCTTATCCATTTCCGCCACAGCGATGGCCGCAGCGAGACGGTGCCGTTCTTTGCGCTGGATACACCGAAACTCAAGGATGTGTTCGCGCCCAGCTGCCTGAGCTGTTTTGATTACACCAATGCCGGTGCCGATCTGGTGGTGGGTTACATGGGTGCCACCTATAGCCGCCAGTGGATCACCGTGCGCAACGACCGCGGCGCCGAACTGCTGGCGCTGGTGGAGGATGAACTCGATACCGCACCGGTGAGCAGCCGCGGTGATCGTCGCGCCGCCGTGCAGCAGGGCATCGATGCTTACGACAAGGCGGTGAAACTGCCGCGCTGGCTGGCGGAAGCCCTAGGTTGGCTGATCGGGCTGATTGGTCCCCAGGGCCTGGAATACGGTCGTTTTTCGATCGATTCCCACTTCACCCGCAACGCCCTGTGGGTGCGTCGCCATCATCCCGCCATGGCGGATCGCCATATCCCGGCCTTCGCCCGTCGCATCGTCAGCCGCTACCGGCTTCCCTCCCTGTGAACATCCCGGCCGCCGGCAGCGGCGTTCTTCTGCACCCCACCGCCCTGCCCGGCCCGGGCTCCTGCGGCAGCTTCGGCGCCGCCGCGCGCGACTGGATCGACCTGCTCGTGGCGGCCCGCGTCGATGTCTGGCAGGTGCTGCCCCTGGCCCCCACCGATGGCACCGGCTCGCCCTACAGCTCCCCCAGCGGCTCGGCCCTCAATCCCTGGCTGATCGATGCCGATGATCTGCTGGCTGCGGATCTGATCCACCGCGACGACCACCGCACCCTTCCCGATCACGGTGGCAGCCGCCTCGAACCGAGTCGGGCCGCGGAACGGGCCGCAGCGATCGCCGTCGCGCTCGGTCGTCACTGGTCCGGCCAGAGCCCTGAACGGGTGGCGCAGTTCGAGGCCTGGCGCCGGAACCAGCAGGCCTGGCTGCCGGATCATTGCCGTTTCATGGTGCTGCGTGCCCTGCAGTCGGGCCGGCCCTGGTGGGAGTGGCCCGGCCCCCTGGCCCAGCGTCAGCAACGCGCCATCCAGGAGCTGGAGCGCCGCCACGGCCAGGAGCTGCTGCAGGAGGCCCTGCTGCAGTGGCAACTGCAGGAGCAGTGGCAGGCGCTGCAGCGCCGCGCCCACGCCGGTGGTCTGGCTCTGGTGGGGGATCTGCCCTTCTATGTCGCCCACGACAGCGCCGATGTCTGGTGTCGCCGCGGCCTGTTCTCGGTGCGGCTCGATGGCAGCCTCGATCAACAGAGCGGTGTGCCGCCGGACTACTTCTCGGCCACCGGCCAGCTGTGGGGCACCCCGGTGTATCGCTGGTGGCGTCATCGCCTCGGCGGCTTCCGCTGGTGGCTGCAACGGCTGGAGCGGCAGCTGGATCTGTTCGATCTGCTGCGGCTGGATCACTTCCGCGCCCTGGAGGCGTACTGGAGCGTTCCCGGTGGTGCGGCCACGGCTGAACATGGCCAGTGGATCCCTTCCCCCGGTCGGGCGCTGCTGGATCGGCTGCTGCGGCTCTGCCGCCGTCAGAACCGCCTGTTGCAGGGGCGCCTGCCACTGATCGCCGAGGATCTCGGGGTGATCACGCCGCCGGTGGAGGCGCTGCGTGATCGTTTCGCGCTGCCGGGCATGAAGATCCTGCAGTTCGCCTTCGATGGCGCCGCCGATAATTCCTACCTGCCGGCCAACTATGTGGGCGATCGCTGGGTGGTGTACACCGGCACCCACGACAACGCCACCACGGTGGGTTGGTGGCAGGACCTGGATGGGGACAGCCGCGAGCGGGTTGCCCGGGCGGTAGGGGGCAGCGTGCAGGCCCCCGGCTGGCAGCTGCTGGAACTGGGGCTGGCCTCCGGCGCTGAACTGGTGGTGGTGCCGTTGCAGGACCTGCTGGAACTGGGTGATGAAGCCCGCTTCAACACGCCGGGCACCGCATCCGGGAACTGGAGCTGGCGGCTCGATCGCCCCGTGGCGGCTTTGCACGACAAGATCCATGGCCTCGGTGCCATGGCGAGCCGCTACGGCCGCGGCACCGCCACAGGAAGCACATCCGGCACAGGAAGCACATCCGGCACCTGAGGCATGAGAGGGCGGCACCGTCTTCCCTCAGCAGCGCTCTGTGCCGTTCGCGGTGGCGCTAAGGGCTGGGCGGTGGTGCGGCGCTGGCCCCGGCGGCGGCTGATCTGCTCGGTGAGCCTGCCGATTGGGTGGGGGCAGAGCTGGGGCGACGGGGGGACTGCCGTTGCTGTCGCAGCTGCACCAGGGCCTGGCCGCGGCGGGCCTGCTCCAGCGGTCGCAGATCAGGATGGGCCTGTAGCAGCCCCTCGCCGGCGCGCTGGCTGTCGCCGCGACTCTCCTGGCGCGATGAGGAGACCGGCAGGGCCGGAATCGGTCGCAGGCTGAACAGGCCGCGGGCGGCCAGGCGCTGCTGCTCACGGTTAAGGCCGTAGATCAGCGCCAGGCAGAGACCGGCATACAGCAGCACCCCCTGCCAGGTGCCGAACACCTCGATCGAGGTGAGAGGGAAACGCCGCAGGCGTCCGCCCGGACGGCTAGCCACGCCTTGCCGTTGCCGCGGCGGCAGCGCCGTTTCCAGCGTGCCGCTCTCCAGCTCGAGGTGCTGTTCCAGCAGGGACAGCATCGTGCGCAGATAGGTGGCTTCCGGCAGCCGCTCCCGCCAGCCTTTCTCCAGGGCCTCGAGCACAGCGGTGCTGATGCGGGTATCGAGGGCCAGCTGCCGCAGGCTCAAGCCGCGGGCCTCGCGGGCGGCCCGCAGGCGCTGGCCGCTTTCCAGCAGCGGATCCAGGGTCGCCGTCGCCTGCGGCCGGGCAGCACCGGTCGGTCGGCCGCTCCAGAGGCGACGCATCCAGGCGAGCAGGGTGGCGGTGGGCTCAGCGGCGGACTGACCACTGGGCGGACGCTTCGGAGCGGAGGAACTCACGGCTGAGGGGACAGCGGACCAGCCCCGGGGCGATCGCCAGTCGGGGCGAGAGCATCCTGGGCGAACAGCTCATCGGGCTGCAGCCGGCGCCAGCGCCCCTCCGGCAGATCGGCCAGCTGCAAGGAGCCGATGGCGATGCGCTGCAGATCGAGCACGCGATAACCCAGCAGCCCGGCTGTGCGCCGGATCTGACGGTTGCGGCCCTCTTTCATCTCCAGCTCCAGCAGGGTGCGGTCGGTCTGACGCTCAAGCACACGCAGCAGCACCGGCTGGCTGGGGCGATCATCGAGCGGCACCCCGCGCCGCCAGTGGTCGAGAGCCTCGCGATCGACACGGCCCTGCAGCCAGACGCGGTAGGTGCGGCGGTGCCCGTAGCGGGGATGGGTGAGGCGCAGGGTGAGATCGCCGTCATTGCTCAGCAGCAGAGCGCCACGGCTATCGCTGTCGAGCCGACCGACCGGGTGGAGACCCTGACCGCGGCGCAGTTCAGGGGGCAGCAGATCGAGAACGGTGGGACGGCCGTGGGGGTCATGGCAGGTGCACAGCACCCCGAGCGGCTTGTGCAGCAGCACCGTGAGGCTGTCGGGGGGAGCCTGTAGCGGTCGGCCATCGATCTCGATCCGGTCGCAGCCGGGATCGGCCTGATCGCCGAGAGAGGCCCGCACCCCATTGAGCCGCACCCGGCCCTGGCGCAGCAGCTCCTCACCGCGGCGCCGGGAACAGAACCCGGCCGCCGCCATCACCTTCTGCAGCCGTTCACGCGCCATGGCACCACTCTGGCCTGCGGCGGGTGCTGCCGCCACGGCCACGGCCAGCCCACGGCCCAGCAAGGCGCTCCAGAGCCCCGAAACAGGCGCCAGCCGCAGCGCCGGGCGGTGAGCCCACCGGAAGAGGTCGGCCCCAGGTCGGAACCGTTCCGGAAAACCATGGTAGGTTTACGAACCCAAGTGGTTTCGTAACCAGCGACGATGCCCTCCATTCCCATCGCCACCTCTGCATCCGGCCTCGTTCCCGCTGGCGATCCGCTGCGCTCCTATCTGCGCGACATCGGTCGGGTGCCGCTGCTCAGCCACGAGCAGGAGATCACCCTCGGGCGCCAGGTGCAGGAGCTGATGCAGATCGAGGAGTTGCGAGAGGAGCTGAAGCTGCGATCCGGAGGCCTGGATCCCTCTCCAGACACCCTGGCCGAGGCCGCTGGCCTCACCCCGGTGCTGCTGCGCCGGCGTCTGAATGCAGGCCGCCGCGCCAAGGAGCGGATGGTGGCCGCCAATCTGCGCCTGGTGGTGAGCGTCGCCAAGAAATACACGCGCCGCAACATGGAGCTGCTGGATCTGATCCAGGAGGGCACGATCGGTCTGGTGCGCGGCGTCGAGAAGTTTGATCCCACCCGCGGTTACAAGTTTTCCACCTATGCCTACTGGTGGATCCGCCAGGGCATCACCCGCGCCATCGCCGAGAAGAGCCGCACGATTCGCCTGCCGATTCACATCACCGAAACCCTGAACAAGCTCAAGAAGGGGCAACGGGAGCTCAGCCAGGAGCTGGGCCGCACCCCCACCGTCACCGAGCTGGCCACCTATGTGGAATTGCCGGAGGAGGAGGTGAAGGATCTGCTCTGCCGCGCCCGTCAGCCCGTGAGCCTGGAGACCAAGGTGGGCGACGGCGAAGACACCGAACTGCTGGATCTGCTCGCCGGTGATGGTGTCAGCCCTGATGAGCTTGTGGATGGCGAATGCCTCAAAGGAGACCTGCGCGCCCTGATCGAACAGCTGCCCGAACTTCAGGGCAAAGTGCTCAAGATGCGCTACGGCATCGATGGTAAGGAGCCGATGAGCCTCACCTCCATCGCCCGCACCCTGGGCATGAGCCGCGATAAGACCCGCAACCTGGAACGCCGCGCCCTCGAGGGAATTCGCAACCAGTCACCGGTGCTGGAGGCGTATCTGGTGGCTTGAGGAGAAAGGCGGGGCAGTCTTCGGGCAAGCAGGGTGGCGCCGGGAATGCGGGTGTTGCCAGGGGCTCCTGGATTAAAACAGATTCGGCTGAAGGTAGAATCGGCTGAAGGCAGATTCGCCTGAGGACGAATTTGGCTGAAGGTAGTTTCCTCGCCGCACTTGGTACGTCAATAGAGCATCGCAGTTTGGCGTATTGCCCGCAAAGCAGGCCTGAAATGCTGGGCTGATGGGGGTTGCGCCTCCAGTCTAAGCCGTGAATGAAAAACCGACTTGGATGAGCCTCGTTATTACTAAGCACTAGTGTCGGCATTGGGCGATCAATGGCCATGTGATAGCCAGGAAAGCAGGGAGCAACTTAAAGTATGCTTATAATTGCCAATATGTCCTCGACTCAGGCAGAAACGCCGATCAATCAGGAGGATTCATGCAACCACGCAAGCACTTGCCCGTGCTAGCCACAGCTACATTCTTGATTTTGATGCCAAAAAGCATCTGCGCGCAATTCGCAAGCAAAGTGGTAGCTTGAGTTTCTTATGGCTTCGCTCTCACGAAGAAAGCTGTAATTCAGGCAGGCCTGGGGCTTATCCCTCAAGCGCAGGGGTCAAGGGAATTGTCTGTCCGGCTGATTGCGCTTCTGGTGGAGGTGATGTTGTCTTCTACGGATTTATCGAGAGCGATGGCTTTAATCGATGCGCAGGGTCGATGCCGATCAGCTTTTCCGCTGACAAGAAAGCTTATACAATGCCTCGATGCCAGCGCAAGTGACTGCCTATAGCAGGAAGCCAAGAGCTCCGGCTCACCATGCGAGCCACCGCGCCAAACCGGACCAACTGTGTGGATGATGTGCCTGGCTGGCAGCCGATAGCCTCTCGTGAGTTTGGCATCACCAGTTTCGCAACCTCCCAGCAGACGGCACTCATGCAAGAGCTCAGGTCCGGCGGCTCGATGAATCGCTCCGTCAACCCCACCACCGCCCAATAGTGATGAATTGGCTGCATTAACGATGGCATCGACTGTCAGCTTGGTGATGTCTGATTGAACAGCGAAAAGAGTCGCAGGCATTGGCGGGGAGGACTAACAGTGACAGGAAGATTCACGAGGCATGCGCCCTGATGAGCTGTCGGCAGATATGTCGGCAATAGAGCAATTCATCACATCTAGAGTTCCAGCCTAACAAGGCGTCAAGTACGCCGCTAACCATTTCCAGGATTCTGATCAGCTCAGCATAAAACTCACTGATCATCGACATCCAGGCAGCCAGGGTCCATCGCTCTTGAGCACCTGGCAACAGGAGCGCTCCTCACGCTTGCCCCCGCTTGTCGCCCCCCGCAGCCTCTCTTGCGCCACCTCCTCCATCGCCAGCTTCTGAGCCAGCAGATCCTGACCTGAGCTGCAACACCTGGCCTCTACCAGACCCTATGCAACCTGCAACCATCGCCCAGAGCCGCTCACCCGAGCCGCTCAAGCTGACGAGCCGCTCTGGGGCAGGGAATCAGAAGAACTGGTCGAAATTATCGAAATCCACGGCTCGGAACTCGCCGGCCTCCACCTGGGCCATCAGGCGGCTCAGCTGTAACCACAGCGCGCCGCCGGTAGCCAGCGACAGCACAAAGGCGACCAGCAGCGCCACACCGCCACTGAAGCCGAACACCTGCAGGCTGCCACCGATGAACAGGGTGACCCCCAGCAGGGTGCCGATCCATGGCAACACGGTTTCGATGCGCGCCAGCGGCAGCAGCGCTAACCGATCCTGCTTCCAGCCATCCAGCCGCAGGCTGACCAGCCTGGAGAAGGTGAGGCCACAGGTGATCCCCATCGCCAGACCGATCGCCGCCAGGCCATAGGGGGGCATGGTGATCGGTGCGTACTCCAGCAGGATCTCGGCGGCATCAAGATCGCCGAAGCCACCTGCGGCCAGATCGGCGGCGGCATCGCTGAGGCTGATCGGAGCAGTGAGCACGTCGAAGCAATCGTGGGGGCCCAGACCCTAGCGACAAGGCCTGCCGTTCCCGATCCGGTGCTCACGGCCAGGTACAGCCTGGCTCTCCGCTGCAGCCGTGGGCCCCAGGCCCCTGCCCTGCCGATCTCCCTGCCTGGCAGGGCGTCACTCCTGCTCTCACCCGATGGCTCACAGGGGATGGAGGGGGCCTTCAGGCCGCCTGAGGCGGCGCCAGCGGGTTGAACCGCTGCAGCAGGCCACTGGCCAGGCGTCGGGGCGAGAAGCGGTTGCCCAGCATCCTGAGCAGCGCCTGCAGATCCTCGGTATTGAGGCGGTCCTCCGCCACCAGCGACAGCAGCAACCGCTGCCGCAGGCTGGCGCCCTGATCGCCGAACAGCAGCCGCAAGCCATCGCGGGCCACCGGCAGCAGATCACCCGCCGGTGCATCGCTCTCCACCACCGCCAGCAGATTCTCGAGCCGCTCCACCCGCAGCCGTCCGTTGCGATCAAAGATCACCTCCAGCAGCTTCTCGCGCATCTCGGCTGTATCACCAGAGAGAAGGCGGCGGGCCACATAGGGATAGGCCACCCGGATGATCCGGAACTGGGGATTGAGCCGCATCGCCAATCCCTCCTGTGACACCACGGCGCGGATGATCAATGCAAAGCGAGATGGCACCCTGAAGGGATAGTCGTACATCAGCTCCGAGAAGCGATCGGTGATCGCCTTGAAGTTGAAATTGCCCACATTCTCGCCCAACGTACCGCCGAGCACCTCCTCCAGGGCCGGCACAATCGGGGTCAGGTCGGTGCTGGGATGCAGGAATCCCAGCTCAACAAAATCCTGGGCCAGGGCCTCAAAATCACGGTTGATCAGATGCACAACCGCACCGGTGAGTGTGAGGCGATCGCGATCGCTGATCGAATCCATCATGCCGAAATCGACATAACCCACATGGCCCATCCCATCGGTGATGCCAGGCAGCGCAAACAGATTGCCGGGATGGGGATCGGCGTGGAAATAACCAAACTCCAGCAGTTGCTGCAGTCCGGCGATCACCCCGGTGCGAATCAGGGCTGTGGGATCGAGATGGTGGCCTTCCAGTTCGCGGCGGCTCTGCATCTTCACCCCTTCAATCCAGGAGGTGGTCAGCACCCGCCGCGCAGATAGCTCTCGCATCACCGCGGGCACCATCACCTGCGGGCTGTCGGCAAACAGGGCGGCAAAGCGCTCGGCATTATCGGCTTCGCGGCGGTAATCGATCTCCTCGAACAGGGTGGCTCCGAATTCATCGATGATCTCCCCCAGCCCAAATCCAAGATTCAACGGCAGCAGCGGTGCTGTCAGCAGCGCCAGGGCGCGCAGCAGCACCAGATCACGTCGCAGCAGAAAAGGTAGATCCGGCCGTTGGATCTTCACCGCCACCCAGTGGCCATCGTGCCGTCGTGCCTTATAAACCTGCCCCAGGCTGGCGGCTGCCACCGGATAATCGGGAAACAGCGCAAACAGGCTGTCAGCCGGGGCACCCAGCTCCTCCTCCAGGGTGCGCAACGCCCGCTGATGCGCAAAAGGCGGCAGATCATCCTGCAGGCGGGTGAGCTCCTCCAGCCAGTCGCGTCGCACCAGATCGGGCCGGGTGGACAGCGCCTGGCCCACCTTGATGAAACAGGGCCCCAGGGAGGCGAGGCTGTGGAGAATGCGTTGTGCCAGACGCCGCTGCACCTTCTGATCGCGGCTGTTGCCCTGGGTGATCAGGCTCAACGCCAGGCTGCCCAGGGTCCAGAGGATCACCAGCAGCCGCGGGATCCAGATCCAGGGGCGCAGCAGCAGCCAACGACGATCGGCGGCAGGGTCGTAACGGAGGCTGGGCTCCGCAGGGGCAACGCGATCGGGCAGGGCGACTCCAGCGGGTGCGCAGACTCTAGAAAGTGCGACCCTGCCGCCATGGGCCCAGCCCGGGATGCCCCGCCGCCGGCCGGCTGCGCCGCAAGCCTGCCCCCACCTGCCTTCCTTCCCGACCCCCTGCTGCAGGCCCTGAAGGCGCCATCGCCGTCCCTGCCCCTGCATCTGCCGGCCCACGGCCGCGGTCGGGGCCTGGCGCCGGCTCTGCGCTCATTGCTCCGCCGCCCTGCCGCCAGCTGGGATCTGCCGGAACTGCCCGAGATCGGCGGGCCCCTGGAAGCGGACGGAGCGGTGGCCGCGGCCCAGGCCCGGGCGGCCGCCCTGTGCGGCGCTGACCACTGCTGGTTTGGGGTGAACGGCGCCTCCGGGCTGCTGCAGGCCGCCGTGCTGGCCCTGGCACCGCCCGGCTCCCGCCTGCTGCTGCCCCGCAACCTGCACCGCTCCCTGCTGCACGGTTGTGTGCTCGCCCAGGTGGAACCGCTGCTCTACAGCCTGCCGTTTGAGGCCTGCAGCGGTCTGTGGTTGCCGCCGGATGCGGCCCATCTCGAGCGGGTGCTGCAGCAGGCCCTGGCCAGCGGACCGGTGGCGGCTCTGGTGCTGGTCGATCCCACCTACCAGGGCCTGCAGGCCGATCTGACGCCCCTGATCGCTTTCGCCCATCGCCAGGGGCTGCCGGTGCTGGTGGATCAGGCCCATGGCCGTGGCGATGCCGTTGCTGCCGGTGCCGATCTCACGGTGCTCTCCCTGCAGAAAGCCGCCGGCGGCCTGGCCCAGAGCGCCGTGCTGCTCAGCCGCGGCACGCGCCTGTCGTTGGAGGCGCTGGAACGCTCCCTGCTGTGGCTGCAGACCTCCAGCCCCAGCGCCCTGCTGCTCGCCTCCTGCAGCGCGGCCATCACCGCCCTGCACAGCCGCCGCGGCCAGCGGCAGCGGGCCCGCGCCGAAGCCTGTGGTCTGCGCTTGCAGCAGCGGTGTCGGGAGCTGGACCTGCCCCTGCTGGAGGGTGGCGATCCGTTGCGGCCCAGCCTGCTCACCGCTCCGCTCGGCTTCACCGGCCTGGACGCCGATGCCTGGCTGCTGGCGCGGGGGGTGGTGGCCGAACTGCCAGAACCCGGCTGCCTGTGTTTCTGTCTGGGTGAACGGCCACCGTGGGGGGTGGAGAAGCGGCTGCCTCGTCAGCTGCTGCAACTGCGCCGCGCCCTGGGGGGGGATCCCCTGCCCCCCTTCTCGCCGCCACCGCTGCCCCTGCTCGCCGCCCCGGACCTGCCCCTCGGCGTGGCCTGGCGTGCACCCCGCCGTCGCCTGCCCCTGGCCGAAACCCTGAACCGCTGGGCCGCCGAACCGCTCTGCCCCTACCCGCCCGGCATCCCGCTGCTGGTGCCGGGTGAACGGATCGAAGCGGCGCGGCTGGACTGGCTGCTGCAGATGCAACGCCTCTGGCCCGATCAGATCCCCGCGGAGATCAGCGTGGTGGATCGGCCCGGCCCCTAGCCGGCTGACCGGCCCATCGTGCTGGTGCCTGCCGGCGGTGGTGCCTGCCTGCTGGCGGTGCTGGTTCCTGCCGGCGGTGGTGGAGGATGCCGGGGCTGATGGTCCCGCCGGTCCATCCCCCCACCATGACCACGCCCCACGGCTCAGCGTCCCAGGGCTCAGACCCCCATGGCTCAGAGCGCCAGGGATCAGAGCCTCCCAGCTCCCTGCCCCAGGGCCTCCCTCCTGCCTGGTCTGCCGGTGCGCTGCCGGCGGACTCGGCCGTCCCTGCCGCGGCCGCTCCCTTTCAGTGGGATTTCGTCACCCCCGGGCTGCCCGATGGGGCCTTTGAGGATGCCCCCGGCTTCTCGCCCACCCCGATGGAACTGCGGGTGATGCTGCTGGCCCATCTGCGGCCGCGACCCGATTCGCTGGTGTGGGACATCGGTGGCGGCACCGGCGCCCTGGCCCTGGAGATCGCCCGGCTGATGCCCGCCGGCGCCGTGCACAGCCTGGAACGGGATCCCGATGCCGTGCAGCTGCAGGAGCGCAACCGCCGCCGCTTCGGGATCAGCAACCTGCACTGCCATCAGGGCCAGGCGCCGGCGGATCTGGCGCAGTTGCCCGCCGATCCCGATCGGGTGCTGCTGGAGGTGGGCCGGCCGCTGATCGATGTGCTGCGTGCTGTCTGGCAGGCCCTGCGGCCCCAGGGGCGGCTGGTGATCAGCACCGTCAGCCTGGAGGGCCTGGTGGATGCCAGCGACACCCTCGCCCAGCTGCAGGCCCGTGATGTGCAGGTGGTGCAGGCCACCGTGCATCGCATGCAGCGGCGGGGCAGCCAGGCCAAGCTGGCGGCGGCGGAACCGCTGTTCCTGATCGCAGCGGAACGCTGAACCCTCTGTCTGCCGCTTCGCCTTGTCATCCCGCCCCCGCGCCGCCACCTCCCTCGCCCGACTGGCCAGCGGCTGGGCCGCCGGAGGCTTCGGGGCGGTGGTGGTGGTGCTGGGGGGCTGGTGGTTCACCCTCGCGGTGGGGCTGCTGGTGCATCTCGGCCTGCTGGAGTACTTCCGCATGGCCCAGTTCAAGGGCATGCGACCCGCCACCAAGACCACCCTGGTGGCGGTGCAGCTGCTGCTGCTCTCCACCCAGCTCGCCGATGGCGGTGGCTGGCTCGGGGACTGGCTGCCCCACGGAGCCCACGGGGGACTGGCCGGCGGTGTCGCCACGGCGGTGCTGCCCGCCTCCGGTGCGGTGATCTGCGGCTGGCTGCTGCTGCAACCCCGCCCCGGCACGATCGCCGACATCACCGCGTCGATCTTCGGGTTGTTCTATCTGGGCTTCCTGCCCAGCCACTGGATCCGGCTGCGCGCCCTGGTCGATCCCGCCCTGGCCCCGTCGCTGTCTGGCACGGTGTCGCTGGTGGGGGTGCCCTGGAGCAGCGGCCTGGCGCTGACGCTGCTGGCCTGCTTTCTGATCGTCGCCACCGACATCGGCTCCTATGTGATCGGCCGGCGCCTCGGCCGCCATCCCCTCTCGCCGATCTCCCCCGGCAAGACCGTGGAGGGGGCCCTGGGCGGCATGGTCTGCTCGCTGCTGGTGGGCGCTGCCGGTGGGGTGTGGCTGGGATGGCGCTGGGGCGCCCTGGTCGGGGCGCTGCTGGGAGTGGTGGTCACCGTGTTCGCCCTGGTGGGCGATCTGACCGAATCGATGATGAAACGGGACGCCGGCCTCAAGGATTCCGGCGATGCCATCCCCGGCCACGGCGGCGTGCTCGATCGGATCGACAGCTATCTGTTCGTGCCGGCGGTGGTGTATGCGCTGGTCACCCTGGTTCTGCCGTTGCTGCAACGCCCCTAGCAACCCGCTCCGGTTGAGCAGCCTGCATGAATGCTCAGGGGGAGACGCGGGCCTGGCCCTGCAGTTCCAGCAGGCCGCCACCCACTTCGGCCGTCTCCAACGCGATGTTGTCGTCCTTGGGCAGTCGGGCGATCTTCGGATCGGCTGGGCTCGAGGCCCCATCCTCTGCGGCCGCCTCCGGATCGGCCTGCAGCACCAGGCCCCCCTGCTCGATCCGCACCAGGGTGCGGCGCTCCAGCGGCACCCCATCGCTGATCGCCTGGCTGCGCAGGATCAGCCGATCCCCCTCGAAACGCAGCCCGGCCAGGGGGGTGAGCCCCAGCAGCTGCTCGGCGATGCTGTCCCCCAGCTCGCTCCACGGTGGTGTGGCCAGGCAGCGGCTCAGGCCCTCGGCGCTGAAGGCCACCCGCCCGCGGATCTGAAACGGATGCTCCAGCTGCAGGCTCTGGCTGCGCAGCAGGCGGCCCATGCGCACCTGCAACGGCTCGCTGCGCAGCTCCACCCGTTCGATCTCCAACCGCTGGAACACCACGCCCCGCGCCTGCAGCCGCACGCCCTGCAGCCGGCCGCGCACCAGCTGGGCGGCGCTGCCCTCCAGGTCGATATGCAGATCCTCGATCGCTTCGCACTGCTGGCGCAGCCAGAGTTCCAGCCCCCTGGCCAGCAGAGCGAGCACCGGCCCACCGCCTGCGGTCGATGGCGTGGCGGTGGGCTCGGCGGGGCCGGGAGTGGAGGCCGGGGGCATGGAGGCCGGGATTGCGATGGCGTCTCTCTACCAGAAGGGCCCGGCCGATGCAGCGACCGCAGGCGGTGTCGCTGTCTGTGTCCTGACACGGGCGCCGGCGATGGCGGACCACGCCCAGGCCACAGCCCGGGCCCCACGGCGATCGGGCGACACCACCCCGCGGCGGCAGCTCCGGCAGGGTGGAAGCCGTTCCCTCCGCATCCGACCCCTGTGGCCCCGGGATCTGCACCTGAGCTGCCGCCCTCCCTCCGCCGCTCCGGTGGGGAGCCGATGGCTGATCCGCGGCCAGGCGAGGGGCGACCCGGCCAGAACCGACAGCCAGACGGGGATGGGCTGGTGATCGTCGGGGCCGGCATCGCTGGCTGCGCCCTGGCGGCCCGTTTGCGGCAGCTGGGTTGGCGTGGCGCCATCACCCTGGTGGAGGCCGGCCGCGGCCTGGGGGGACGGGCCGCCAGCCGCCCCAGCCGCCGCGATCCCGACTGGCGGCTGGACCATGGCGCACCGCTGCTGCAGCTGAGCGGCGATGCGGCAGCCCCCCAGCTTCTGGAGCCGCTGCTGCGGAGCGGCCGGCTCCGCTCCTGCCGCCCCGAGCAGTTGCAGCTGGCCGTTCTCGAGAGCGACGGCAGCCTGCAGGCCCGGCCGGGACCGTTTGCCGACAGCGGTCGGCTGTATCGCGGCTGGCCGGCGATGGCCGATCTGGCCGGCGGGATGCTGGAGCTGGCGGATGCCGCCGCAGCCCCCGGCGGGCCCGCTGAGGGGGCGTCGCCGCTGCACCGCTGCCATGGAATCCGGGTGGAGGCCCTGGAACCCTGGCCGGGGGGCTGGCGACTGCGCGATGGCAACGGCGATGTGGTGGCCCTGGGGCCGTGGCTGGTGCTCTCCGGCACCCTGCTGGCCCATCCCCGCTGCCGCACCCTGCTGGGTTGCGCGGAGGTGCCACTGGCGGCCGCCAACCGCGTTCTGGGCGATGCCGCCCTGGAGCAGGCCCTGCAGGCGCTGGCACACCTGCGCTACGACCCACGGCTGGCCTTGCTGCTGCGGCTGGAGGCGGCGGAAGCGGAGGCCTGGCGGGCTTTGCCCGGCCGCCATCTGAGCCTGAGCGCAACGATGCAGCAGCGCAGCGGCCTGGAGCGGATCGTGGTGCAGCCGCTGGCGGATGGGCGCTGCGCCGTGGTCGCCCATGCCCGCCCCGACGATCTGGCGGCCGCGAGCCAGGCGGCAGGAAATCGCGACGCGGCCAGCGAAGCGGAGGAGATCGCGCGGCTCAGCCAGGCGCTGCTGCTCGCCCTGCAGGGCTGGATCCAGGAGCAGGATCTTCCCCCGATCGAACGGCGGCAGCGGATGCGCTGGGGCGGCGCTTTTCCGCTGGCACCCGGCCTGGACCCCGAGACGATGGTCTGCCGCAACAGTCGCCTCGCCCTCTGTGGTGATGCGATCGCCGGCCCCGGCTTCGGGCGGGTGGAAGGGGCCTGGCGCAGCGGTGAATGGCTGGCGGAGCGGCTGCTGCCGGAGCTGTAATCCACGACAATCCAAGGCAACCCGAAGGCCTGGAGCGATCCGCTCAGACTGCACAAGAACAGCTGCAGATCCACCTCTACCACCTCGCAGGAGCGATGAGCCGCCAGAATGAATGGTGATCAGTGGATCAGCTGGCATTCAGAGCGGCTTCCTGATCCAATCCCGATTCAAATCGTGGAATGACAGATGAAACCCCCCGAAACAATCCAGACGCTAAGGGTTAGCTCGCGCAGAAATGTAGCCCCGATCGGCCAGCCCAGAGTCTACACGCAGCCACTCACGAAAGGGCAGATTTATCAGATTGAAGTCAAAGGCAGCTGGAGGCCCGACACGGCCATCGACGGCTGGTTCGTGGATGCACGCTTTGTCACTCACGACAGTTTTGCGAGTATCTCGGATCAGGATTCAAACTACGGCGATTTTGGTCTGTATTCCGATGCACTCGGACTCGCCAACGACGACTTCTGGGGAGGCTACAAACCGAGCCATGGATACACCATCACTTACACGGGAGAAGGGAGTCCTGTTGATTTCTACGTCTATGACATTGATTATGCCGATAATGCTGGCGCCTATGTTATCACGGTAAAGCCAGAGACGTGCAAAGCCAGGATCGGCTACAAAAAAGAAGTAAAGGGGCGGCTGACCAAGCGAGACCATGACATCATTACGGGACTTCTGTGCAAGTACGCGTTCAGGGGGGGTAGCCAGAGAGGCGTAGGCATGTATCCCTATTCCGCTGCCCATCGTGTCTGGGATGGAGGTCATGGATCCCTCGCTCGCTCGCCAGCCGCGCTTACCCGGAAGTCGGAATCAGACTGGGCCAA
>JBJTQH010000129.1:0-18427 GCA_046075505.1 Cyanobium sp. | reverse complement strand
CAACCACTACAAGCGCCTGGCCTGGCAGGGCGACGGCAAGGGCGAGAGCAACGAGACCGCCACCCGCCTGCACAAGAGCAACATCCTGCTGATCGGCCCCACCGGCTGCGGCAAGACCCTGCTGGCCCAGACCCTGGCCGAGCTGCTCGATGTGCCCTTCGCGGTGGCGGACGCCACCACCCTCACCGAAGCGGGCTACGTCGGTGAGGACGTGGAGAACATCCTGCTGCGGCTTCTGCAGAAGGCCGATCTGGATGTGGAGCAGGCCCAGCGCGGCATCATCTACATCGACGAGATCGACAAGATCGCCCGCAAAAGCGAGAACCCCTCGATCACCCGCGATGTGTCGGGGGAGGGGGTGCAGCAGGCGCTGCTGAAACTGCTGGAGGGCACCGTGGCCAACGTGCCTCCCCAGGGGGGCCGCAAGCATCCTTACCAGGACTGCATCCAGATCGACACCAGCCAGATCCTGTTCATCTGCGGTGGCGCCTTCGTCGGTCTTGAGGATGTGGTGCAGCGGCGCATGGGGCGTAATGCGATCGGCTTCCTGCCCGCCGAGGGGGGCCAGGGCCGTCCCCGCGGCACGCGCGATCGCCATGCCGCCGAGGTGCTGCGCCATCTGGAGCCCGATGACCTGGTGCGTTATGGCCTGATCCCTGAGTTCATCGGCCGCCTGCCGGTGAGCGCCGTGCTCGAACCGCTCGATGCCCGGGCGCTGCAGGCGATTCTCACCGAGCCGCGCGATGCCCTGGTCAAGCAGTTCCAGACGCTGCTGAGTATGGATGATGTGCGCCTTGATTTCGAGCCTGAGGCGATCGAGGCCATCGCCCAGGAGGCCCATCGCCGCAAGACCGGTGCCCGGGCCCTGCGCGGCATCGTCGAGGAGCTGATGCTCGAGGTGATGTACGACCTGCCCTCGCGGCAGGACATCAAGAGCTTCACCATCACCCGCGAGCTGGTCGAGCAGCGCACCAGAACCAACGTGGTGCATCTCACCGCCAGCGAGCGGGACGCCCGCCAGGCCAGCGCCTGAGCCCACGCCACCGACCGCCCCGGCACAGCCTGCGGAGCGCCCCGCCAGGCTCGGCATCCCCGCTGGGGCCGCCGCTCCCTGGGGAGGGTCGGGCAATCCCCACCCCGGTGCAGGGTGCCGCCGGCGTCAAGCTGAACGCTGTTTCCGACCGCCAGCCTTGGCCGCTGCCGATCACCTGCAGACCCCGCGGCAACATGGTCTGTTTAACCATCACGGCATCGATCTGGGTGATGGCAGCGTCGCCCATTACCTCGAGGGGCGCCAGATCCTGCGCAGCCCGCTGCTCGAGTTCAGCCGCGGCCAGCCCGTCACGCCGGTGAGCTATCCGGAGGGGAGCTGCTCTCCGCCGGGTGTCACCCTGCGGCGGGCGATGGGGCGGCTGGGGGAACAGCGCTACAACCTGCTGTTCAACAACTGCGAGCATTTCGCCCATTGGTGCAAGACCGGCCGTCACCGCAGCGCCCAGGTGGAGGATTGGCTGCATACCGGCAGCCTCGGTGCGCTCGCCCTCGGGCAGCTGATGCCGGCGGCGGTGCTCACCGGCGCCCGGGTGCTGCTGCGTCAGGGCCTGCAGCTCGATGCCGCTCAGCTGGAGAAGGGGCGGGAGCTGGCTCGGCGCAGCCTTGAGCAGCTCGAAGCCCTGCGCTGCCGTCTGCAACAGCGGCTCGAGGAGGAGCTGGCCCGGGCCGAGCAGCGCTGGCCGGGCGATGGCTCCTCCGACACCTTCCGGCGCCTGCGGGCGGCCGCCCAGGCCCTGGCCGATCAGCTCAGTCAGGTGGAGGAGCTGGAAAACCGGATCAGCGGCCTGCTGGAGCCTGCCGCCCCGCCCCATCCCCAGGAGCAGCGCTAGACGAACGGTGGTCGCCCCGAGCCGCATCCAGGCCAGCCCGTGTTGATGCTGTGGTCGGCCGGTGGCGTCGGCCTGCCTTGTCCCGGCCGAAGCCTCCGGAACGGCGGGTATCTTGAAGGTCCGCCTCGCCCGGCGGGATGCTCCGCCACCTCACTCCCCCCGGGCGGCCCATGGTTCCGGCCTACCAGCCTCTCCACCACAAGTACCGGCCGCAGCGCTTCGATCAACTGGTGGGTCAGGAGGCGATCTCCGCCACCCTCAGCCAGGCCCTGCGCACCGGTCGCATCGCTCCGGCCTATCTGTTCTGCGGCCCGCGCGGCACCGGCAAGACCTCCAGTGCCCGCATCCTGGCCCGCTCGCTCAACTGCACGGCCAGCGCCACGCCCACCCCGGAGCCCTGCGGCCGCTGTGAGCTGTGTGAGGCGATCGCTGCCGGCACAGCCCTCGATGTGATCGAGATCGATGCCGCCTCCAATACCGGCGTCGACAACATCCGCGATCTGATCGAGCGCTCCCGCTTCGCACCGGTGCAGGCCCGCTGGAAGGTGTATGTGGTCGACGAGTGCCACATGCTCTCGACCGCCGCCTTCAACGCCCTGCTCAAGACCCTGGAGGAGCCGCCGCCGCAGGTGGTGTTCGTGCTGGCCACCACCGATCCGCAGCGGGTGCTGCCCACGATCCTGTCCCGCTGTCAGCGCTTCGATTTCCGTCGCATTCCCCTGGAGGCCCTGGAGGCGCACCTGCGCTACATCGCCGATCAGGAGGAGATCGGCATCACCGCGGAAGCCCTGCATGTGGTGGCCCAGCGGGCCCAGGGGGGGCTGCGCGATGCCGAGAGCCTGCTTGATCAGCTCAGCCTGCTGCCGGCTCCGATCGAACCCACCGCGGTCTGGGATCTGCTCGGAGCTGTGCCCGAGGAGGAACTGCTGGAGCTGGCCGCCGCCCTGGCTGCCGAGGAGCCGCTCGCCGTGCTCGAGGCCTGCCGGCTGCTGCTCGATCGCGGCCGCGAGCCCTCGGCAGTGCTTCAGGGCCTGGCCGGGATGCTGCGCGACCTGCTCCTGGCCGGTGTCGCCCCGGATCGTCTGGAGCTCACCTCGGTGTCGCCGGCGCTCCGCCCCCGCCTCACCCCGCTCGCCCGGGAGATCGGCAAGGCCCGGTTGCTCCATTGGCAGGCGCAGCTCAAGGGCAGCGAGCAGCAGCTGCGTCTGAGCGTGCAGCCGCGGCTGTGGCTGGAGGTGCTCGTGCTCGGGCTGCTGGCCGCTCCGGTGGGCCACGAGGGCGCCGGCCATCCGATCGCACGACCTGCGGCAGCCCCCATGGCCGGCGCTCAGGTCTCTGCAGCGGTCCTGGCTGCGGTGCCTGCGCCGGTGGTTCCGGTCGCTGCCCCGTCTCCAGCCCCGGTCGCGACGGCTGTGGTGGCCGCCCCGCCCGCTGTTCCGCCCCTCGGGGCGGCCCCAGCTCCAGCAGCTGTGCCGGCGGCGATCGAGAGGGGCTCCAGCGAGAACCCTGCCACCGCGGCAGGTTCTGCCGCCGCGTTGCCGGAACTCTGGCAGCAGGTGCTGGCAGGGCTGGAGCTGCCCTCCACCCGCATGCTGCTCTCGCAGCAGGCCCAGCTGGTGCGACTGGACGGTCAGAGGGCCGTGGTGCGCGTCGCGGCCACCTGGATGGCGATGGTGCAGAGCCGAGTCTCCTTGCTGGAAGGGGCGTTCGCCCGCGCCCTGGGCAGTCCGCGTCAGGTGATGCTCGAATCCGGTGGCGATGGAGCCACCGGTGGCGGCACCTCGGGGGTGCCAGGTCCGCCCCGACCGCTTGGTGCTGCTCCCCAGGCGCCGCCGCCGCCCCGGCCCGGTGTCGTTGCGGCGGCCCCGGCTCCGGCGGCAGCCGCAGGGTCGCCTCAGCCCGCAGCGCCGCCAGCGGCTGCGACGACCGCCACCGGCGACCTTGAGCCCTCTGCGGCACCCCGGCCGGCTCCGCAGCCACCATCCCCGCTGGCCGAAGCCTCGCCGTCGCCGAGCAGCTCCTCGGCGGTGACGCCTGATCCAGCCCCGCAGAGCCACAGCACCGGTGCTGCTCCACCCGCGGCAGACCCCGCACAGGTCCCGGTTGCAGCGGCCCTCCACGCCGCGCCACCCTCCCTTGCCGGCGTGCAGGAGTCCTCCCAGCCGCCACCGCAGGTCGCGATCGATCCCATCGTGCCCTCCAGCGCCGGCGGCCGTTCGACCGGCAGTGCCCTGCTGGAGGCCAGGGCCCGGCAGCTGGCCGAGTTCTTCAACGGCGAGCTGGTGGATGGGGTGGAGCGCGAGCCCCTGCCGGCGGTCTCCGGCGGCAGCGACAGCGCGGACTGAGGCCCTAAAGCGCCGGCTGCGGTGGCCTCAGTGTGTGAGCGTCAGCGCGGGTCCGGGATGATCGCATGCACGCCGCCATGGCCTGGCTCGCTCGCCCCAGGCCGGCCTGAAACGGCAGGTTCAGCCGGCTCGCCTGGCGGAGCCTGCCGTACCATCGAGGTGCGGGTTTTGCGGTGCGTGCCGTCCACGGGGCCCATGGCGCGGCTGGCGTGATCCATCGCCGATGGCATGCCAGGGCCTGGGGAGTGTCGCCGGTGCCGGTCCCCGTGCCCCGGGTGATTCAGAGCCGGCCGCCCTCGGCCGCCAGCTGGCGCTCGGCCTCATCTTCCGGCCCCTCGCCCACACCCCCGTGATGCAGGGTCTTGGCCCACACCAGACGCTTGGGCCGCAGGGCCATGCGCAGGGTCACCCAGGGAATCACGGCGAACCAGTGGACCAGATACACCACTCCCAGCGCCACCGACAGTGGTGTGATGCGCGGCAGGGCCGGACCTTCGCCGGGCCGACGGCAACCGGTGACGATCGCCAGACCGGACAGGGACAGCGCCACGATCGAGAAGGGCCACATCGCCGGCGCCGTACCGGTGAGCAGCACGCCGGCCAGATCGGCGGCCGCCATCACCGGCATCATGTACTGCAGCACGAAGAAGCTGAGCAGATCCGTCTTCTGGGATGGGGTGAGCCGACCCGAGACCAGGCCGGGGGCGTAATCGAGGAACCGCTGCAGGCCCCCTTCGGCCCAACGCTGCCGTTGCCGCCAGAGGGCGGCCAGGCTCAGCACCGCCTCCTCCTGCACCGGCGGATCCCAGAGCACCCCGATCGGCTGGCCGTCGAGCAGCAGCCGCATGCTCAGATCGAGATCGTCGGTGACTGTGGCCTCATTGAAGCCGCCGGAGGCGATCACCGCCTCGCGGCGCAGCAGCTGGCCATTCCCCCGCAGTTCGGCCACCCCGCCGGCGCAGAGCCGACCGAGCTGAATCACCGCATCAAAGGCCATCTCCATGGCCTGGGCGCGGGTGAGCAGATTCACATCCGGGTTCACCACCGCCTTGCGCAGCTGCACGGCGGCCCAGCCGCCGCTCTCCGCCCAGGGGATCAGCCGTTCCAGCACGTCCTGCTGTAGATCGGCATCGGCATCGAGCACCAGCAACCAGCGGCCCTGCAGCTGGGGCAGCACCAGATTGAGGGCCCCGGATTTGCCACCACCAGCATTGCGGGGACGGCGCAGCACCCGCAGCAGCGGGTGGCGGCTCTGCAGATCATGGAGCAGTTCCGGGGTGCGATCTTCGCTGCCGTCATCGATCACCCAGAGGGTGAGGCGCCCGGCGGGATAGCGGAGGGCGGCGATTCGCTCCACCAGGCGGCTGATCACGGCCTGCTCATCGCGGGCGGCCACCACGACATCGAGCGCCGGCAGATTCAGGGCGACGGGATCCGCCGGGGCTGCGGGATCGGCAGGGGCAGGTGCGGGGTCGGCGGCGGTTTCGCCTGGATCCCCGGGGGCCGCCACCAGGGGTGGATCGAGCAGCACCGTGCGGATGCTGTAACCCCCCAGCAGCACCGCCAGCACGATCGAGGGGATCAGGCTGCGCCCCGGGCCGAGCCAGTGGGGAGCCAGCCCGGCGGCACAGCAGCCCAGCAGAAACAGGGCCGCCTTGGCCCGACGGTGACCACCGCCTGGATGGCCTGCCGCCTCAGGGCTGGGCTGCGGCAGTGGATCGGGCTGCGGCAGTGGATCCGTGGTACTGCCGTCGGCCATGGCTTCCCCGGAAGTGGAGGGAACTCTAAAGGGCCTCCCCGAGGCTGCGGAGCGGCACCAGCGTGGTTCCGGGGTAATAGTGCTGCAGAATCCGCCCGGAACTCCAGCCGCGACCGGCCAGTTCGATCGCGCCGGCCTGGGACAGCCCGGCGCCGTGCCCGAAGCCTCCCCCCTGCACCAGCCAGCGTCCGGGGCCGCTCGGCGCCAGCGTGAACAGGGTGCTCGGCAGTTGCCGCAGGGTGCGGCGGATCGCATCGAGGCGCAGCACCCGACGGCCCGCCGTGCCGCGGATCTCCAGGGCCAGCACCCGCCCGCTGGGGCCACGCTGCAGCACCTGCAGGCCGGTGGGGGTACCCACGGCGGCGGCACCGGTGCCCAGAGCAGCGCTGAGGCTGCTGGCTGTCAGGGTCCGCTGCCAGCGGTACAGCGGGTGATAGGCCCCCCAGCCGGAGGGAGCACCACCCCCCAGCAGGGAGGGGAGCGCGGCATTGGACAGGGGCAGGGGATGGGCGGCCGCGAAGGCGGGAGGGCCATCGGGGAAGGCGCGCAGATAGGGCAGCGGTGCCCCTTGCCACACCTCCTCGTACCCGGCCGCCACTCCGCCATTGGTGGCGTGATACACGGCGTGAATCGGTTCGCCGCCGCTGGCGAGCACCTGCAGTCGGCTGGCGGCGATCGCCTGCCGCACGGTGCTGCCGGCCAGGCGCGGATCGCTGTACACCTGGCACTGGGTGTCAGCGCAGAGGTGATAGCCATCCACCCGGAAGCGGTGACGGTTGCGCAGGGCCCAGGTGCGCGCCAGCACCGCCTGGGCGGTGAGGGCGGCCGGCGGTGAGCCGGCGCCGATCTCATGGGGCACCACGCCTTCGAGATAGCGCTCCAGGGGGACCTGCTCCACCAGGCTCCAGGTGCCCTGGGCATCGGGCTGCAGCAGGAAGGGGCCGCTGTAGAAGCCCTGGCGCCAGACCAGACCACCGGGGGCCTCCAGGCGCATGGGGCCGTTCAGGACCCGCGTGCCGCCCTTCTGCTGCAGCTCCAGCACCAGGCGGCTCGTTTCGCGGCGCTCCAGCAGGCGCGAGGTGCGCCCCGGCGGATCGGCGGCTTCCGGGGGAGCCCACACCTCCCAGTCGGCGGCGCGGGCGATCGCCACGTCCACCCCCTGGGAGCGCCAGCTGCGGACCACCTCTTCAGCGCTTTCGAAACTGGCCAGCGGCGCGATCACCCGCCGGCGGATCTCCAGGGGTGCCGGCAGCGGCTGGCGGCGCCAGTGCAGGGTCAGTCGCGGCGCCTGGAGGCGCTGCCCGTCGGCATCGATCAGGGTGAGGGTGCCGGAGGCGGCCACCAGCTTCAGCGGAGCCGCGCCGGCCGCCTTCATGTCGGGGGCGGGGCCGAGCCGGGCCGCCAGACCCACCAGCAGCACCGGATCGGCAGAGTTCAGGGGCGCCGGCGCCGGTACGGGCCAGTGCAGCTGCGGCGGTGGGGTGGGGGCCGGAGCCGCGCTGGCGCTCTGGGAACCGCTCTCCTGCTGGATGGGCTGCGAGGCCCCGGGCAGGGGCGCGGCGCGGCAGCTGATGCACAGCACCAGCAGGCTGCAGACGGCGGGAAGTGCGGAGGACAGGCGCGACGCTCCGGAGCGCATGGGCTGGGATGGCCGCGGTGCTTGCCTGCTCAGCAGCAGGATGCCAGGCAGGAGACGGGTCAGGGATGGCACGGGGAAGGGTGGGCGGTCGCGTCGTACCATCATTGTTTGTGCCCGCGCGACCTCGATGCCGAAGCTCAAGACCCGCAAAGCGGCCGCCAAGCGGTTCAAGGCCACCGGCAGCGGCAAGTTCATGCGCCGACGCGCCTTCCGCAATCACCTGCTCGATCACAAGAGCCCCAAGCGCAAGCGCTATCTCGGCACCATGGCGGTGGTCGATGATCGCGACCACGACAACGTGGCGCTGATGCTCCCCTACGCCTGAGCGCCCCGGGCCCCGCTGCCCCAGCTCCTGAGCGGGTCCGCCCGTCAGGTGCACACCTGATTCTTCTGAACTCCTTCATCTCCCATGGCCCGCGTCAAGAGGGGCAACGTCGCCCGCAAACGCCGCAACAAGATTCTGCGCCTCGCCCGGGGCTTCCGCGGCAGCAGCGGCAGCCTGTTCCGCACCGCCAACCAGCGGGTGATGAAGGCGCTCTGCAACGCCTATCGCGATCGTCGTCGTCGCAAGCGCGATTTCCGTCGCCTCTGGATCGCGCGCATCAATGCGGCTGCCCGCCTGAACGGCCTCAGCTACAGCCGTCTGATCGGTGGCCTCAAGAAGGCCGATGTGCGCCTGAATCGCAAGATGCTGGCCCAGCTCGCCGTGGCCGACCCGGCCAGCTTCACCGCCGTGGCTCAGGCCGCCGGCAGCTGATCAGCTGACCTCCTCCCTCCTGCGATGAACGACCTGCTGCCCCAGGCCTATCTGATCGGCCTGATCGTCCTGTTGGGAGGAGCCTCGTTTGTCGTGGGCCGGCAGATCCTGCGGGTGCGCCGCGATGAGCAGACCCTGGTCCGTCTCGGTGGCGTCACCCGGGCTGCCGAGGCCCCGCAGGATGCGGCCACGCTCTATGAGCTGGCTTCGGTGCAGCTGCGCAAGCGGTTGTATGTCCAGGCGGCTGACACCTTGAAACAGGCCCTGAAGCTGGCGGATGCCGAGCAGGTGCCGGATGAAGCGCGGGCCCTAATCGAGAACGCCCTCGGTTTTGCGCTGGCAGCCGAGGGCAAGTATCCCGCTGCTGTCCGCCACTACCGCTCCGCCCTGCGCGCCAAGGCCGACTATCCTGTCGCCCTCAACAATCTCGCCTACGCCCTCGAGAAGCAGTCCAAGCCCGAGGAGGCCCGCGAGTTGTACGAGCAGGTGCTGCAGCTGGAGCAGGGCAACCGCACCGCCAGCAAGCGTCTGCGTCTGCTGGAGCGCCGCAGCGGTGTCAACGGCACGGACAAGGCCGCCTGAACCCTCTCTGGCTGCTCCAGCCACTGGTCCTCTGCCAGACGCGGCTCGTCGTTTGCCGCTGCGCCAGGTGATTCGGCTCAGGTCCAGAGGCTGCCGCCCGCGCTTTGCTGGATGAGCGATCCAGCCGTGCAAAGCAGGCGAGGAGATGGATGTTGGCCATAACACAGCCCTGGCCGTGCCGGCGTCCCTGTCCAGGACGTGTCGGCGAACCCCTGCAAGGCAACGCGCGGCTCCCAACCAGGCTGGTTCTGGCAAGCGAGGAGTGCGGCCAACGTGCGGCCAAAGTTCGACGCAAGTCCCGTGGCTCGGCGGCTTTGGTAGACACGGCCCTGGGCTGGGCGGCACAGAGTGATGTGGGCCCTCGGAAACCATCCCGTTCCAGGTTTCGGAGCCGTCTCAATCCGGCGCTGTCGCAGGACCTTGAGAGCGGCGCAGCCGTGGGTGTGACAACGCAGCCTTCAGCTGCCGGCTTGCCGGAAGCACCGAGCCGGTGGGCGAGAGAGCCTTTCGGAGCCGGATCTGCGGCTCAGCCTGCAAATCTCACCAGAGACCGCGCACCGAGGGTGTGCCCGGGCGACCAGCTGCGGCGGCGGGGAGAGCCCGGGGCACCAGCTGCAGCCGCCCACCGAGACTGGAAAGGCGGGGAGGTTGCCAGCCGCTGAGGCTGAATCCCTGCAGCCCCATCACGGTGCCTCCCGGTTCGAGGCCCGGCGGCAGCGCATCGCCGAGGAGCAGCAGATCGAGTTGATCCGACTTGGCATTGAGATTGCCCTGAACCGGCGTCTCCACACCGCCGATGCTGAGGCGACCGCGCAGATCCACCATCTGCCCGACGGCCGTGAGGCGTTCCAGGCGCAGCTCTACCGGCATCGGCCCGCCGGAGCCGTAGGGGCGATAGTCACCCGACCAGGTGCGGGGCAGATCGCGGGCCAGCGCATCGGCGCGTCCCTGGGCATCGAAGATCTCCACCGCCTCCAGGGCGGGCCCGCCGGCTGGCGACAGCAGCGAAGCCGGCGGCATGGACGGCACGAACGCGTCGCTCGGCAGTGGCGTGACGGCCAGGAGCAGCGGCAGCGGCATTGACGTCCTACGCAGGTCCAGGGCGCACACTAGAGGCGAGACGCCCGTCCCCGCCCCGCCCCGTGGCCGAATCCGCCCCCGCCACCCCGTCCCGCTGCGCCCCTGCAACGGCGAGCGATTCATCGTCCGCCGAACCGCTGCTGATCGCCGGACGCCCCTTCGCCAGCCGTCTGATGACGGGCACCGGCAAATACCCCTCCGTGGCCTCCATGCAGGCCAGCCTCGAGGCGAGTGGCTGCGCCATCGTCACCGTCGCCGTGCGGCGGGTGCAGAGCCAGGCCGAGGGCCACATCGGGCTGATGGAGGCGATCGACTGGAGCCGCATCTGGATGCTGCCCAACACGGCCGGCTGCGCCACCGCCGAGGAGGCGATCCGGGTGGCGCGTCTGGGGCGGGAGCTGGCCCGTCTGGCCGGCCAGGAGGACAACAATTTCGTCAAGCTCGAGGTGATCCCCGATCCCCGCCATCTGTTGCCCGATCCGATCGGCACCCTCCAGGCGGCGGAGCAGCTGGTGAAGGAGGGCTTCGCCGTGTTGCCGTACATCAATGCCGACCCCCTGCTCGCCAGGCACCTGGAGGAGGCCGGCTGCGCCACGGTGATGCCGCTCGGCTCGCCGATCGGTTCCGGCCAGGGCATCCGCAATGCCGCCAACATCGCCCTGATCATCGAGAACGCGCGCGTGCCCGTGGTGGTGGATGCCGGCATCGGCGTGCCCAGCGAAGCCGCCCAGGCGATGGAGATGGGGGCCGATGCCCTGCTGATCAACAGTGCCATTGCCCTGGCTGGTGATCCGGCGGCCATGGCCCGCGCCATGGCTCTGGCCACCGAGGCGGGGCGCACGGCCTTCCGTGCCGGTCGGTTGCCGGTGCGGGCCGCGGCCAGCCCGAGCTCGCCTCAGCAGGGGCTGGTGGGCAGCCCGGCGGCTGTGTGACGAACCGTGCCGGTTTGGCAGGCGCCTCCGCAGGGGATCCATAGGGTGAGCCGACCTTTCCCCGCACAGACGATGCAGGTCACCGAAGAGGACGGCGGCAGGCTGAACGCCTTCGCCAAGGAGCCCCGCATGGTCGTGATGGAAGAGGGCGAGGGCCGGGGCAGCAACCTGCCGCTGCTGATCGGTGGTGTGCTGCTCGTGCTCGCCCTGGTGGCTGTGGCCGCCGGCATCAGCTGAGCCGGATCGGTGGGCCCGGTCTGAGGCCTGTAGTAGCTTGACGCAAATGGGCAACAGCTCGTTCTCGAGACTGGGGTGCTCGTTCTGGAGACTGGGGTGAAGGTTCTCGTTCTCGGCGGTGACGGCTTCTGCGGGTGGCCCTGCTCGGTGAACCTGGCCGATGCGGGTCACGATGTGGTCATCGTCGACAATCTCAGTCGGCGCAAGATCGACATCGACCTCGGCGTCGAATCCCTCACGCCGATCGCCACGATCGACGAGCGGCTGCGGGCCTGGGAGCAGGTGGGGGGACGGGCGATGCGCTTCGTGTCCCTCGATATCGCCCATGAGTACGAGCGACTGCTCGAACTGTTGCGCAGCGAACGCCCCGAGGCGGTGGTGCATTTCGCCGAGCAGAGGGCCGCTCCCTATTCGATGAAGAGCAGCGCCACCAAGCGCTATACCGTCGATAACAACGTCAACGGTACACATAATCTTCTGGCTGCCATTGTCGAGAGCGGTCTCGATATCCATATCGTCCATCTCGGCACGATGGGCGTTTACGGCTATGGATCGCACCGTGGTGCCACGATCCCCGAGGGGTATCTCACGGTGGAAGTTCCCCAGCCTGACGGCAGTCGTTTCACCGAGAAGATCCTGCATCCGGCCAACCCTGGCAGCGTCTACCACATGACCAAGACGCTGGATCAGCTGCTCTTTTTCTACTACAACAAAAACGACGGTATCCGGATCACTGATCTGCACCAAGGCATTGTCTGGGGCACTAATACTGCCCTCACGGAAAAGGATCCACGCCTCACCAATCGCTTCGATTACGACGGCGATTACGGCACGGTGCTCAACCGTTTTCTGATGCAGGCGGCGATCGGTTATCCCCTCACCGTGCATGGCACTGGTGGTCAGACGCGCGCCTTCATTCATATCCGTGATTCGGTGCGCTGTGTGCAGCTGGCGCTGGAGCATCCGCCCACCCACGGCGAACGGGTCAAGATCTTCAATCAGATGACTGAAAGCCATCGCGTCGGTGATCTGGCCCACAAGGTGGCCGCCCTCACCGGGGCTGAGATCAACCACCTGGCCAATCCTCGCAATGAGGCGGTGGAGAACGATCTGATCGTCGACAACCGCTGCTTCATCGAGCTCGGTCTGAAGCCCACCACCCTCGACGATGGTCTGCTGTCGGAAGTGGTGGATGTCGCCCGCCGCTGGGCGGACCGTTGCGATCGCTCCCGCATCCCCTGCGTTTCGGCCTGGACCAGCCAGCAGGCCCGTGAGATCGGCGTCTCCGCCTGATCCCGGAGGGCAGATCCGCTTGAAGATCGCGTTTTTCACCGAAACCTTCCTGCCGAAGGTCGATGGCATTGTCACCCGCCTCACCAGGACGATTCAGCACCTGGTGGAGGCTGGTGATGAGGTGCTCATCTTCTGCCCCGAAGGTGCTCCGCCGGAGTACCTGGGGGCCCGGGTCGTCGGTGTGCCGGCCCTGCCTCTGCCCCTGTATCCCGAATTGAAACTGGCCCTGCCGCGGCCGGCGGTGTCCGAGGCGCTGGAACGGTTCGGGCCCGATCTGGTGCATGTGGTCAACCCGGCGGTGCTCGGCCTCGGCGGCATCTGGCTGGCCCGCACCCGCGGTCTGCCCCTCGTTGCCAGCTATCACACCCACCTGCCCAAATATCTGGAGCACTACGGCGTGGGGATGCTCGAACCCCTGCTCTGGGAGCTGCTCAAGGCGGCCCACAACCAGGCCCGCCTCAACCTCTGCACCTCCACCGCGATGGTGGAGGAACTGGCCGCCAAGGGGATTCAGCACACCGCCCTGTGGCAGCGGGGAGTCGACACCGAGCTGTTCCGCCCGGAGCTGCGCTCCGTTGCCATGCGGCAGCGGCTGCACGGCACCCACGACGATCGCGGCAGCCTGCTGCTCTACATCGGTCGGTTGTCGGCCGAGAAGCAGATCGAGCGCATCCGGCCAGTGCTGGAAGCCCTCCCGGATGCTCGCCTGGCCCTGGTGGGTGATGGCCCCCATCGCCAGCAGCTGGAGAAGGCCTTTGAAGGCACCGCCACCACTTTCGTCGGTTACCTGGCCGGTGAGGAACTGGCGGCCGCCTACGCCAGTGGTGATGCCTTCCTGTTCCCCTCCAGCACCGAAACCCTGGGTCTGGTGCTGCTGGAGGCGATGGCCGCCGGCTGTCCGGTGGTGGGCGCCAACCGCGGCGGCATCCCCGACATCGTCAACGATGGTGAGAACGGTTGCCTCTACGACCCCGACCAGCCCAACAGCCTGGTGATGGCCGTGGAGCGGCTGCTGGGGGATCCGGAGCGTCGTCTGCAGCTGCGTCGGGCTGCCCGCCAGGAGGCGGAACGCTGGGGCTGGGCCGGGGCCACCGAACAGCTGCGGGGTTACTACCGCCAGGTGCTGGGCCAGCGGGAACTGCAGCTGGCCGCCTGAGCGGCAACGCCCCTCGCTCGCGAGTCGTCCTGCTGATCCGGCCCGATCCGTGGCCCCCCGTCGCGCTGCTCAGCGATCACGGCGGGCTCCGGTGTGGGGCATCGCTCCTCGATCTCCCTCCCTCAGCCACGCTGGTCCGCTGCCCTCAACCGCAGCTCGTTGCAGGAATGAATGCGCGCTCAGCGTGAGCCAGGGGCTGAGGGAGGGCTGTGCTTGCGGCCCTCTGTGAAGCCGCCTGCGACCGGGGCAAGACCCTGGGCCGCTGCTCCATCAGGCCCTGTGCCTCCGGCAGGAGTGTCTCGCGTCGACCCGCCTGGCCAACTCGGCGGATTGGCCCCATCCATTCGGCCGGTGCAGGGCGCTGATCGTCCCCAGGGTGTTGCCGGCATGGCTCCAGCACTCCAGCCCTTCAGGCCATCGCCTGGAGTCGATGGATCCTTCCTTTCGCAATCGGCGCTCCCCCAGTCGGTGGATGCAGGCCTGCCTGCCCCACACCACCCTTGGGGGCTTGCGGGCCCGCTCCCAGGCTTCCGCTCTGCTGCCTGTCCGGTGGGGGCGTGCGTCGGCGCCCGCCATCGGGCCAGCTCCCGGCTTCTCCATCGCGGCCGATCGGCGCACCTGCCGGGCCTGTCTGCTGCGGCTTGGCCCTTCGCCGTTCAGGGCGTGCTGGCGACCTGGCGCCCGGCCCGGAACCAGGTGCTCATCAGGGCCCGCACCATCGGGGCGGCCACGGTGCCGCCGTAGCCCCCCGAGTTCTCACCGAAGGCCACGATCACCAGCTCCGGATGGCCGGCCGGTGCATAGCCGCCGAACCAGGCGTGATCGGGTCGGGGCGGATCCTCGCCGGTGCCGGTCTTGCCGGCCACGGCCGGCAGGGAAGCGTCGTTGAGGATGGTGGCGGTGCCCTCGGTGACCACCATCCGCAAGCCCTCGCGCACCACCCGCAGGGTCTCGGGTCTGAGACCGATCCAGCGCTGCGGCGTCGGCCGCTCTACCAGATGGGGGGTCACCAGGGTGCCGCCATTGGCCACCGCTGCATAAAGGCGGGCCATCTGGATCGGGGTGACCGTGACCGCCCCCTGACCGATGGCGGAGGTGATCGTGTCCACCGAGGTCCAGGGATCTCCCAGCACCCGCTTCTTCCAGGCCGGATCCCCCAGCAGGCCAGGGGTTTCCTCCTCCGCCAGTTCGATGCCGGTGAGCTGGCCATAGCCAAGCCGCCGGGCCGCCCGGAACAGCTGATCCGGCCCCACCTTCAGGCCGAGCAGGTAATAAAAGCTGTTGCTGCTCACCGCCAGCGCCTTCTGGAAGCCGATGAACCCGAAGGCGCCGTGGTCGCCGTAGCACTGGCCGTCGTAGCAGAACTGCCCCACGGTCGGCAGGGTGGAGCTGGCGTTGAACTGCCCGGATTCCAGGCCGGCCACCGAGGTGACCACCTTGAAGGTGCTCGCGGGCGGGAATCCCTGGAAGGCGCGGTTGAGCATCGGCGCTTCGGGACGGTTGAGATCGTTCCACTGGGCTGTGGTCGGACCCTCCGAGAAGATGTTCGGATCGAAGTTGGGTCGGCTGGCCAGGGCGCGGATCGCACCGGTGCGGGGATCCATGGCCACGATGGCTCCCTTCGCCACGGTGTCGAGGGCGCGCTCAGCGGCGCGCTGCAGCTCCAGATCGATCGTGAGGCGCAGATCGCGGCCGGCCCGCGCCGGCTTGTCGCCCAGCACCCGCTGCACCTCACCGGCGGCATTCACCTCCAGCTGCTGGCCGCCCCACTCGCCGCGCAGATGGCTTTCGTAGGCCTTCTCCAGGCCGCTGCGGCCGATGCGATCCCGCAGGCGGTAGCCGTTCTCCCGCAGGCGTGTGTACTCCTCTTCTGTGATGCTGCTGGTGTAGCCGATCAGATGGGAGGCCAGACGGCCTTCCGGGTAGGCCCGCAGCACATCGGCGGCCACCTCGGCCCCCCGCAGATCGGAGGCCTGCTCCCGGAAGCGCAGCACCTGGG
Organism: Cyanobium sp.; assembly: GCA_046075505.1. Lineage (GTDB taxonomy): Bacteria > Cyanobacteriota > Cyanobacteriia > PCC-6307 > Cyanobiaceae > Cyanobium. Next base: position 2,765 of record JBJTQH010000129.1, on the reverse strand, counting down.
TGGTGGAGAGGGGGCCGGCGAGTTCGATGCGGTAGCCCTCGCTGTTCTGCCCCTGCTGCCGCTGTTGCTCGAGGGAGGCCACCGGCAGCGCCAGCAGCGTCGCCAGGCGGTCGCGCAGCCGCGGCCAGCCGCCGCTGGGTAACAGCCGTGGCTGCAGGTAAAGCCTGTAGGTGAGCCGGTTGGTGGCCAGCACCCGACCATTGCGATCGAGCATCCGGCCCCGGATGGGATCGCGCGGGATCAGACGGATGCGGTTCTCATCGGCCATCGCCCGGAACTCATGGCCATGCAGCAGCTGCAACCAGGCCAGGCGGGCGACGATGGCGGCACTGAACAGCAGCAGCACCAACAGCAGCACCGCGGCCTGGGATCCCACGCCGGTGTGGCGGGAGGAGCCGCCGAGGCTGCGCATCAGCCGCGGCCGCCTCCAGGGCCGGAGACCGAGGGAGCCGCACCGACCAGTCGCTGCTCCAGCAGATCGAGACGCTGCTGGATGCGGGCCAGAACCCGCTGCAGCTCGGCCGGATCGCGGTGATCGGCGCCGCTGGCTGCGTTGTCTCGCGGCTCGGTTGCTGTCGGGCTCGGGGCAGCCTCCGATGAGGGCACATCCCGCACCGAGACATGCATCACCGGATTGCCGAGCCCGGGCTGCAGCTGATCGAGTCCTTCGCGCACCTGGCGGGCAGCCGGTTCCCCCTCCTGGCGCAGGCGGCTGAGGGGATCGGCAGCATCGCTCTCGAATGCCGCGATCACTTCGCGCGGCCCGCCCCGTCTGACCCGATCGACCATCGCCAGCCCCACTGGCAGCACCTCCTGCATCAGGGCGAGATGGAGGGATTCCAGGGGGTCAGCGGCCATGACGGCGGCTCCGGCAGCAGGGAAGGGATTCAGTCTGGCGGGGCGAGGGACTCAGGGGGCGGGATTGCCCAGAGCGGGCAGCGGCGCCGCCGGGCTGCAGGGACGCTGGCTGGCCAGCCACCAGCCGCCGGCACCGCTGAGCACCAGTAGGGCCATCAGCGGAATCAGGGCCTGGCGGGTGGCCTCCAGCACCAGCCATTCGCTCCAGTGCCGCAGGAAGCGCTCCCTGTCGAAGCGGGCCCGCTCCCGTCGTTCCTGCTGCTGACGCCGCTGCAGCGCCCGCTCCACCCAGCGCTCAAAGGCCCGCTTCTTGGTGACGGCCATCTTGCGCTCGACCTCGAGCAGATGTCCGGAGCTGAGTTCGGGATTGAAGGTGCTGATCAGCTCGAGCGATTTGAGGAACATCTCCACCGCTCCATCCTTGATCGCGACCTCCTCCTCGGCGAGCAGCTGCCAGTCGAGTTCGGGATAAAAGCGTTGGCGATTGGCTTGGATCTGTTCCTCCGGCAGTTGTCCCGGTTCCCGCAACCAGCGGTCGGTGTTGGCATCAAAACGACGCCAGTACAGGAAGGGATTGAGGTAGACGGTGCGCCCGCCCAGCACGATGCTGTCCTGCTGGAGGCGGCGCTGCCGTTGTGGATCCGGATCGCCGCCGGCGGCGGCGGCGGATGGCGTGCCGACAACAGGGGGGACGGCAGTCACGGGCCAGGGGATCGGGTGCCCGATGGTACCGGGCCGATCCCGCCGCAGCCAGTCCGCCACGCTGCAGCCGGTCGGATCACCGGCTGGCGCCGGCGCGCGGGCGTTGCTTCCGCAGGTCGCGGTCGCCCTATTCCCACTCGATCGTGCCGGGGGGCTTGCTGGTGATGTCGTAGACGACGCGGTTGACGCCGCGCACCTCGTTGACGATGCGGTTGGAGATCAGTTCGAGCAGGTCGTAGGGCAGACGGGACCAGTCGGCGGTCATGCCATCTTCTGAGGAGACGCAGCGCAGCACGATCGGATAGGCATAGGTGCGTTTATCGCCCATCACCCCGACGCTGCGCACCGGCAGCAGCACGGCAAACGCCTGCCAGATGTCGTGATAAAGACCGGCATCGCGCACCTCCTCCCGCACGATCAGATCGGCATCGCGCAGGATGTCGAGCTTGTCGTCGGTGACTTCCCCGAGGATGCGGATCGCCAGGCCCGGTCCCGGGAAGGGATGGCGCCCCACGATCTCCTCGGGCAGGCCCAGAGCCCGACCCACCTTGCGCACCTCATCTTTGAACAGGCGGCGCAGGGGCTCCACCAGCTTGAACTGCAGATCCTTGGGCAGCCCGCCGACGTTGTGGTGGCTCTTGATCTTCACCGCAACGCGTTCACCCGTCTTGGGATCGACATTGGTGCCGGCCGATTCGATCACATCCGGATACAGCGTGCCCTGGGCGAGGTAATCAAAGGGGCCGAGGCGCTTGCTCTCCTCTTCAAAGACGCGGATGAATTCGGCGCCGACGATCTTGCGCTTCTCCTCCGGATCGCTGATGCCGGCGAGCTTGTTGATGAAGCGCTCACGCGCATTGATATATTCCACCTTGATGTGAAACTTCCTGTCGAAGAAGTCCATCAGGAACTCGGACTCGCCTTTGCGCATGAAGCCCTGATCGATGAACATGCAGGTGAGCTGATCGCCGATCGCCCGGTGCAGCAAGAAGGCCAGCGTGGAGGAATCAACGCCGCCCGAGAGCGCCAGCAGCACCCGTTTATCGCCCACCTGGGCCCGCACGTCGGCGATCGCCTCATCGATGAAGGCGGCGGTGGTCCAGTCGGGTGCGCAGCCGCAGATGTGGTAAACGAAATTGCGAATCAGCGCCATGCCACAGGTGGAATGCACCACCTCGGGATGAAACTGCACGCCATACAGCCTG
>JBJTQH010000128.1:0-9933 GCA_046075505.1 Cyanobium sp. | reverse complement strand
AAGATCCACTGGAAGGTGAGATGGGCCCAGAGGTTGTAGCCGGCGGTGGTGTGCACCACCCCTTTGGGCTTGCCGGTGGAGCCGGAGGTGTAGAGCACGAACAGGCGGTCCTCGCTGGCCATCGGCTCGGCCGGGCAGCCTGTGCTCTGACCCTCCACCAGCTCATGCCACCAGACATCGCGGCCGCCGCTCATGGCGCAGTCGCCGCCGGCACCGGCCAGCCGCCGCACCACCAGCACCTTCTGCACGCTGGGGGCGCCACCATTGCCGGCCAGCGCCTCATCCACCGCCGGCTTGAGCGCCACCGGCTTGTCCTTGCGGAAGCCGCCATCGGCGGTGATCACCAGTTTCGCGTCGCCATCGATCAGCCGGTCGCGCAGGGCATCGGCCGAGAAACCGCCGAACACCACCGAATGGGGCGCACCGATGCGGGCGCAGGCGAGCATCGCGATCGCCGCCTCCGGGATCATCGGCATGTACAGGGCCACCAGATCGCCCTTGCCGATGCCCAGTGCCTTGAGCGCATTGGCGGCCTTGCACACCTCAGCGTGCAGCTGCCGGTAGGTGAACCTGCGCGTGTCGCCGGGTTCGCCCTCCCAGATCAGTGCCGTCTTGTCGGCACGGGGGCCATCGAGGTGGCGATCGAGGCAGTTGAAGCTGAGGTTGGTGGTGCCGCCTTCGAACCAGCGGGCGAAGGGCGGGTTGCTCCAGTCGAGCACCGTGTGGAAGGGTTCGAACCAGTGCAGCTCCTGGCGGGCCTGCTCGCCCCAGAAGCCGTCGGGATCAGCGTCGGCGCGCTCCACCAGGGCGCGGTAGGCCTCGAGCGAGCCGATGCGCGCCCGGGCCGCCAGCTCGGCGGGGGGATCGAAGCTGCGCTGCTCCTGGAGCACCGATTCGATCGTGGGGGCCATGGACTCACTCATGGAGGCTGCGCGACGCGCGGACGGTGATCCAGCATTGCGCACGATTCCAGCCGTGCCAAGGACGGTCAGGCCCGTCACCGCGCTGGGGCGGAGCTGATCAGCAGCCCTGATCGGTGCATGGCCCGCTTGCGCTTGGCAAACATCAGCGACGGCATTAGCAGAGAGTCAGCGGGCAGGCCAGGTCGTGGACGAGCAGCCGATCACCCCCCATGCCGGCCCCGTGCTCGATGAGGAGGGCAACCTCACCTACATCGGTGATGACGGACGCCGCTACGTGATCGGTCTGCCACCGGAGATCGATGAAGCCACGGTCGAGCGGGTGATGCGGATGCTGCGGCGGGGCAGCGGCCTGTTTCTGGAGATCGAGCGCCTCTGCCATCGCTGGATTGCGGCGGTGAGCGGGCCTGATCTCGACAGCCATGCCGCCCTGGTGTTGCTGCTCATCACGATCGAGACCGCCCTGGAGGAGTGCTACCCCGATCCTGAAGGGCCCTGAGCGGGCGCTGCCACTGAGCATTGGGCCGGGATGCCGCTGGGGCAGGCTGAAGCGATGAGCTTTCCCGCCGCCTGTCTGTTCGATCTCGATGGCCTGCTGCTCGACACCGAGCCCTGCCACGGCCAGGCCTGGAGCGAGGCGGCGGCCTGTTTCGGAGCGGAGCTGGCCGCCAGCCAGCTGCTGCAGTTGCGCGGCCGCCGGCGGTTGGACAATGCCCGGCAGGTGTGCGGCTGGATCGCGCTGCAGCGGGGAAGCGCGCCGAGCACGGCCGAGCTTCTGGCGGTGCAGCAACCGATCGCCCGCCGCCTGCTCGCCTCCGCCCGGGCCATGGACGGGGCGCCGGAGCTGCTGCGGCACTGCCGCCAGCGCACGGTGGCGATGGCCCTGGTGACCAGCAGCAGCAGCGCCTCGCTGGCCTACAAGACCGCCGCCCATCCCTGGCTGAAAGCGATTGCGGTGCGCATCGACGGCGACGATCCCGAGCTGATAGCCGGCAAGCCGGCCCCCGATCCGTTCCTGCTGGCGGCGCGGCGGCTGGGGGTGGCACCGCAGACCTGCTGGGCGTTTGAAGATTCCCCGGCCGGCGCCCGTTCCGCAGCGGCGGCGGGGTGCCGGGTGCACGTGCTGCTACCGCCGGAACTGCAGGCGGCAGCGGTGAAGGACCTCTATCCGCCCGATGCGGTTCTGCTGGCCAGCCTGCGGGACGTACGGCTGGACTGAAGCAGCATCAATCCTGACCGCGGCGAAGCGGACCGCAGCACTCAGTACAGCCGGCTGAGCACGAACTCCGGCAAGGCGCGCAGGGCCGAACGGGGTTCCGAGGGCGCCAGCCAGACGATCGCCTCGTGGGCCTCGCGGGCGAAGCCTTCGGCCAGGGCGCGGGCCCGCGGGATCGCTTCGCAGCCACGCACCAGCTCAAGCGCCTGCTCCAGATCCCCCTCCTGGCTGAATTCCCGCTCGATCAGGCCGGCCAGGGCCGGACGTTCCTCCAGGGCATAGAGCACCGGTGCGGTGAGATAGCCGGAAGCCAGATCGCTGGCGGCGGGTTTGCCGAGCTGCTGATCGCTGCCGGTGAAATCGAGGATGTCGTCCACCACCTGGAAGGCCAGCCCCAGCTGCTTGCCGAAGCGATGCAGATCCTCCAGCTTCTCCTGGCTGAGGCCGGAGAGCACACCGGCGGCACGGCAGCTGTTGGCGACCAGGGAGGCCGTCTTGCAGTAGCTCTTCTCGAGATAGGTGGCGAAACTCTGGCCGGTGTCATAGCGGAACAGGCCCTGCTTCACTTCGCCGTCGGCCAGATCCATGATCACGCGCGACAGCAGTTTCACCACCTCCAGATCATCGAGGTTGGCCAGATGCCAGCTGGCCTGCGCAAACAGGAAATCACCGGCCAGCACCGCCAGACGCGGGTTGAAGCGGCTGTGCACGGTGGCGACACCGCGGCGCGTGTCCGCCCCATCGACGACATCGTCGTGGACGAGGGAGGCGGTGTGGATCATCTCCGTGATCTCCGCCAGGCGGCGATGGCGGGCACTGAGGCCACCATCGAGGCTGATCGCGCGCGACAGCAGCAGCACGATGCCGGGGCGGAGGCGCTTGCCGCCCGCTGCGAACAGGTGTTCTGCGGCCGCCTGCAGGATCGGGTGACCGGCTCCGATCAGGGAACGCAGATCGGCAAGCAGGGCATCGAGGTCGGCCTCGACGGGCTGGAGCAGCTCTGCAACCGTCGACACAGGACCTCCGGGGTGGAGTGGATCCTAGAAGGATTGCGGCAGGGACTGCAGGCGCAGCGGCGCTGCAGCCGTCGTGCCGGCCGGGATCTCCTGCCAGGGCAGCGACAGGCTGGCCACCTCGAGGCCGATCAGATGGCGGGCATCGCGATCGAACTGGCTCGCCGCGCCGGTGGTGAGGAAGCGATGACAGGCCTGGCTCGCCGTGGTGCACAGCCCATGGCGGCGAAGCAGCACCCCGAGATGGCGGGCCACGGCCGGTGCCGGATCGATCACCGTCACAGCGGGCCCGACCAGGCGGCGGATCGCCTCGATCACAAACGGGTAGTGGGTGCAGCCGAGCACGATCGTGTCGGCACCGGCAGCCAGCATCGGTTCCAGGAACCCCTGCAGCAGGGCTTCGGTGCGGGCGCCATCCGCTTCGCCGGCCTCCACCAGATCGGCCAGGCCCAGGCACACCTGCTCCACCACCTTCACCTTGGAGGCATGCCGTCCGACGGTGGCCCGATACAGGCGGCCGTGGAAGGTGGCGGGGGTGGCCATCACGCCCACCACCCCCGAACGGGTGAGGGCCACGGCGGGTTTGACCGCCGGCTCCAACCCCAGGATCAGATGACCCGGGAAGCGCTCCCGCAGTGGATGCAGCGCCACGGCCGAGGCGGTGTTGCAGGCCACCACGATCGCCTTGCAGCCAGCCTCCACCAGGGTGGTGCAGATCGCCTCGCTGTACTGGCGAACCTCGCGGGGATGGCGGCTGCCATAGGGCACATGGGCCCGATCGGCGACGTAGAGCGTCGATTCCTGCGGCAGCTGCTGCACGATCTGGCGCCAGACGCTCAGGCCACCCATGCCGGAGTCGAACAGGCCGATCGCCGCGTGCCCGGCCGCGCTCATCGATTCAGATAATCGAGGATGCCGCCGCTCACCGCTTCCGCCAGGCGACGACGGAAGTCGGGATCAGCCAGGCGCGGTGCATCGATCTGGCCGGTGACGAAACCCATCTCCACCAGCGCCGAAGGCATGGTGGTGCGGCGGATCACATAGAAACGGCCGGGTCGGGCGCCGCGGTCGGGGCTGCCGCTGGACACCGCCATCAGGCGGTTCTGGAGCAGCGAGGCCAGCTGCCGTGAGCCCCCCCCCTGGAAATAGAAGGTCTCGACGCCGTTCACATCCGGCCGGCTCATGCTCAGGGCATTGGCATGCAGGCTCACGAACACATCGGCCCCCAGGTTGTTGGCCAGCGCCACCCGCGGCGGCAGGTCGAGGTCCACCTCACTGGTGCGGGTGAGCTGCACGCTCACACCACGGGCCTCCAGCAACTGGGCCACCTGCAGCGACACATCGAGCACCACATCGGTTTCACGCAGGCCGCCGATGCCCACCGCACCGGGATCAGGACCGCCATGCCCCGGATCGATCACCACCCGGAAGCGGCCGCGAGGCACCGCCGGCAGCACCGAGGGATTGAGCGGCTGACCGGAGGTGCTGCGACCGCTGCTGCCGTAGTCGTTGCCGCGACCCACCCATCCGGGGCTGCGCAGCGGTGTCAGCCCGACGCGGCTGGCCTCCACATCCCCTTCTCCGAGCGCAAGCAGGGAACGCTGCGGCAGGCCGACGAAGTCCATGCGCCAGCGATCACGGGCAGTGCCCACCAGACGCAGCTGGCTGGGATCGAGGCGGGTGCCAGGCACGAATTCCAGCACCAGGCGGGTGGTGGAGGCATCGGGTCGGCCGATGCGCACCTCCTGCACGGCACCGCCGGGGGAGGGAACGGTGCGGCTGCGGGAGGGGGCGCCGGGCAGGTCGATCCAGACCCGTGGCCCGCGGCCGCTGCCGCCCTCCTCAAAGAAGGCCTGCAGCCGTGATCCCGGACCGGTGCGCAGGTCCAGTGTGCCCTCGGGGCTGAGCCGCCAGGCCGCCAGGGTGCTGCCGGCCCAGGCGGGCAGGTCGGCCAGCAGGCTGATCAGCGAAAGCAGCAGGGCCGCGGAGCCCGTGCGGCACAGACCGGCGCGGCGGAGGCGGGAACGGAAAGGCATCAGCAGCCGCTCAGAACAGGGCGGGCCGGCGATGCTGCAGGCTCGGCATCTGGGCGCGGATGCGCTGGCCGTGGGCGGTGTCCACCGGTGCCATCGCCAGCCCCGGCGTCTGGCCGGCATCGGCGAGCACCGTGCCCCAGGGATCGATCACCAGGGCGTGGCCATGGGTCTGGCGGCGGCCGTAGTGGAGGCCCGTCTGGGCTGGTGCCACCACATAGGCGGTGTTCTCGATCGCCCGCGACTGCAGCAGCACCTGCCAGTGGTCCTTGCCCGTGTAGGCCGTGAACGCGGCCGGCACCATCAGCAGCTCGGCACCGGCCGCCGCCAGGTGGCGATACAGCTCCGGGAAGCGCACGTCGTAGCAGATCGAAAGGCCGATGCGGCACAGGCCCGGCACATCCACCACCGGCGGCGGGGTCGTGCCCGGCTGCACCGTCGCCGACTCGCGATAGGGCACCCCATCGGGGATGTCGACGTCGAACAGGTGGATCTTGTCGTAGCGGGCCAGCAGCTGGCCTTCCACACCCCCCAGCTCGGAGAGGTTGTAGGTGAGGTTCTCGCCGGCGGGAACGGGGAAGCCACCCCCGAGCAGGGTCACCTGATAGCGGCGGGCCATGGTGACCAGGAAGCGGCTGCAGCGTTCCGCCAGGTCGGGCGCCAGCTCCAGGCGGCGCTGATCGTTGCCCATGAAGGCGAAATTCTCAGGCAGGCCCACCAGATCGGCGCCGCGGCGGGCCGCCAGATCGATCAGCTCCTCCGCCGCCGCGAGATTGACATCCGGGTCGGAGGTGCTGGTGAGTTGCAGGGCTGCGGCCAGAAAACTGCTCACCGACCATCCGGATGCGACGGGCGAACTGTAAGGGGAGGGCCCCACCGCCACCAGGGGGTCTGCCGACTCAGCTGGCGCGCAGCACGCCGGGTTCGGCCTGGATCGGCACGATCTGGAGGCTGTCAACGGCGCTGCAGCAGGCGAAGTCGGCGTCGTGATTGCCGATGCCGATCAGGCGCTGGCCGTGGCTGGCGGCCCGCAGGCAGGTTTCGGTGTCGTGGCGCCACTGCTGCCACAGGGCCAGGGCGGCCAGCATCTCGTCGTTGGCGCAGGTGATGCCGCGATGGGGGGCCACCGCCAGTTCGATCGCGGCGGAGGCCACGGCACCGGCCGCCAGGCTGTCCTCCAGGGAGTAATCGCCTTCCCAGCCGCTACCCACGATCCACACCAGCTGGCAGTCCCGTGCGATCAGGCGCCGGGCGACCGCGGTGCGGTTCGGCAGGCAGGCGGTAAGCAGCAGCGGCACGTCGCGCACCGCCGCCAGGGAGCGGGTGCCGTTGGTGGTGCTCATGAAGATGCGCTTGCCGCCCACCAGCTCCGGAGTCACCGCCAGAGGGGAGTTGCCCAGGTCGTAGCCATCGACGCGCTTGCCGCCGCGTTCGCCGGCCCGCAGGCGCTGCTCGGCGGGCCAGGCGGCGGCGGCGGCCTCCAGTTCACCGAGATCCGCGAAGGCCTGGATCGCCTCGGCGCCGTTCTGCAGCGACCAGGCGATGGTGGTGGTGGCGCGCAGCACATCGATCACCACGGCACCATCAGGACCGCCCTCACTGGGGGGCAGCACCGGGGGCACGGCTTCCGAGGTGTGGAAATAGGCGATCCGCATCGAGCCCAAGGCAGGGGCCGTCAGTGTGTCAGCTCCGGCGGCCCCATGGCCATCCGCAAGTCGGAGCTGTATTCGAGCCTCTGGGCCAGCTGCGACGGCCTGCGCGGCGGCATGGATGCCAGCCAGTCCAAGGACTATGTGCTGATGCTGGTGTTGCTATTCCTCTAGTACATCAGCGACAAGTACGCCGGCCAACCCTATGCGCCGCTGGTGACGGCCAACCAGCAGCTGAGCCAGAGTGATTTCCCCGATTTCAACGACCAGGCCAAGCTGGGCAGCGGCAAGGAACTCCTTGACCGTCTCACCGATCTGATCGCCATCTTCGAGGCGCCGGCGCTCAACTTCTCGCGCCACTGAGCCGACGACGATGACATCCTCGGCGATGCCTACGAAGACCTGATGCGCCACTTCGCGGTGGAGAGCGGCAAGAGCAAAGGGCAGTTCCTCACGCCGGCCGAGGTGAGCCGGGTGAAGGCTCAGGTGCTGCAGATCGACAGCGACGACGTCAAGGCCATGGAGAGGAATTCGTTGCCTTGCTGGATTCCCTCCAGCCCGACTGGCAAGAGCGGCGGCGGCAGCTGAACGCGCTGCCGCTCCTGCACCCCGCCTGAATCCCCTCGGGCCTGGCTGGGCCGCTCCTGGCGGCATCCAGCGGCAGCAGGGGTGACGCGCCAGAGTGCGCCCAGTCGTCTCCACGCCGTTGTCCGCTGCCAAGGCCCGCCGCGATCTGCGCGGTTTCCTCGCCCTGCTGGAGCAGCGTGGTCGTCTGCGGCGCATCAGCGCCCCGGTGGACCCCGATCAGGAACTGGCGGCGATCGCCGATCGGGTGCTGGCGCGTGGCGGGCCGGCACTGCTGTTTGAGAATGTGATCGGCTCGGCGATGCCGGTGGCGATCAACCTGCTCGGCACCCAGGAGCGGGTGCTGTGGAGCATGGGCATGGAAACGCCCGAGGAGCTGGAGGCCCTGGGTGACAAGCTGGCCCTGCTGCAGCAACCGCGTCCCCCCAAGGGTGTGCGCGAGGCGGTGCGTTTCGGCTCGGTGCTATTCGATGTGCTCAAGGCCCGACCCGACCTCGACCTGACGCCCCCTTGCCGCCAGCAGGTGTTCCGCGGCGAGGCGGTGAACCTGGACACCCTGCCGCTGCTGCGACCCTGGCCCGGTGATGGCGGTCGCATCCTCACCCTGGGGCTGGTGATCACCAAGGATCCCGAAACCGGCACACCGAACGTGGGGGTGTACCGGCTGCAGCAGCAGTCGATCAACACGATGACCGTGCACTGGCTGAGCGTGCGCGGTGGGGCGCGGCACCTGCGCAAGGCGGCGGCCCTGGGCAAGCCACTGGAGATCGCGATCGCCATCGGCGTCCATCCGCTGCTGGTGCTGGCGGCGGCGACGCCGATCCCGGTGCAGCTGAGCGAATGGCTGTTCGCCGGCCTCTATGCCGGAGAAGGCGTACGCCTGGCCAAATGCAAAACGGTGAATCTCGAGGTGCCCAGCCACAGTGAGGTGGTGCTCGAAGGCACGATCACCCCCGGAGAAGAACTCCCCGATGGGCCCTTCGGCGATCACATGGGCTTCTACGGCGGTGTGGAGCCCTCACCGCTGGTGCGAATCCAGTGCATCACCCAGCGGCGCGATCCGATCTACTTCACCACCTTCAGTGGTCGGCCTCCCAAGGAAGATGCGATGCTGGCGATTGCTCTGAACCGCATCTATACGCCGATCCTGCGCCAGCAGATCCCGGAGATTGTGGATTTCTTCCTGCCGATGGAGGGTCTCAGCTACAAGCTGGCCGTGATTGCAATCGACAAGGCCTATCCGGGCCAGGCGCGGCGGGCGGCGATGGCCTTCTGGAGCGCCCTGCCCCAGTTCACCTATACCAAGTTCGTGGTGGTGGTCGACAAGGCGATCAACATCCGCGATCCACGCCAGGTGATCTGGGCGATCAGCGCCCTGGTGGATCCGCAGCGCGATCTGTTCGTGCTGGAGGACACCCCCTTCGACACGCTCGATTTCGCCAGCGAACGGCTGGGTCTGGGCGGACGGTTGGCGATCGATGCCACCACCAAGATCGGTCCGGAGAAACGGCATGAATGGGGCGAGCCACTGCAACGCCCGGCCGAGCTGGAAGCGCGCCTCGATGCCCGCTGGGCCGAACTGGGACTGGCGGATCTCGATGGTCTCGAACCCGATCCGGCTCTGTTTGGCTATGCGCTCGAGCAGGTGCTGCAACGCCTGAGCGTCCGCGGTGCCTGAGCGGACGCAGTGCCTGAGCGAAAACCCTGGCCAGCGCACCGTTGAGCGGCCAGGGCGGACAGCCGCTGCCCCGGCGGGTCCCGGCCGGGCCCCACGGCGGGCTCCCCTGCTGCCCAGCAGCGTGACGCAGTCGTTGCGGGCTCTGCTGCTGATGGCCCAGGAGCCAGGCCGGTGGCAGTCGGTGCCCCGGCTGGCTGCAGCCGAGGGGCTGCCGGAGGCGAGGCTGGAGCAGCTGCTGCTGAAGCTGCGCCGCGCCGGTCTGCTGGAAGCGCGTCGCGGTCGGCTCGGTGGTTACCGGCTGGCCCGATCGCCGGCTGCTCTGCCGGTGGCGGCGATCCTGGCAGCCCTGGAGGCGGCCCCGCCCCGGGCACTCCTGCAGGCGCCACCGGAGCCAGGGCCGGAGCCGCCGCTCTCCGAGCCCGGCAGCACGGTGCCTGCCCAGATCCCGCGCCAGCAGATCCCTGCCCCGGAGCCGGCCGCTTTCTCGGAAGCCGGCGAACGGGTGACCGCCGCCCTGGAGGCCCGCCTGCAACGGGCCCTGGAGCGGGAACTGGCTGCCTGCACCCTGGAGGATCTGCATCACGACCTGCGCAGCACCCGCGCCCTGCTCAGTGAGGAGGGTCTGCTGCTGGGGTGAGGGAGGTGAGGGGCTCGTTCTGGCCAGTTGCGGGCGGCACGCATCTGGCGGCAAGGGCCTTCCTAGTGTGCCGTCCCGGAAATCTGCGAGCAAAGTCTCTGGAGTTTTTCCAGGATCGAGTCGGCCGTGGCAGTCCACACAAACGGAACTGTGGACTTGTTGTAGTGAGCGACGAATTTCTCGATTCTGGCGATGAGCTCCT
>JBJTQH010000127.1:0-27549 GCA_046075505.1 Cyanobium sp. | reverse complement strand
CCTGATCAGCAATGAAACTCCGCAGAGCCCAGCAAATCCCGTCTATGTCTGACGTCCGGCCCTCAATGAGGGCACAAAAGCGAGGCGCCACGGAAGATATGCCTCTATGCGTTCTTAGGTATTCCAGTTGTGCTGCGCTTTGTTGCTGATCAAGTCTGGTGATCCCCGGATCCTACGGAGGTGATCCAGGACACATCTGCGGCAGCCTGCCGCTCAGTTCCCCATCTCCACCAGGTAGGTGGCACTGCCCACGGCCTGCAGCCGCGCATCCTTCGCCACCACCTGGTCGTGCAGGCCTTCGGCGTAGGCCGCCAGGCGCGAGGCGAGATCGGCATCGGCCGTGGCCAGGATGCGCGCCGCCAGCAGGCCGGCGTTGAGCCCGCCGCCGATCGCCACTGTGGCGACAGGGATGCCACCCGGCATCTGCACAATCGAATGCAGGGAATCCACCCCCGACAGGGCCCGGCTCTGCACCGGTACACCGATCACCGGCAGGGTGGTGAGCGAGGCCACCATGCCCGGCAGGTGCGCCGCACCACCGGCACCGGCGATGATCACCTGGAGGCCACGGCCCGCAGCCGCCTGCGCGAAGGCCACCATCTCCAGCGGCGTGCGATGGGCCGAGAGCACCCGCACCTCACAGGCCACCCCGAAGCTCTCGAGCAGCTCCACCGCCGGCGCCATCGTCGGCAGATCGGAATCGCTGCCCATGATCACGGCCACCCGCACCGCCCCTGCCGCGAACCCCGTTGCCCCTGCGGTGGTTGCAGCGGTCAGCGGGGAGGATGGATCGCTCTGGGGCACGGTCGATGGGCAGCGCAGACCGGCGCATTCTCCCCGGCCAGCGGCGCCGGCCATCTTCGGGACTGACTGTCCCCAGGCCTGCCCTTGCCGCAGCGGCGTAGCCCCGCCGGCCGCTTCTGAGCCGCAGGGTGCTGTCCGGCTCCAGGGCACTGCAGCGGCACACGCGCCCGCTCACACTCCGGTGCGATCCTCAGCCTGCACGCACCGCATCAGCTCCACCGCCTCAGCCTCAACGCCTCAGCCTCACCTCTTCCGCACCACCTCTTCCGTTCCCTCACCTCCGCCCACCGTGCACTGGCTGACCAATGTGCGCCTGCCGCAGCAGCGGGCCTGCTCCCATCGCCGCGATCACCTCTGGCGCCTGGGCCTGGACGACAACGGCCGCATCGCCCGCCTCGAACCCCTCCCCCCCGGGGCACGCGCCCGCGGTGAGGACTGGGGCGGCGACTGGATCAGTCCGATGGGCGTCGACCTGCAGATCAACGGCGGCCTCGGCCTGGCCTTCCCGGAGCTGCGCCAGCAGGATCTGCCGCAGCTGGAGGCGCTGCTCGAGCAGCTCTGGGCCGATGGCGTCGAGGCGATCTGTCCCACCCTGGTCACCTGCGGCGTGGAACCCCTGCGGCAGGCGCTCACGGTGCTGGCTGAGGCCCGCAGCCGCCATCGCCCCGGTCGCTGCCGTCTGCTCGGCGCCCACCTGGAGGGACCGTTCCTCGCCCCCGAACGCCGCGGCGCCCACCCGGCCGAGCATCTGGCGGCCCCGAGCCTGGAGGCCCTGGAGATGCGCCTCGCTGGATTCTCAGGTGGTCCCGGCTGGGAGGCCCCCGCCGATATCGCCCTGATGACACTGGCGCCGGAACGGGAGGGCAGCGCCGCTGTGATCGCCGAGCTCTGCCGCCGCGGCATCGTCGTCAGCCTGGGCCACAGCAACGCCGATGAACTGCAGGCCCGCGGCTCCTTCCAGGCCGGCGTGTCGATGCTCACCCATGCCTTCAATGCGATGGCCGGTCTGCATCACCGCGCCCCGGGCCCGGTGGCGGCGGCGGCGTTGCATGGCGGGGTGGCGCTCGGCCTGATCGCCGATGGGGTGCATGTGCAACCGACGCTGGCGGTGCTGTTGCAGCGCCTGGCGCCACGGCAGGTGGTGCTGGTCAGCGATGCACTGGCCCCCTATGGCCTGCCGGATGGCCGTTACCGCTGGGATGAACGGGAGCTGCTGGTGGAGCAGGGCACCTGCCGTCTGGCGGATGGCACCCTGGCCGGCGTCACCCTGCCGCTGCTGGAGTCGGTGCGCCGCCTGGCCCGCTGGGGCGACGATCCGGAGGGGGCAATCGCCGCTGCCACCGTGCGCCCCCGCGCCGTGCTCGGTGATCAGCGGCCGCTGCCGCAGCTACTGCTGGGCCGCCCCCTGAACACAACACTGCGCTGGCGTCTGCACCGGGGTGAGCTGAGCTGGCAGCAGCCGCAGCTGTGAGCGCCGCCGGCTGAACAGGTAGGCCGGATCTGCTGGCGAGCTTCTCTGAACCGATCGGCTTCGGCTTCATCCACCTGGCCGATCGCCTCGAAGAGCTGCTGGGCCGCAAGGTGGATCTGGTGGCCGCCGACGGGATCAAGGAGAACCGGCGTCCCTTCATTCTCAGCTGCCTCGTCCATGTCGCGCCATAAGGCGCTGGCACCCAGGCAGACAGGTGCCATAACCGATCTTGGGATTGTTCTCTCGCTAGACTGAATCAACAGGAGATGCCCCCATGAGTCGCCAATTTGATGTGATTGTGGAGCAGGATTCCGAGGGTTACTACGTAGCCACTGTTCCTGCTCTGCCGGGTTGCCATACACAGGCCCGATCACTTGATCAGCTTCGTGAACGCATTATTGAAGCGATCGAGCTCTGTCTTGAAGTCCAGGATCACGATGTGCCATTGCTCGATTTCGTCGGAGTCCAGCGCGTGACGGTTGAAGTGTGAGCAGCGTTTCAGCACCCACGGGCAAGCAACTGATTGCAGCGCTCAAAGGTCTTGGTTTCGACGTGATCCGCGTCAAGGGTAGTCATCACTTTCTGCGCCATCCTGATGGCCGAACAACTGTGGTGCCTGTCCATTCGGGGGAAACGCTGGGCCCTGGGCTCCTGGCCAGCATTCTCCGCGATGTCCAGATCAGCCGCGCTGACCTGCAGGATCTGCTCTGATGGAACAATCAGCCGCTCAGCTCGAATCCCTGACAGTGCCGGAGAAGATGCAGTTGCTGGAGCGGGCTGGACTCAACGATGTGGGCGTCCTCCCGTTCGCCCAAGACGTGCTCACGATCCGGCCGGTGGCCATGAAGCGGGCGAGCTGGGCAGAGGCTGCGGCTGCAGTACCGCCGGAGGGCTTGCTGGATGCTCCCAGTGGCACCCGGTTCGATCACGCGGAGTGGCACTGGTGAGTCGTGTTATGGCCGTAATACGCTTGAGAGGGCGGCATGCGGACCATTTCGGTGCGGCTCGATGACGGCAGCGAGGCCAGGCTCAACAACCTCTGCCAGACCCTCGGCCTCAGCCAGAGCGAGGTTGTCAAGGCTGGCCTTGCCCTGCTGCAGCAGCAATCCACCAGCCCGGCAGCCCTGGCGGAACGCCTCGGCCTGGTCGGCAGCTTCGCCAGTGCCACAGCGGACAACGGCACCACCAGCCTGGGCAGGGACCATGCCGCACTACTGCGGCAGAAGCTGAGGGATCAGCACAAGCAGGAACGGCAGACCGGGCCGCAGCCGTGAGCCGTGCCCTATTTCGCGGTGCCTCCTTGCTGGACACCGGCCCGTTGGTGGCCAAGTTCTGATCAGCGGTAGTGATACCTGCAGGCCAGGATCACCAGCAGATCGCCGTCCAGCCTGTAAACAAGCCGATGTTCCTCATCGATGCGGCGTGACCAGCAGCCGGTCAGGTTTTCCCGCAGGGGTTCGGGTTTGCCGATACCAGCGAAGGGATCGCGCAGGCAGGCCTGGATCAGTTGGTTGATGCGCCGTAGCTGCCTGCGGTCCTGGCTCTGCCAGGACACATAGTCCTCCCAGGCGGCGGCTGTCCAGGCCAGCCGCTCAAGCGTCGGCATCGGCCGGAGCAGGATCGATCAGCCCATGGGAGAGCAGCTGTCCACGCCCGGCCTGCTCCAGCGACCGCTGCAGATGGGCGGCATTGGCCGGGGAACGCAGCAGATGCACCGTTTCCATCAGGCTGTTGTACGTATCGAGCGACATCACCACCGCCCCCTTGGCGTGCCGCCGGGTGATCAGGGTCACGTCCGCATCGGCCTCCACCCGGTCCAGCACGGCCTTGAAGCTCTCGCGGGCTTCCGAGAAGCTGACCACCTGCATGCAGTTGTCCAATAGCCTGTACAGCACGTTAGCTGGATGGAGGAGTCTCCAGCGTTTCCTTGCCCACCATGGACGGTCCAACCATGGACGTGCCCCGTGATCGCGGCCCAGCTGATCGGCCTGAATGCTCCCCGCGGTGCCTGTGGCGAGTCCGGCTCCGAGCGGATCGTGGTGTGACAAGTGCCACTCTCCCTACCCTGAGCCCATGGCCGACCCAGACATCCGCTGGCGCCAGCGGTTCGACAACTTCGAGCGGGCCCTGCAGGTGCTGCAGCGCGGCGTTGATCGCGCGCGATGTGATCGAGCACTACGCACCCCTGTTCTCCGCACTACGGGAACGCTTCACATCCTTGTGCAGCGAGGTGTCATGAGCGTCGCCCCCCCGTTGGCGACAGCCCAGGCCATTGGCCTGCCGGACACGGCCCTGGCAGCCATCCGTTCGGTGCTCGCCAGCCACCCTGAAGTGGAAGCCGCGATTCTCTATGGCTCCCGTGCGCTCGGTCGCCATCGCCCCGCCTCCGACATCGACCTCACCCTGATCGGCCCGGCCCTCAACGCAGCCACCCTGGCGTGCATCGATGCCGAGCTCGATGATCTGCTGCTGCCCTGGATGATCGATCTCTCCTGTCTGGCAGCGCTGGATCACCCTGCTCTGCTGGCCCACATCGATCGGGCCGGCGTTGCGCTGTATCGCCGGCAGGATGCGCCAGACTGAGCGCATGGCCACGTCTTCTCACCCCTCCAACTATGGCTACGTGGTGGACGAACCGCTGCTGCGCACGATCACTGCCGAGATCCAGGCGGCGATCCCCGGCGCCGAGGTGCGCCTGTTCGGCTCCCGGGCCCGCGGCACCGCCCGGCCCGATTCCGATCTTGACCTGCTGGTGACGGTACCCGACGCCTGGCTGGCCAGCCATTCGCGTTTTGAGGAGACGGACGCCCTCGGCTGGCGACTGGCGCATCACCGCCTGCCGATTGAACTGCTGCTCTTCTCCACCAGTGAAGTGGAGGAACGGCGCCACGGACGCACCAATGTGATCGCGGAGGCCTTCCGTTACGGCCGGCAGCTGGAGCCTGCGGAGCCTGTGCATGGCGCCAGCTGAGACTCCGGCTGCATTTCTGCGCATCGCCCACTGCGATCTGAGGGCTGCCAGGGCCATGGCAGATCCCTCAGTCTTCGAGGAAGTCAGCTGGGGCTTCTATCTCCAGCAGGCCACGGAAAAGGCTCTCAAGGCCTGGCTGCTGCTTCTGTTGCCCGAGTAGCCTCCCTTCACCCACAACCTCCGCCTGCTGTTCCAGATGCTGCGCGATCAGGGCGCGGACATCGAACCCTTCAGGACTCTCAGTCGCTTCACATTGTTTGCTGTGCTGCGCCGCTACGACGAAGAACCGGACGTAGAAGATCTCGATCGTGCCGCCTGGAACCAACTCTGCGCCGAGCTTCTCGAACACGTGGCCTCCCTGATTCCATGAACGAGGCCGAAACCCGCGCTGAGCTGATCGATCCGCTGCTCACCGCCGCCGGCTGGGGCGTGGTGGAAGGCAGCCGCATCCGGCGCGACTGTTCGATCACGCCAGGCCCGCTGGAATTGCTCGGGTGAGCCCACCCGCCGGCCGCGCATCCTGTCTTGCCGATCGCGACACTCTGGCCGACCAGGTCTTCGATGATTTCACCGGCTTCGCCGCTTTTGAAGACAACGCCCTGGCCCGGCTCGAGCCCGATCCACAGGCACCTGCACGCACCAGCACCCAGCTCTGTGACCCGCCCCCAGCCAGCCACGCCATGGCGCCGGAGCTGGTGATCACCCCTCCGAACCCCACTCCCTAGGATCCGCGCCACTCCAGCCCCGCCCCGATGTCCGCCGATCTGCAGACCAGCGCCACCGCCAGCAGCACGGCCACGGGCTCGGTGGATGCCAATCAGGCCGAGAAGGCCGCCGAGAAGCAGGAGGTGAAGGGCTACTTCGAGACCACCGGCTTCGAGCGCTGGAACCGCATTTACAGCGACAGCGACGAAGTCAACAACGTCCAGCGCAACATCCGCATCGGCCACCAGAAAACGGTGGATGCGGTGCTGGCCTGGCTGCAGGAGGAGGGTGATCTGGCGGCACGCAGCTTCTGTGATGCCGGCTGCGGTGTCGGCAGCCTGGCGATTCCGCTGGTCCTGGCCGGCGCCGGCTCGGTGGCCGCCAGTGATCTGTCGGAAGCGATGGTGGCGGAAGCCTCCCGCCGCGCCTCGCAAGCCGGCATCCCGGCCGAGCGCCTCAGCTTCCACTCTTCCGATCTGGAGAGCCTGCAGGGCCGCTACGACACGGTGATCTGCCTGGATGTGTTCATCCACTACCCGCAGGCCGCGGCCGAGGAGATGGTGCGCCACCTGGCCTCCCTCGCCGAGCGCCGCCTGATCGTCAGCTTTGCGCCGTACACGCCGCTGCTGGCGATCCTCAAGGGCATCGGCCAGCTGTTCCCCTGCCCCAGCAAGACCACCCGCGCCTACACCCTGCGCGAAGCCGGCATCGTGGCCGCTGCCGAGGCCTGCGGCTTCCGGCCGGTGCGCCGCAGCCTCAACCAGGCGCCGTTCTATTTCTCGCGCCTGATCGCCTTCGAGCGGGTCTGATCGCCAGGTAACCGCTCTGAAGGGGGAGGGGAGCAGGAGCCTGGAGCCGTGCAGGGGTGGGGCCTGCCGAGGGATCGGAGCCTTGGCGCCTGCCGAGAGCTCCGGGCCAAACACCGGCTCTGAGGGCATTCGCCCAGGGAGGCGTTCGGGGCCTGCGCCGTGGAGCGAGGTCTGGGCCGGTCGCGGCTCCGGCTCCTGCCGCCGTGCCAGGGCGTGTCGGCAAGGCCGGCGCCTGGCCCAAGGGCCCCACTGCTCGCTGCGATCGATGCCCCCTGGCCGCCGGGCTGCTGGAATTCAGCCCCATCCCGCGGCGCTGCCCGCCACCGGCCTGGCCATGACCCGTTCCACCGCCTCCGGGCCACCTCCCACCTCCTGGCCACGCACCGCCTTTCTCGGCCTCGGGGCGCTCGGTACGCCGATGGCGTTGCGGCTGCTGGCGGCCGGGGTGCCGCTGACGGTGCACAACCGCACCCAGGAGCGCGAAACGCCGCTGCTGGCCGCCGGCGCCTGCAGCGCCCCCGATGCCGCCGCTGCGGTCTGCGGCGCCGAGCTGATCTGTCTCTGCCTCAGCGACGATCAGGCTGTGCGGAGCGTGCTGGCGGCCGCAACACCGGCCCTGGCACCCGGCAGCCTGGTGATCGACTTCTCCACGATCGCGCCGGCCACCAGCATCGCCCTGGCCGCCGACCTGGAGGCCCATGGGGTGCACTACCTCGATGCTCCGGTCACCGGCGGCACCGAAGGCGCCCGCGCCGGCAGCCTGTCGGTGTTGATCGGCGGCGGCGCGCAGGATCTGGAACGGGCCCGGCCGCTGCTGCAGCTGCTGGGCCGCCATCTGCATCACTTCGGTCCGGTGGGATCCGGCCAGCAGGTGAAGGCGCTCAACCAGGTGCTGGTGGCCGGCAGCTATGCCGCCGTCGCCGAAGCGCTGGCCCTGGGGGCACAGCTGGGGCTGCCGCTGGAGCAGGTGCGCGAGGCCCTGCGCCATGGTGCGGCCGGCTCCTGGGCCCTGGAGCACCGCGCCGGCGCCATGCTGCGCGACTGCTATCCCCTCGGATTCCGGCTGGCGCTGCACCGCAAGGATCTGGCGATCGCCCTGGCAACGGCCGCCGCCACCGGGATGACCCTGCCGATCAGCGAGCGGGTGGCGGCGATGGAAGACCAGCTGATCGCCGCGGGCCATGGCGATCAGGATGTGTCGGTGCTGGCCCGCTGGTTCCGGGAACCGCCGGCAGACTCCACCTGAATGGCGCAGGCTGCCCGCCACCTCCCCGCGCCGCCGGCTGCGGCCCGGGTGCATCTGTAGCCAGAGCGCAGCCATTGCCAGAGCACAGCCGTGGCCGGGCGCAGCCATTGCAAGAGCGCAGCCATTGCCGCAGCACAGCCGTGGCCGAAGCGCAGCAGCAGCGATACACCGGTTGGGTGGCCCACGCCCCCCATGCCCCGTTCCCGGTCGCCGCACGGCTTCCCGCACAGCCCCACCTCTCCGGCCAGCGCCGGCTCCAGCCCGCTGCCAGGCAGCGGATCAACCCCGCCGCAACCGCCAGAGGTCGGGGCGCCATCGCCCACGGACATTCCCGCCTGGGTGGCCGATGCGGTGGTGTATCAGATCTTTCCCGATCGCTTCCGCCGCAGCGGCCGGGTGGCGGCCCAGCGGGGCCTGCAGCTGCTGCCCTGGGGCAGTGATCCAGCCGGCAACGGCTTTCAGGGGGGCGATCTGTACGGGGTGCTCGATCAGCTTGGGGCCCTGCAGGATCTGGGGGTGAGCTGTGTTTATCTCACCCCGATCTTCTGCTCGGCAGCCAATCACCGCTACCACACCTACGACTATTTCCAGGTGGATCCGCTGCTGGGGGGCAATGAGGCGCTGGAGGCCCTGATCACCGCCCTGCACGATCGCGGCATGCGCCTGATCCTCGATGGGGTGTTCAACCACTGCGGCCGCGGCTTCTGGGCCTTCCATCACCTGCTGGAGAACGGCGCCGAGTCCCCCTATCGCGATTGGTTCACGGTGGAGCAGTGGCCGCTGGTGCCCTATCCACGCCGCCGCAACGAGCGCTGCGGCTATGCGGCCTGGTGGGATCTGCCGGGGTTGCCCAAGTTCAACCACGCCAATCCGGCGGTGCAGAACTACCTGCTGCAGGTGGGCCGCCACTGGCTGGAGCGCGGCATCGACGGCTGGCGGCTGGATGTGCCCGATGAGGTGCCGCTGCCCTTCTGGCAGGACTTCCGGCGCATGGTGCGCGCCGTGAACCCCGACGCCTGGATCGTCGGTGAGATCTGGGGGGATCCGGCCGCCTGGCTGGAGGGGGCCTGTTTCGATGGGGTGATGAACTACCGGCTGGCCTGGAGCTGCCTGGGGTTTGCGGCGGGGCGCCGGTTGCGTCCGGGCCTGGCGCGCCCCTCGCGGCCCTATGCCGCCCTCGATGGCGCAGCCTGCGCCGAGCGGCTGCAGCAGGTGCTGCTCGAACTGGCACCAGCGTTCCGCTGCAGCCAGATGAACCTGCTCGACAGCCACGATGTGCCGCGGGCCCTGCATGTACTGCGCGACGACCTCGCGGCCCTGCGGCTGGCGCTGCTGCTGTTGTTCAGCCTGCCGGGGGCACCCTGCCTCTATTACGGCACCGAGCTGGGGCTGAGTGGCGGTGAGGAGCCGGCCTGCCGCGAGGCGCTGCCGCAGGAGGCGGAGGCGATCCCCCACGACCTGCGGCCGTGGATCGCCTCCCTGGCGGCCGTGCGCCACAGCCTGCCGGCGCTGCGATCGGCGGATCTGCAGGCCGAAGCCCTGCGCGACAGCCGCGGCCGCGCCGAAGGCCTGCTGCTGCAACGCGGCACCTCCACCCGCGTCGTGCTGCACCGGGGCCGCCGCGGCCACCTGCCGCTGCCGGTCACCGCAGACCGCTGGACCGTGGCCTGGCCACCGGAGCGCTGCGGCCAGGAGGCTCCCGCCTCCCTGGGGCCCCAGGAGGGCCTGGTGCTCATCCGCCAGGAGGAGCCGCGCTGAGCGACTGCTGGACTTCCCCTGGTCGCGACCCGCGATGGCGGGGGGCTTCAGCTGCAGCCGCACACCCTGGTGCAGGCTCCCTGACGCGATGGCCTGCTGCTCGCTTGTGAACGGGGATGTCGGCTCCTAAGGGCGATCAACGCAGCCGATTCAACCTGACACCTCACCGACAGCAAGGCAGCGCCGACGAAATCGCTCGATTTCCAGTTCGAGAACACCGGCGCCGATTCCTAGTGCCGCTGCAATTGAGCGCAGCAGCTGATCCTCCTCCGGCTCAATCTCACCATCCGAGCAGGCCACCCGGAAGGCGGATTCGAGAATCAGTTCACGAGCGTTGTCATCGAGCCGGGGGCAATCCTCGCGCAGCTGCGCCACCAGTAACGCGAGGGGTTGCGCCTGATCAGCAGAGGGGGCCGCTGACCGGCTGGCGAGAGCCTGGGCGGCGGCCTCGAGTTCCGTTCGCGCCGGCGGATGACCCATCAGCTCGCCGGCGATCAACGCCATGACCTCGATTTCAGGAGCCTCGATCTCGCCATCAGCCAGGCTGATCGCCAGCATGCATTGAAGCATCCGCTCACGCACGAGCAGGGCCGTCTGATCACCGCAGAGAACACCCCATCGAAGATCACCGAGATCACGTTGTTTACGGTTGGACTGCGATTCGCGCGGATCTCGCTTGCAGCCGCTGCGACCACCGGAAAGGCTGTCATACATGTGAAATGTGAAGCGATCGACAAGCTCGCGACAGAAGGCGACACCACGCACGGAATTGCCGTAGGCATCGAGGCGGGGTGAGAAGGTGGCGATACCCATCAGGTTCGGCACCACCACCAGCACCGCACCCGCCACGCCCGATTTCGCTGGTAGTCCGACCTCGAGAGTGAACGAGCCGGCGTTGTCGTACATGCCGGCCGCCTGCATCACCGAGAGCGTGCGCTTGACGACTTCGGTATCGAGCACCTGCTCGCCGGGATCGGGCAAACGCCTCCGTTAGCGAGGGTGGCGGCGGCAACAGATAACATACGAGCGGTCATCTCGATGCTGCAGCAGGAGAGGTAAACATCCATCATTTTATAAAGATCCACGCCCCTGGGCAGCCCCATCCGACCGCGGAGAAGATAGGCAATCGCAAAGTTATTATCGGCCGTCTCCCGTTCCGAACGCATGGTTTCCTCGCTGAAACGGACCTCGCCGATACCGCCACTGAGGCGACTCCAGAGATCCATCAACCGTTGCGTGATCTGCCGGGAATTGAGATCAGGTGACGCCGAGGCCACGAGACCGGCGATGATGATTGCCCCCCGCATTGACACAGGGGTTGTAGGGTCGGTGATCAGGCAGAAGATCCAGGGCGTTGAACGGCCGACCGGAGGGTTCCACGCCGACGAAGCGATGGGTGAAGTCCACACCTTCGCTAGCCAGCGCGTGGGCATAGGTGAGCGGTTTGGATACCGACTGGATCGAGTGATAAAGATCCACATCACCGATCGCCAGTCGCTGCCCATCGACGCTGCAGACAGCAACGCCCCAGGGCTCTGGGTCAGCATCACGAAGGATCGGAATATAATCCGCATTGGCCCCGCTGCGATCGGGGGCAACGGCATCGTAAATGGTCTGTATGTCCGAGCAGAATTCTTGCCATTCAGGAATCACGAGCTCGCGGCGGAAGGCCCGCTTCAGCATCATCGCTTCAGCGGCGATCAAGTCAGCGAAAGCTTCAATATCAAGCGAGCGCTCACCCCATTCCGCCAGCTTCGCCATCGTGACGCTGAGGCGGCGGTCATCAGCCTGCAGACCCGTTGATTCAAGCCGATCGCGTATGCGTTGTGCATGGGCGTAACCATCGACCGCAACGCTGTCAAACAGCTGCCGAAGAATCGGATGCATAGACCTGAAAGGCAATGAGTCTCACTTAACCTTCAGCGCCCACCCCACTTCATGACTGTATTTTTTGATGCCATTTTCCCGGGGGTGGCAGGGAGATCACGCTGGCCGGTGGCACACACGGCTCTGCGCGATGGCAAATGTGGGTTATCGCAAGAGCACCCCACCGACAAGGTGCAGCGATCAGCCGACTAAAACGGCATAGGAGATAATCACTGCATTGACAACCAAAAAGCTGGCCGAGAAAATCGGCAGATGAAGGCGACGATCCAGCCTCTGAGCTCGATCCGCCTGATCACGCTCACAGCGAAGATAGCTGACGATCGCCAGCACAGTGGACATCAAGATGAAGATGATAGCCACAATATGAATCTGGTCCATAAGCGTTACATCCTCAGAGGCTCCCAGGGTGGATTCCGCTTGTTGCATATTCACAATAGCCGCAAATAGGCAGCCCACACACAGGCCAGTGCGGCCGCTGACCAGATCAGGCTCGCGAGGATCCACGTAAAAAGCCATGGCTGAGATCACGACCGCTGCATACACACCGACACACATTTTCAGGAAACTTGTGATGCGAGCACGCCGCAGCTCCAGCGTGGCCTTGATGCTACTGATCTCACTTCCGCGGCCAGCAGGGATGGCGGGGTTGCCAAAGCTGCTGCCGAGATCGATTGCAGATTCGTTGATCCGGAAATGAAAAGCCAACCAGTCACCACTGCCGATGCGGGGATTGAATCCGGAACTCTGAAAATCAGGACTGATCAGAAACTGCCCCTGGTCCAGTCCACGGGGAATGATCTCGAACGTGATGCGATGGCGATCGAAAGGAAAGTTCTGGGCTGACCATGGGTAATAGAAACTGCCGCTCACCCCCAACTCGGACCAATACAGGCCGCGTGTCCCCGGAAAGGCGCGGGAAAGATTGGGTTCCAAGCGGGTCTTGACCTCACTCAGGCTGATCTCGTTGGCATTGGTGATCTCGAGATCCTCCAGGGGCTTGATCTCACCTGTGGGACAGACGCTCCAGAGACGCAGCGAGGCATAGAGGGATTTCTCGCTGAAATTGAAATCGCGCAGGTCTTCGATGAACACCCCCATACGGCAGGTGGCCACGGTCGGCTCAGCTGTGCTGGAGCGCTGCGCCACCGAGAGGACAGGGGCCTCTCCTGATGCCGCCGGTGCAGGAAGCTCCCGAATGCTCAGCAGCCCCAGCAGCAGGGCGAGCAGCAGCCAGGTCCAGCGGCGCCAGGTGCGCGATAGCGACAGACGGCGTCTCATGGCTGCGTAGGGCGGCGCTGACGCTGCAGCCGGCGGATCTGGCGTTCGGCCTCCTGGTGGCGACCCAGCTCGCGGGCGAGAAGTGCCGACAGCTCCAGGGCTTCCTGGCAGGCGGGATCGAGATACAGGCAACGACGCACCGCCACGTGGGCGTCCTCAAGATGACCCGTCTGATGCAGGCACCGGGCCAGAGCGAGATGGTCGTAGGGCTTGAGACTGGGGCGACCCTGCGGCGCCGCCTGTTGGTGCGTCATCGTGCCGCTCGGATGCGCTGCGGCCTGAACGATCGGTCTCTCTGTCTTCTGCTTGGGCAGGACCTTGCCCGGTGCGCCGACGGATGGGGCCACCTCCCTCGGGATCGGCGTGAAGGCGGCGCCATGCCCTCCCGGCAGATGGCGATAGCGCTCGCTCGGCACCATCGGCGCTTCAGCCGCCGCCACCAGAAGCATCCCCTGCGGCGCCAGCCGCTGCGCAATCACCATCAACAGGTTCAGGCGGGCCTGATCGTCCAGGTAAAGCATCACATTGCGGCACAACACCGCATGCCATTCGCCCTGCAGACGGGTCAGCTGCTGTTGCAGATCACCGTGGTGGAAGCGCACCGCCGCGCGGATCTCCGGCCGCAGCCGCCAGCGCCGAGATGCGGGAGCAGCTGCGCCGGAGCCAGGCTCTTCGGGCAGAAAATGGCGCTGCAATCGTCCTCGCTCCAGACCTCGAAGAGCATGAGATCCATAAAGCCCCTCAGCGGCATGGGCCAGGACCAGGGCACTGATGTCGATCGCCTCCACCTGCAGCTGCCCTAGCGGCAGGCCCGCCTCCAGCAGAGTGATCACCGCCGAATAGGGCTCCTCGCCGCCAGAACAGCCGCAGCTGAGCACCCGCAGCGGCCGCTGCCGTTCACGCCGGGCCAGCTCTCGCAACTGCTCGAAGGAGCGGGGCTCCCGCAGAAACCAGCTCTCGCCCACCACCAGCTGCTCCAGCAGCCGCTGCTGCTCACACGCATCCTGAAGCAGCCGCTGCACATAGACCTCCGGGCTGGCACAACCGCTCAGCGGCCAGCGCTGCTTCACGGCCCGCTCCAGCCGCGACGGTCCGAGCCGCTCGGCCTGCAGGCCGGTACTCCGCCGCAACCATTGGCGCACAGGCTCGAGATCAGCTCCGCCCATCGTTACCACCGGCCGATGGCTGGTCGAACAGGGCCAGCGCATGAGCCTCAAAATCGACAAGGGCCGCAGTGGCGAGTCGGTCGCAGAGCAACAACTGGATCAGGCCCCGCTCATCGAGGGCGACGCCACCGAGGAAGGGGCGCTGGGCCGCCGCACCTTCCGCCGGCTGGAAGCTGGCGAGGGGTTTCAGCAGCGTGTCGGTGACGCGCTCCGCCAGCAGACCCAGCAAGGCCGGCTCGCCATCAGCCATGCGATGGCGCACCATGATGATCCGGCTGCTCAGGTGTCCGGCGCAGGGTCTGCCCGCGATGAGCTGCGTCACATCCACCACGGGCACCACACGCCCGCGGAAGTTGAAGACCCCGCTCTGATGCGGTGGGGCTCCGCTGATTGGCCGGAGCATGACCTGGGGGATCACCTCTACCACCGCCTCGGTATCAACGGCATAGAGCTGCTCCGCCACTGCCAGCAGCAGCAGCAGGCGCGGGATCTGGCCAGGATCTGCAGCAGCGGCAGCCTGGGGGAGAGCAGGAGGTTCCGGCATCGAGCCCACTGAGAGCCTGGTGTGCGTGGCAGGAACGCTCCACCTTGCTGCGATCCCTGACCGAAAGCAAGCCGCGCGGGCCACCTGCACCCACCGGTGCGGTGCGAACCAGTCCCGAAGCGGTGCGCTCCGATGCGGTATTGGCCCGGCCGCTCCGACACCATTCTGAGGCGTCAGACAGGAGCGGCCCACCGCTCACCCCCGCATTCATGGTCCGCAATCAGTCGATGGAGGCTCGCCTCCGCTTCGCTTTCCTGGCCATGGGCGGCCTCTCCCTGGTGCTGGCTGTTTTTGCAATGGTCACGGCCCGCAGCCTGGGAGGGCAGATCAAGGAACTCTCAACCAACCGTCTGCCCAGCGTTGATGGCCTCTGGAAGATCAACGAGGGGCAGACCCAGGTGCAGGCCGCCCAGCGGCTGCTGATCGAGCCGGAGGAACCTGCCGCTGATCGTCAGGCGGAGCTGAGCCGGATCGATGCCGCCTGGAAGCAGATCGAGGAAGGCCGCCACCAGTACGAGGCCACCGATGCCGACGCCGAGGAAAAGGCTCTCTATGCCCGCTTCCGGGAACGCTGGCAGGCCTGGCAGGACGCCCACCGCGAGCTGATGCGCCAGATCAACGACAGCACCCTCGTCCAGGCCGGCAAGGTGAGTGAAAAGGGCAGCCAGCAGCTGCGCGGCGAGCTGAAACGGCAGAACACCAGCTACGCGGAGGCCACGGATGCCCTGCTGATGCTGATCCGCTACAACCAGCAGGCAGCCGACAAGGTCTCAGCGGTGGCGGCGGCCAGTGTCAACCAGGCCCAGTTCTGGTCGCTGGTGATGATCGTGTTGTCGCCGGCCATCGCCCTGGGCGCCTCCACCTTCTTCACCCGCACGATCGCCCGCCCCCTGGGAAGCCGCATCAGCACGGTGGTCGCCGCCGCTGAGCAGATCGCCGGCGGCGACCTGCGCGACAACCTGCCCGACACCGAGGAGGCCGATGAGCTGGGCCAGCTGCAGAACGCCTTCCATCGCATGGGCGGCAACCTCACCCGCCTGGTGCGTGAGATCCAGCGCTCGGGCGTGCAGATCAACTCAGCCGCCACCCAGATCGCCGCCGCCGGCCGTCAGCTGGAGGCGACGGTGGCCGAGCAGCTGGCCAGCACCAACGAGGTGAGCGCCACCAGCCAGGAGATCGCCGCCACGTCCCGCGCCCTGGTGCAGACGATGGACGAGGTGGATCGGCAGGCCAGCGAAACCGCCGGCGCCGCCGCCCGCAGCCAGGACGACCTCAATCGCATGGAGGGGATGATGCGCGAGCTCTCCGCTTCCACCGCCCAGATCTCGGCCAGGCTCGACACGATGAACGAGCGGGCCAGCAGCATCGGCAGCGTGGTGTCCACGATCACCAAGGTGGCCGATCAGACCAACCTGCTGTCGCTCAATGCCGCCATCGAAGCGGAGAAGGCCGGCGAGTACGGCGCTGGCTTCGCGGTGGTGGCCCGGGAGATCCGCCGCCTGGCTGACCAGACCGCGGTGGCCACCCTTGAGATCGAACAGATGGTGCGCGAGATGCAGGCGGCTGTCACCGGTGGGGTGATGGAGATGAACCGCTTCAGCTCTGCCGTCGCCACCTCCGTGGACGATGTGGTGCGGGTGAGCGATCAGGTGGAGGAGGTGATCCGCCGGGTGCAGGGACTGGGTCCGAAGTTCCAGCAGGTGGGCGAATCGGTGCAGCAGCAGTCGGAAGGAGCTCAACAGATCAGCGAAGCGATGCTGCAACTCAGCGAGGCGGCCCAGCAGACCTCCGACGCCATCAGCGACACCAACGCCAGCCTGGTTCAACTGGAGGATTCCGCCCAGGTGCTGCGCCGGGAGCTGTCCGAGTTCCAGGTGGCGGGCTGAACCGGTGATGGACGACTGCTGGAACCGCGTCGGCGTCAGCGGCGATCGCTCCTGCCCGGCCCTGAGCGAGATGGTGCACTGCCGCAACTGCGCCGTGTACTCCAGTGCCGGCCGCAGCCTGCTGGAACGCCAGCCGCCAGCCGACTACCTCGCCGGCTGGACCGCCGTCCTGGCCGAGAGGAGCGGCGAGGAGCGCGTGGTGGTGGGGCAGCAGGCCCTGGCGCTGATGGTGTTCCGCATCGGCGGGGAGATCCTGGCCCTGCCGCTGCAGCTGCTGCAGGAGGTCACGCCACCCTGCGGCATCCACAGCGTGCCGCACCGCATCAATGGCTGTTTCCTGGGGCTGGTGAACATCCGCGGCGAGATCCTGCTGGCGGCCTCGCTGCGTCGGCTGCTCAACCTGCCGATGGATGGCAGCCCCCCTGCCGCGGGCAGCCGCATGGCGGTCACGGCACCGGGAGAGAACCAGTGGGTGATCGCCATCGATGAGGTGCTCGGCATCCACCTCTGCCATCCCGAGGAACTGCAGCCGGCACCGGTGGTGCATACGGCCGCCGCCGCGCTCACCGAAGCCCTGTTCGCCTGGAAGGGGCGACGGGTGGCGCTGCTGCACGGTCCGCGGCTGCTGGACACCCTGCGCCGGCAGGTGAGCCAGCCATGACTAGCGCGGAGGAACGACGCCGCAACCTCGCGCTGTTCGCCGAGGAGCTGCACGACCAACTGGACAATCTCAACACCGCCCTTCTGCAGCTGGAGAGCGATCCGTCCAGCCCCGGCAGTCGCGACAGTCTGATGCGGGCTGCTCACACCGTGAAGGGAGCGGCGCGGATGGTGGGACTGACGCCGATCGAGCGGTTCGCCCACGCGTTGGAAGAGCTGCTGGTGGCGGGCCTGGCCGGCGAAGCCGCTGCGGCCGGATCGGCGCCGCCCACCGCCGCCCGCCTGGACCCGCCGGTGGTGGAGCTGCTGCTCACCTGCTTCGATCGGCTCGCCGCCCTGGGGCAGGGCAATCCCCAGGAGCTACCGGGGCGGCTTGAGCAGCAGGCCGGGGCCTTGGAAAGCCTGGGAGCCCAGCTCACAGCCCAGGTCCGCGAGTTGGCAGGCGCCGCAGGAGCGATCACCGATGCGGCCCAGGCCCCCGCCACGTCGAGCGAAGCGGGGGCCGCCATGGCGGACGCGACGGCACCCGAACGGGTGGTGAAGGTGGACGCGCAGCAGCTCAACCGCATCACCGCCCTCGCGGGTGAAGCCATGGTGGCGGTCCGCTGGTTGCAGCCCTACGCCGATGCCCTGCAGCAACTGCGCAGCCGGCAGCGGGAACTGGCGGAGCTGATCGCCCGCTGGCAGCCAGCGCCGGGCGGCGACAGCCAGCTCGCCCTGATCCGCGAGAAGGAAAGCCAGTGCCAGCAACTGCTGCTGCGCCAGCTGGAGGAGCTCGAGGCCTATGCCCGCCGCTCCAACACCATCGCCCACCGTCTCTACGGCGAGGTGCTCAACGCCAACATGCGCCCGTTCCACGAAGGGCTGGTGGGCCTGCCGCGGCTGGTGCGCGATCTGGCGGCCAGCCTGGGCAAGCGGGTGCAGCTGGAGATCGTGGGGCGCTCCACCCTGGTGGACCGCGACATCCTGCGGCGTCTGGAGGCACCGATCAACCACGGTGTGCGCAATGCCATCGACCATGGCCTGGAACCGCCGGAGACACGCCGGGCCGCCGGCAAACCGGAGCAGGGGCTGCTGCGACTGGAGGCCCTGCACCGCGGCGGCATGCTCAGCATCGCCATCCGCGATGACGGCGCCGGCGTGGATCTCGAGGCGGTGCGGCAGCGAGGACTGGAGCGGGGGCTGATCGAGCCCGGCAACGAGCATGAGCTGAGCGAAGCGGATCTGCTGGACCTGCTGCTGCGGCCGGGCTTCTCCACGGCACGACAGCTCAGCGAGGTCTCCGGTCGGGGCGTGGGGCTGGATGTGGTGCAGACCATGGCCCGCGAGGTGGGCGGCTCGCTGCGGTTGAGCACCGTGGCCGGAGGCGGCACCAGCCTGCATTTCCAGCTGCCGCTCACCCTCTCGGTGGTGCGCACCCTGCTGGTGCGGATCGGCCGGGAACCGTATGCGGTGCCACTGGCGCGGCTCGATCAGATCGTGGCCGTGCCGCTGAGCTCCATCCATCGCCATGAGGGAAAGGCCAGCCTGCAGCTGGACGGCCAGGCGATCGGCCTGATCGGTTCCCAAGCCCTGCTGGGGCTGCCCCTGCCGGCCCGGCTGCGCGATCCACTGCCGGTGATGGTGCTCAGCGACCAGGGCCGGAGCTACGGCCTGGTGGTGGAAGAGGTGCTGGGGGAACAGGATCTGGTGGTGCGGCCCCTCGACCCGCGGCTGGGTGAGGTGCCCGGCCTGGCCTCCGCCGCCCTGCTCGGCGACGGGGCACCGATTCTGGTGCTCGACGTGGGCGATCTGCTGCGACTGATGCAGGAAGGCCTGGCAAGCGACACCTTGCCGCCGCTGCCCCATGCCCCATCCGCGCCGGCCGTCGGACCTGACGGCACTGACGGCGCCTCCGGGGTGCTCGTTCAGGCAGGAACGACCGCGCCGCCGGTGGCGACCACGGCTGCGCCGCCGGGGGGCGACGCCGCGTCCCGGCAGCCTCGGGCGGTGCTGGTGGTGGATGACAGCCGCATGGTGCGCGAATCCCTGGGCCGCACCCTGGAGGGGCGGGGCTATCGGGTGGCGAAGGCGGCCGACGGGCAGGAGGCTCTGGAACGCCTGCAGACCGAAGACTTCGAGCTGGTGGTGAGCGATGTGGAAATGCCACGTGTCGATGGTTTCGCCCTGGTGCGGCGCCTGCGCGCCATGGACCAGCCCCTGGCGTCGCTGCCGGTACTGATCCTCTCGTCGCGGGACCAGCAGGCCGACCGGATCGAGGGTCTGGAGGCCGGCGCCGATCGCTATCTGGCCAAGGGGGGCTTCCACGAGGACACGCTGCTGGAGGCGGTGCAGGATCTGATCGGTCCGCCCTGATCCACCTCGCCCGCCGTGCGCATCGCCCTGGTGAATGACACCTCCCTGGCGCTGGAGGCGCTGCGGCGGGTGCTGGCCACAGAACCCCGCCACAGCATCGCCTGGATCGCCCGCGATGGCGAAGAGGCGGTGCGCCGCACCGCCCTGGACCGCCCGGACCTGATCCTGATGGATCTGCTGATGCCGGGCGTCGATGGCGTGGAGGCGACGCGGCGGATCATGGCCGCCACCCCCTGCCCCATCCTGATCGTCACCGCCAGCGTGGGCGCCAGGCCGGGGTTGGTGTACGAGGCCCTCGGCGTCGGGGCGCTTGATGCGATCCGTACGCCGTCCCTGCTGGAGCCCGCAGCCCAGGCGGGAACCGCCCTGCTGCGCCGCATCCGCCAGCTCGAGCGGCTCACCCAGCCCACGGCGCCAGTCCCCCTGCCGAGCGCCGTCCCATCCTGCCGGGCTCCCCAGGTGGCCAGGGCCTCAGCCGGCTCGAACCACGTCCGGCTCACGCCATCCAGGCCGGCGGGTCCGCCGCTGATCGCGATCGGCTCCTCCACCGGCGGACCCGCCGCCCTGGTCGGCTGTCTCGCACCCCTGCCCACGGATCTGGGGGCGGCCGTGCTGGTGGCCCAGCACATCGAGGCCCAGTTCGCTCCGGGCCTGGCCCGTTGGCTCAACGACCAGATCGCCCTGCCGGTGGAGATCGTGCGGGAAGGAGATCCACCACGGCCGGGCAAGGTGCAGCTCGCGGCCAGCAACGACCACCTGGTGCTGCGACGCGATGGACGGCTGGGCTACAGCCCGGAGCCATTGCAGGAGCCCTACCGCCCCTCGGTGAACGCCCTGTTCCGCAGCCTGCTGCAGCCGGGGATGAGGCCTGGCCTGGCCGTCCTGCTCACCGGCATGGGCCGCGATGGTGGCCAGGGGATGCTGAGCCTGCGGCAGGCGGGATGGCACACCATCGCGCAGGACGAATCCAGCTGCAGCGTGTACGGAATGCCACGGGCGGCGGTGGAGCTGGGCGCTGCGGTGGAGGTGCTGCCGCCGGATGCCATCGCCCGCAGCCTGCTCCGCCGCCGTTTCGGCATGGGTTCGCAAGCCCGCTGCTGACGCTGCCCCTCCATGCTGAGCGGGTGCAGCCGCATCGCTGTCTGCTTACAGTTCGGGCGCCGCAGGGCCGCGCAGCGGTCCACCAGCGCCACGGGTCCGGCAGGCGTCGCTGGCGGCTCCGGCGGCTCCGGCCCCTTCTCTCGGGCCATCGCCGCAAGGCCTCCTTCCTCCCGAGCTTCCGCCTTGTCCGCCGCCGCCTCCGGTTCCCATCCAGACGCCCAGCCCAGCGAGGATCTCCCCGGCAGCGGCGGCGGATCCGGCACCGTGTATCTGGTGGGGGCAGGCCCCGGCGATCCGGAGCTGCTCACCCTGCGGGCCCACCGGCTGCTCAGCCGCTGCGATGCGCTGGTGTACGACTCGCTGGTGCCGGAGGCGCTGCTCGATCTGGTGCCGGCGCACTGCGCACGCCATTTCGTCGGCAAGCGACGCGGCCACCATTCGTTGCCCCAGCCGAGCACCAATGCAGTGCTGGTGGAGCTGGCGGGCCGCCACCAGCTGATCGTGCGCCTCAAGGGCGGTGATCCGTTCCTGTTCGGCCGCGGCGGTGAGGAGGCCGCCCACCTGGCCGCCCATGGCATCGCGGTGGAGGTGGTGCCAGGTGTCACCGCCGGCATCGCCGCGCCGGCCTATGCGGGCATCCCGGTCACCCATCGCCGCGCCGGCTCCTGCGTCACCTTCGTGACGGGCCATGAGGAGATCGACAAGGGCCGCCCGGGCGTGGACTGGCGCGGCCTGGCCCGCAGCGGCGGCAGCCTGGTGATCTACATGGGCCTGCACAACCTGAGCCGCATCGTGGCCGAACTGATCGCCGGCGGCCTGGAGGCCGACACACCGGCGGCGGTGATCCAGCAGGGCACGGTGCAGGGGCAGCGACTTCTGGTGGCCGCCCTGGGGGACCTGGCGGCGCAGGTGGAAGCGGAGGGCTTCGCGTCACCATCGATCGTGGTGATCGGCGAGGTGGTGGCCCAGCGGGTGCCCTGCTGCGCCCCGGAGCCGGCCGCCGTCACGATGCCGATCCCGTTCTGAAGCGGACGTCGCGCCAGGGGGCCCGGCAACGCCCGCTGCCGCCCACGGCAGGTTCAGGCCGGCACAGAACAGCGATCGGCAGCAACACCGGTGCCCAAACTGTCCCAGGCGAGGCTGCTTTTGGTAGCCGAATTCACGGTTGCCGCGCCGGCGGTTGCGTTCACTGGGGCCTTCCCAGGCCGGGGCACCGCCGCCCGCTTTCACGATGACCGTCCAGCCCGCCCAACCGCTCAACGCCCAGACGCCGTCAGCCCAGCCCGCCCAGCGGGACGATGACCCCTGCGGCCCTGAACGTCCGGCGCTCGGTCGGGCGCCGATGTTTGAGCTGCTCCCTTACGAGAAGTTCCGCGACACCCCGGCGGTGCGCTTCTTTGACATCACGGTGGCGGCATCGAATGCCCGCGATCTGGTGATCCACAGCGGTCCGGCCGTGAGCCCGCCGGATGAGGAAAAAACCGGCGCCTGGCAGTTCTATCTTCACCCCCACCAGGAGGACAATCTGCTGGCATTGCATGGCGGCCGCACCTTCTATCTGGTGAACTTCGGCTGGAATTATCCGTATCACATCGTGCGTCTGGAAACCGGCGGCGACATCCTGCGTATCCCCCCCGGCACGTTTCATCGCTCCGTTTCCGATCCCGATGGTTCGGTGGTGCTCAATCAGGCCGTGCGCGAAGAAGGAGCCAGCGTGGTGCGGGAGTTCCGGGTGTACAACAGCCGCCGCATTCCTCGCCTGTTCGCCACCACCTTCCGCACGGCACCGCTGCCGAAACTGCACGGCGTCAGCTGGTGAGTGCCGCCCCCGCATGGGGGCTGCCGGGGAAGCGAGCCAAGGCGCGTCGTCCCCGTTTCACCCGGGTGGGTGGTTGCCCCTGTGCTGCTACCAGCCCTGGCGAGCACGCCAGCAGGATCAGCAGCGCGGCGCGGTTCCATCAACAAGCGCAGCAACCGGTGGTCGCCCCCGGCACTGACGTTTAGCTTGCGGCCCATCCCTCGGCAGCCCAGCCAGACGTCGTGAAGCTGCCCGAAGCGGTTGCAAACGCCTGCACACCCCCCGGCAGTTGTACCCCGGTCACGGCACCCCGTTTCTGCGGTCTCCGTGTTCTCGCGCTAGGCGCCCAGAAACTCGGTCGAGTTCCGCTGCGCTCACTCGGATCCGGTGGCCTTGCGCTGCGCTCCACGGGACTCTTTGGCGTTCCGCTGCGCTCCACGGTGGCCGGCCTGGGGGTGGCGTTGCAGCTGGGACCGCTCGGCTGCAGCCAGCCGCCCCGCAGCCTCACGGTGCCGATCTCGAACTGGCCGGGATACGAATACTTTTATCTCGCCGCCGAGCGGGGCCTGGCCGGGCGGGCGGGCCTGCGGCTGCAGACGCCCCAGTTCCCCGATCCGCAGAGCATCGTGCATGCCTACCTGCGCGGCGAGCTGGCCGTGGCACCGCTCACCACCGTCGAAGCCGTCGACCTGTGCTCCCGCGCACCGGAGCGCTGCCCGGTGGTGGTGCTGGTGCTGGATGAATCGCGCGGTGGCGATCAGTTGCTGGTCCGCCCCGGCATCACCGCCATTCCCCAGTTGCGTGGTCGCCCCGTGGCGGTCACCCCCTCCAGCCTCGGACCGTTCGTGCTCAGCCGCGCCCTGGAGCAGCACGGCATGAGCCTGCGCGATGTGACGCTCACCACCATGCCCCTGGCGGCGATGCCGGCGGCCCTGGCCAGCGGTGCCGTCGAGGCCGCCGCCCTGTTTCCGCCCTACAGCGAGCAGGCCCACCGCCAGGCCGGAGCCCGCCGTCTGTTCGACAGCAGCCGGATTCCCGGTGAGATCTTCGACATCCTGGTGGTGGATCCCAAGGCGCTGCCGGCTCTGCAGCAGGAGCTGCCGCGGCTGTTGCGGGCCTGGCAGGCCGCCCACGACCTGCGCCGCCGCGATCCCGACACCGCGATCGCCCCGATGGCCCGCCGCGAGATGGTGAGCCCCCAGGCGTTCCGAGAGGCCGAGCGCGGTCTGGTGTACTTCGACCTGGCGCAGCAGCGGCCGCTGCTGGCTGCCGGTGGCCCGCTGGAGCGCAACCTCAGGGCGGTGCAGCGGGTGCAGCGCCAACTGGGGCTGATCCGGTCCGGCAGCCCGCTGCCGCAGGTGAATGCCGCCCCCCTGGAAGCCGCCATCACCGCCCCGCCATGACCGAGCTGCGCTGCCCCCTGCGCTGAACCGCCATGTCTTCCCAACCGCCCCGGCCGCGATCCTTCCCGTCCCCCCAGCCGCGCCTGCAGCTGCTGCTGCTGGTGGCGATCGGCTGCATCGGTGCCGCCGGCCTGGCGCTCTGGCAGCTGTTCCGTCAGGGCGAACCGCTGGCGCTGGCGATCACCTCCTGGCCCGGATACGAATACCTCTATCTGGCCGAGCAGAAAGGGCTGGGTCAACGCCATGGTCTGGAGCTGCGCGTGCGGCAGTACTCCTCCCTGGCCGATCAGCGACAGGCCTTCGTGGCCGGTGATGTGACCGCCCTGGCCACCACCCTGCCGGAGGCGCTGGCCATCTGCCAGGAGAAACCGCTGAAGTGCCCGCTGCTGGTGCTGGTGCTCGATGAATCCCAGGGCGCAGATCGGCTGATCAGCCGCATCACCCTGCAGACCCCCGGGCAGCTGCGGGGCCGGCGGGTGGGTCTGGAGCGGGCGGTGCTGGCCGAATACCTGCTGTTGCGCAGCCTGGCCGGCAGCGGTGTCGGGCTCGATGATCTGCAGCTGCGTTTCGATGGACCGGTGGCCCTGGTGCAGGCCCTGCAGGCCGGCCAGCTGGATGCGATCGTCACCTATGCGCCCCACGACACCCCCCTGCGACGGGACGGACGCTTCCATCAGTTGTTCAGCAGTGCCGCCATCCCCGGCGAGGTGGTGGATGTGCTGGCAGTCGATCCCGGCTATGCCCGCCGCCAGCCCCAGCAGCTGCGCGCCCTGGTGCAGACCTGGTGGAGCGCCCGCGACTACGCCAGCCGCCATCCCGAGGAGGCGATCGCCCTGATGGCGGATCGGCAGCAGATCGAACCGGCCCAGTTCCGGCAGACCGAACAGGGATTGCGCTACCCGGAGGCCCGACAGCAACAGCAGCTGCTGCAACCGCAGGGTCCCCTGGCCCGCACGTTGCAGCGGATGGCCCAGCAGATGCAGGCCAGCGGCCGCTTCCGGCCCGATGCCCCCTTGCCGAGCCTGAGCGCGGCCTTCCTGGAGGCGCCGTGATCGGCCGGAGGCGCCCCCCCACCGATCCGTTGCAGGGACGGATCCATCAGAGCCTGTGGATGGAGCTGGTGGTGGCCGCCACGGCGGCGGCATCGCTGCTGGCGGTGGTGACCGGCGGTGTGGTGCTGTCGCACAGTGCCAGTTATCTGCGTCGCGAGGCCGATGCGGTGCAGCGTCAGCTGAGCAGTGGCCTCACCAGCTATGCACCGCTGCACGAGTTGCAGCGACGCCTGCAGCAGGCCACGTCCAGCCAGGAGGTGGAGATGGCACTGGTGGTGAACAGCAGCGGCAAGGTGCTGGCCGCTTCCGACAATGCCCTGGTGGATCAGACGCTGGCGCAGGTGCTGCAGGCCCCAGCCCAGCGATCACTGCAGGCACTGTTCACCGCCTGTGGGGAGGGAGCCAGCCGCCCCAGCGGCCTGAGCAGCAACGGCTTGAGCAGCCGCGACTTGAGCAGCAGCTGCCTCGAGCGGGACATGCTGCTGTTCCGTGGTCCCCTGCCCTGGATCGGCGGCACAGCGGTGCTGGCGCGGCGCCAGTACCCGCTGGCCCTGGCGGGGCTGGATCGTTTCGGAGATCGGGCCACCCTGATCACGGTCACCGATGCCCATGCGGCGGCGCGGGAGGCGCTGATCCTCACCCTCACCGTGTTTCTCACCAGCCTGGTGCCGCTGATGCTGGGATTCAGCGGGCTGCTGCTGCGGTTGCAGGCGCGGCTGATCCCGGAGCTGGTGCAGCTGGCCCAGGTGGATGCGCTCTCGGGCATCCTGAACCGGCGCGCCTTTGTCGAGAACGCTGAGCAACTGCTGCAGCAGGCCACAGCCCACGATCAGCCGATCGCCCTGGCCCTGCTGGATGTGGATCACTTCAAACGGATCAACGACAGCCATGGCCATGCCGTCGGCGATCAGGTGATCCGCCACATTTCCGATCTGCTGGCCCATGCGGTACGCAGCAGCGATCTGGTGGGACGACTGGGGGGTGATGAATTCGTGATCCTGATGCCGCAGAACGGCGCGACCGCCACCCATGTGCTGGAGCGCATCCTGGAGCGGCTGCGCCGCAGTGCCATCCAGCTCGGCCATGGCGCTGCGGTGCAGCTCACCCTGTCGGTGGGGGTGGCGGCACGGGAGCCGGAGCCGCAGGATCGGGAGCAGCGCAACCGGGAGCCCGGCGGCAAGCAGCGAGAGGAACGCAGCCTCAGCGAGCTGATGGCCGCCGCCGATGCCGCCCTCTATGTGGCCAAGGATCGGGGTCGCAACCGGGTGGTGAACCTGGAACTGGAGGCGGAGCAGGAGCAGCGGGGGGCCGGCGGTGGCCCCGGCGGCGGGGGA
Organism: Cyanobium sp.; assembly: GCA_046075505.1. Classification (GTDB taxonomy): domain Bacteria; phylum Cyanobacteriota; class Cyanobacteriia; order PCC-6307; family Cyanobiaceae; genus Cyanobium. The sequence goes on along the minus strand of JBJTQH010000127.1, from coordinate 1,321 downwards.
TCCGGCCGTGGAGCAGCGGGCGGAAGTGCAGCCCGTGGAGGCGGATCCGGCAGCACCGGCCGGGCGGATGCCTGGCAGGTGGGCAGCAGCTGAGAGGTACCGGCCAAGGGGGTTGAAGCGGCACACCGCCAACAGGCGAACCGAGCCCGCAGGCTGGTGATGCCGTCCCGATCAGCGGCGCCCCACCGCCGGCCCCCGGAGCCGTGCTGGGGTGGCGAGATCGAGCTGCAAGAGGTGGCCGTTCGGCGGCGGGCTACCCACAATGGGCCGATGCTCCTGCGGCAACACCGCAGCGGACCCGTCCGGCCGCTTCGATCCGCGATCGGGGAGTTCCCGTATCGGCATGACCCTGCTCGCCACCGCTCCGTTCCGTTGCCTCGATCCGCATCAACCGCTGCAGGAACGGTTGCAGCAGATCCACCAGCGACTGCAGGCGATCGCACCGGCGATCGAGCGGCTCGCCTTTGCGGTGCATCAACCCCGCAATGATCTGCTCAGCACCTATGTCAGCCACGACAACAGCAACACCAGGCTCAACTTCTATGACGCGCCCCTGAGCACGATCCCGTCGCTGCAGCAACTGGCGCAGCAGCGACGCAGCCGCATCATCGATGACATGGCGATCGAGCTACCGACGGAGTCGGCCCACAGCCGCTGGTTGCTGGCGCAGGGATGGCGCAGCTCTTACACACTGCCGCTGCATCGCGGCGAGCAGCTGCTGGGCTTTCTGTTTCTCAACAGCCACAGCCCGGCGGTGTTCGATGAGGAGCTGCGGCGACAGATCGATCCCCATCTGGAGCTGCTGGCGGCGATCCTCACCCATGAACTGGCCGTGGCCGACAGCTTGCGGATGGCGGTGCGGCTGGCACTACGGCTCACCGGCCATCGCGATCCGGAGACCGGTGCCCATGTGGAGCGGGTGTCGCTTTACAGCCGCCTGATCGCGATGGAGCTGGGCAAACGCCATGCACTGCGTTCCGACTTTGCCGAGGATCTCTATCTCTTTGCCGCCCTACATGATGTGGGCAAGGTGGCGATTCCTGATTGCATCCTTCACAAACCGGGTCCACTCGATCCAGAGGAGAGGCGCCAGATGGAGACCCATGTGGAGCGAGGCAATGAACTAGTGGAGGAGATGATCAGCGGCTTGCATCTGGTCGCCAGCCCCAAGGTGGCGATGCTGCGCCATGTGGTGGCCGGCCACCACGAAAAACTCGATGGCAGCGGCTATCCGATCGGCCTCACCGCCGAACAGATCCCACTGGAGGCCCGCATCGTGGCCGTAGCCGACATCTACGACGCCCTCTCCCAACCCCGCCCT
>JBJTQH010000126.1:0-20150 GCA_046075505.1 Cyanobium sp. | reverse complement strand
TTGCCCCACCAACATCCTGCACCCCCTCCGGGTCAGGTGCTCCTGATGATGATGATGAACACACTTCTCCGGCGGCATGCACACCTCGCTTTGATTTGGTCGACAGACCGCCTCCGGAACCCCCTCCACCAACGGTTGACTCCGCCTTGCCTGTTATTGCACCACATGTTCCAAAAATGTGTGCTGGTGATGTTGGTCGGGCACCTGTGTCTCGTCTTACGGTCCCACAGGATTGCCCTCCTCCGGTATGTCTTTCGTTGCGGCGACGGTGCCTTGTGGAGTATGCGGTTCCAATGGAGCTTGAGAATGAATGAATGGACTCTAGACAGAGCCATTTGAGGCCGCCACAGCTCACCCCACCGGCCAACGAGCTTGTCGCCGACTGTTCAAATTGATTGTCGCCAGATAGTCAAGCTTTGTTTTGTTATGCAGATCAACCCACGATTCGGCATCGCACCACAGCGTGATACCACCGGCTGGTGCCACACCGGCTGCCGCTGAGTCGCCGGGCGGATCGGCCCCTTCCACCGCCCCGTTGACACCTGCAGCCCCCCGTCTCAGAGCAGCCCCAGCTGTGAGGCGCTGCGGCGCAGCACGGTGCGGCACTCGCCCTGCATCAGCAGGCCCGAGCCCCCCCAGATCATCCGGGCCGGCAGATCGCCCACCGCCGCCCCCAGCTCACGCACGGGAGTGAAGCCAAGGCGCTGGAAGTAACGCACCAGGCGCCGGTGCTGCCGCTCCTCATCGCGGATCGCCAGGATGCGGGACAGCCGGCAGGGGGTGCACTCCAACGCCCAGGCGTAGGTGGCCGCTGTGATCAGCGGAGCCACCCCCAGATCCGGCACGCGCTGCAGCCGCCCCGCCACCCGCAGCGTGTCCAGCCGCAGGCCATCGGGGAGAGGCAGGGCGTAGCCCTTGAGATCCCCCAGCAGCTCCAGCCCCTCGCCGCCCGGCCCCGGAGCCGGACCCGGCATGGCCGGACGGGGACGGGCCACCCCCACCCGCAGGCTCCAGAGCACCCCGAGGGGCCGTCGCACCTGCAGCCGCAGCAGCAGGCCGCGGCGCCGCGCCTCCGCCTCCAGCGCCGCCAGATCCGGCAGCGGCGAGCTCCCATCCAGCCGGGAGGTGTTCATCAGGAGGCCACGCAGTTTCTGCAGGACTAACCGATCAATGCCAGGGTTCGCTGTGCACCACCGCCTGCAGCGGCAAGGGCCCGTAGAGATGGGGGAAGCGCTCCCGGGCCTCCGAGCCGCCTGGATCGGGCGCCGCCTCCCAGCGCACCGCCACACCTGCCTGCTGCAGCCGCTGCGGATCGATGCACAGCAGGGTCAGCTCGGGGGCATCGCCATAGAAACGCACCGCCGTCGCCGCGATCTGGTGGGCGGCACTGGCATGGATGAAACCCACCTCCTCCAATGACAGCCCGCGGCTGGAGCGGCGGTATTCACCGGCCGCCTTCGCCTGGCGCCACTCCTCGCTGAGGGCCAGGTGGTACAGCCAGCCCGGAGAACGCCACGGGCGGCGGAGCCCCCAGGGCTCGTGCATCACCTGGGCCAGCTCCGGCGAGACCAGGAAGCGCTCCAGCCAGGCCTGCAGCGGTGCCAGATCGGGCTCGGCCGCAAAGCCGCCGGGATCGGTGTGGCGGAACTGGCGCACGAAGGGCAGCAGGGCCAGATCCGCCAGGCTGGGCCGATCCCCCAGCAACCAGCCCCCGGCGCCGATCGCAGCGCTCCACTGCCGCAGGATCTGCAGGGCAGCGCGGCGATGCTCGGCCGGGCTGAGAGCGCTGCCGGTATCGGCGAGTGGAGCCGGCTCAGGCACATCGCGGAAGCGCTGCGGATAGCGCCAGCGATCGAGATGGTGCTTGAAGGGTCCATCGTTCTGAGCGATCAGCGCCTCGATGCGGCGGATCTCGGAGGTGCTGCGGCCCTGCAGCCACCCGTGCGGATCCCGCTGCCCCAGGGCCCAGAGCATGATCTCCAGGCTCTCGCTCAGCACGGTCGGCGGCGCCGGCGCCGACTGCCGCTCCGGATCGCCGGCTCCCACGGCTGCCCCGGGATCGGCTGGCGCCTGGAGGGTCGCTGTGGCAAGGATCCAGTCCAGGGGCAGCGGCCTCTCGCCGGCGCTCGGCAGCACCAGCACCGGCACGGTGCCGCGGGGATAAACCGCCCGCAGCTCCGGCGGCCGCGCCCCCAGGTGCACCTCCCGCAGCTCCAGATCCACCCCGGGGCTCAGACCCGCCGCGGCCAGGGCCAGGCGGGCCCGGATCGCGTAGGGACAACGGCGGAAGCTGTACAGAACCGCCCTGGAGCCATCCGCCGAGGCCTGCGCCTGCGGCATCGCCATCCCGGCCTCCGTCCCCCCTGCGCTCCCCGGGGTCATCGGCATCAGCCCTGCGGCGGCGCGACAACCCGATCGGCGGGCTCCCCGCCCTGGGCCACTGCCGCCGAGGGCTCGGCGCCGGTGGGCCGGCCTGGCATCACCGCCCCCACATGGGCCTCCCCGCGGGCGCGGGCCCGCTCGATCTGCCGCTGCCGCTCGGCGAAGCGGGCGCGATCGGCCGCCTCGAAGCGATCGAGGCAATGGGGGCAGCTCACCCCTTCGCGGAAGGCCGGATGCTGCCGCTCGGCGGCTGAAAGGGGCAGACCACAGGCGTGGCAGAGGCTGTAACTGCCGGGCTCAAGCCGATGGTTGACGCTGACGCGCTGATCGAACACATAGCACTCGCCGCGCCAGCTGCGGCCCGGCTCGGGGTGTTCCTCCAGATAGCGCAGGATGCCCCCCTGCAGATGCACCACCTGGTCGAAGCTCTGCTGCAGCAGGTAGGCGGTGCTCTTCTCGCAGCGGATCCCACCGGTGCAGAACATCGCGATCGTCTTCGGGCGGCGCTGCTGCACCAGGGGGCGCAGCTCCCGCTCCACCCAGGCCGGAAACTCGCGGAAGCTGGCGGTGCCGGGATCGATCGCCCCGGCAAAGGTGCCGATCGCCACCTCGTAGCTGTTGCGGGTGTCCACCAGCAGGGTGTCGGGATCGCGGATCAGGGCCTCCCACTGCTCCGCTGGCACGTAGGTGCCCACCCGTTCCGCCGGTTTTACCGTGGGGCAGCCCATGGTGACGATCTCGCGCTTGATCCGCACCTTGAGGCGATGGAAGGTGGACTGCGGCGCCCAGCTGATCCTGACCTCAAGCGGCTCCAGCCCCGGGCACTGCCGCAGCCGCGCCAGCACAGCCGCCACGCCGGCTTCCGGGCCGCTGATCGTGCCATTCACCCCTTCCTCGGCCAGCAGGATCGTGCCCCGTACCCCCAGGCCGCTCGCCAGCTGCAGCAGCTCGCTGCGCAGCGGCGGCAGGCCCGCCATCGCCGTGAAGCGATAAAAGGCCGCCACCTGCACCGGCGTGCTCTCCAGCGAGCTCAGGTGGCCGCGATCGGCGGCCGGCAACTGCTCCCGGTCCTGGCCTTGGCTTTGGCCTTGCACAGATGACATCGCGCCCCGGATCAGACGCGGCCGGAAGTGGGCGGACAGCTGTCCTGCCATGCGGTCACCCCCGCTGCGGCGAGCAGCTCGCGATCCGCCTCCACATCCGGATTGCCGGTGGTGAGCAGCGTGTCGCCGTAGAAGATCGAATCAGCGCCGGCCAGCAGGCAGAGGATCTGGGCCTCGCGGTTCATCCCTTCACGGCCGGCGCTGAGCCGCACGCGGCTGCGGGGCATCAGGATCCGGGCGGTGGCCACCATCCGCACCAGCTCAAGCGGATCCACCGGTGGCTGCTCCTGCAGCGGTGTGCCCTCCACCGCCACCAGGGCGTTGATCGGCACGCTCTCGGGATGGGGGTTCATCGTCGCCAGCACCTGCAGCAGCGAAGCGCGGTCGGTGAGGCTTTCGCCCAGGCCGATGATGCCGCCGCAGCACATGGTGATCCCGGCCCGGCGCACCCGCTCCAGGGTCTCCAGTCGCTCCTGGTAGGTGCGGGTGCTGATGACCCGCTCGTAGTGCTCGGGGCTGGTGTCGAGGTTGTGGTTGTAGGCGGTGAGACCGGCCTCGGCCAGCCGTTCGGCCTGGCTGTCGGTGAGCATGCCGGCGGTGACGCAGGCCTCCAGTCCCAGCTCGCGCACGCCGCGCACCATCTGCAGCATCGCCTCAAACGGGGCGCCGTCGCGGATGTCGCGCCAGGCCCAGCCCATGCAGAAGCGGTGCGCACCGGCCTGCTGGGCAGCCCGGGCGCGGGCCAGCACCGGTTCCACCTCCAGCTCCGGCCGACCGGTGACGTCGCTGCTGTTGTGCATCGATTGCGGGCAGTAGGCGCAGTCCTCCTCGCAGCCGCCGGTCTTGACGCTGAGCAGCGAGGCCAGTTGCACCCGGTAGCCGGGATTGGCCTGGCGATGCACCGCCTGGGCGCGCCAGAGCAGATCCATCAGCGGCAGCTCGAGCAGCGCCTGGATCTCGGCGGTGGTCCAGTCGTGGCGGATCTGCAGCGGCTCCACCGCAGCCCCCCCGCGGAGTGCAGCGTCGCTGCTGCCATCGGCGGTTGGAGCGGCTGCACTGCCGGCGGGACCGGCACTCGACAGGGAGGTGGGGGAGCAGCTGGAGCTGCGGCTGGGGGTGAGGGTCAAGGCGGGATCGGACGGAAGGACCTGACGAGGGGATCTCCGGGGGCTCTACGGAGAGTTCTGTAAGAGGAAGCGATCCCAGGACGGAGGGATCTCAGGCGGCGGGAGCAGCGAGTCAGCTTCCCACCGCGGCGGTGGCGATGCCGCCGAAACGGCGCTGGCGACCCTGGTAATCGAGCAGGGCCGTGAGCAGGGCCGCCTGATCGAAATCGGGCCAGAGCACATCGGTGATGTGCAGCTCGGCGTAGGCCAGCTGCCAGAGCAGGAAATTGCTGAGCCGCCGCTCACCGCTGGTGCGGATCAGCAGATCGGGGTCGCCCTCGCCGGCGGTGAGCAACCGCGAGGCGAACAGCGCCTCATCGATCGCAGCCGGATCAAGCCGGCCCGCAGCCACATCTTCCGCGAGGCGTCGGGCCGCACCCACCAGCTCGCGCCGGCCGCCGTAGTTGGTGCAGACATTGAAATGAATGCCGGTGTTGGCCGCGGTGCGCTCGCTGGCATCGGCGATCAGGGCCTGCAGACCCTCCGGCAGTTGCTCGAGCTCTCCGAGGAAGCGGATGCGCACCTGCTCGCGCATCAGACCCTCCAGCTCGCGGGCCAGCACCCGCTCAAACAGGGCCATCAGAAACGCCACCTCCTCACCTGGCCGGGTCCAGTTCTCGGTGGAGAAGGCGTAGCAGGTGAGGGCAGCGATGCCCCAGTCGCTGCAGAGCCGCAGGGTGCGCTTGAGCGCCTCGACACCGGCGCGGTGCCCCATCACCCGCGGCAGACCGCGCTGGCGAGCCCAGCGGCCGTTGCCATCCATGATCAGGGCCACGTGGGCCGGCAGCCGCTGCGCCTCCAGCTGGGGCGGCAACGGCTGAGGGGCTGGGAGAGGAGTGGTCGCCAGGGCGCGACTCATCCGCGGGAATCCGGCGTGTCCGGGTTCAGGCTACGCCCAGCGGGCACCGGCGCCAGGCTGCTGGTGAGCAGATCATGCAGACGGCTGCTGGTGATCGGCCGCTCCAGGCGCCCCTGACGGGCCAGGGAGATCGTGCCGGTCTCCTCCGAAACGACGATGCACAGGCAGCGTCCGTGGCGCTCGGTGAGACCGAGGGCAGCCAGGTGGCGGGTGCCGTAGCGATTCAGGCCCTGGCGTGACAGGGGCAGGATCACACCGGCGGCGGCGATCCGGTTCTCCTGGATCAGCACCGCACCGTCATGCAGCGGGGTGTCGGCGGCGAACAGATTGAGCAGCAGATCCACCGACAGGCGGGCATCGAGGCGGATGCCGGGGTTGAGAAAGTCCTCCGGGCGCAGGTCGCTGCCGCCATCGATCACGATCAGGCCACCGCAGCGGGCCTGGGAGAGACGGCCAGCCGCCTCGGTGAGCACGCTGACCGATCCGGAGGCGAGCGGATCGCGGCGACGATCGGCGAGCAGGATGCCGACCCGCCCGGTGCCGAGCAGTTCCATCAGCCGCCGCAGCTCCCCCTGCCAGAGGATCGCCAGGGCCAGGCTGCAGGCGAGCACCAGGGCATCGATCAGCTTGCTGGTGAGCGGCAGATCGGCGTAGCGCTGCACCACCCAGGCCAGGGCGACCAGATACAGAAAACCGCGCAGCAACCACAGGGTGCGGCGATCGGTGATCCGACCGAGCAGCAACACCCCCAGCCCGAGCGCGCAGAGCAGATCAAACAGGAGGCGCAGGTCGAGGGTCTGCAGCCAGGTCAGAGGCACGGGAGCGGGGATCCGGGAATGGGGTCCCACCGGGAACCACCGGGACCCGGTGGATCCACACGGCGGTTCTTCAAGTTACCGACTGGAGGCGGGCCGGCAGGATGTCGTGGCGCAGTAGGTCCTCCGGCTGCTCACGGCGCTGCACCAGCTCGGCGTTGCCCTCATGCACCAGCACCGCAGCCGGGCGGGGGATGCGGTTGTAGTTGGAGGACATCGCCATGTTGTAAGCGCCGGTGGCCAGCACCACCAGCACATCGCCGCTGGCGGAGGCCGGCAGGGGCACATCGCGCAGCAGCACATCCCCCGATTCGCAGTGCTTGCCGGCGATCGTCACCGCCGCTTCCGCTGGAGCGAGGGGCCGATCGGCCAGCAGAGCCGTGTACTGGGCCTGATAGGTGATCGGCCGCGGGTTGTCGCTCATGCCGCCATCGACACAGACATAGGTGCGTACGCCCGGCACCTCCTTGCGGCTGCCGATGCCGTAGAGGGTGACGCCGGCGGTGGCGACCAGGGAACGGCCCGGTTCACACAGCAGCCGCGGCAGCTCCAGGCCCCGCTCGCGGCAGGCCGCAGCGACGGCCTCCGCCACCGTGCGCACCCAGGTCTCGATGCTGGGGGGATCGTCCTGCTGCACATAGCGGATCCCGAGACCGCCACCGACGTTGAGATCGCCGCAGGGATGGCCCAGGGAGCGGGCCAGGGCGAGGGCGTCGGCCATCACACCGGCCAGATCGCGGTGCGGCTCCAGCTCGAAGATCTGGGAGCCGATGTGGGCATGGAGCCCATCCAGCCGGGCCCAGGGGCAGGTGGCGAGCTGGCGCAGCACCGCGTCGAGCTGATCGGGATCGAAGCCGAACTTGCTGTCGAGGTGACCGGTGCGGATGTACTCATGGGTATGGCATTCGATGCCGGGCGTGAAGCGCAGCAGCAGTCGCACCGGCTGGGATCGCCCGGCCGCCAGCTCGGCGAGCAGGGCCAGATCGTGACTGTTGTCCACCACCACGGTGACGCCGTGCTCGATCGCCAGGGCCAGTTCTTCCCGCGCTTTGTTATTGCCGTGCAGCACGATCCGCTCAGGGGGCATCCCGCCCTGCAGCGCCGTCAGCAGTTCGCCGGCGGAGACCGCATCGAGCCCCAGCCCTTCAGAGGCGACCAGGGCGGTCAGAGCCAGGGAGCTGTTGGCCTTGGAGGCATACAGGGCCAGGGAGGGACCGGGATAGAACTGCTGCAGGGCCTGGCGGTAGGCACGACAGGCGGCGCGGAGGGTGGCTTCATCGAGGACGTACAGAGGCGTGCCGTAGCGCCGGGCCAGCTCGCTGAGGGCAACCCCCCCGACTTCCAGCCGTCCGAGCGGATCGAGGCGGCTGCTCAGGGGAGCCAGGTTGCGGTTGGGGCTGAGGAGATCGACGTCCTGCTCGAAGGGGCGCTCCAACGCCATCACAGGCTCCTGGGAGGCGGACAGGACCATGGCGTCAGCAAGGGGGTCGCGATCGGCCGATGGTAGGGAGGCGAAGCACCGGGGCCTGCGCAGCAGGATGCAGCGATCCCCCGGCCGCAGCGGCCATCACGGCGATCGTGATCGCGGTCGCGCCCGCCACTGCCTGCACCGGCGCCGCCAGGGGCGGAATCAGAAGATGCCCGCACCGATCCAGACCAGGAGGTGTGGCGTGCAGAGCGGCGGCATCGACAGCGATGCGCTCGAAGGCAGTGACCCCGAAGACGCTGACCAAGCAAAGGATGGCTTCGTGGACGGTGAATCCGCAGGCGCTGACCTCGCAGGCGCTGACCTCGAACGCGGTGACCACCGCAAGACAACCTCCAGCACAACGACTTCCAGCAAGACAACCTCCAGCAAGACAATGCCGAGGACAACCCTGAACAAGCAGGACCTGCAACGCCGCACGCCGGAGAGCGGCGGCCCGGGGGCGGCGACGGCCCCTTCGCCGCTCGGGCAGCAATGCGGCGACGATCCGGTGTGCGTGGCCCTGGGCCCGCAGGATCTGGAGGCCTGCCTGGCCCTCGATCAGCTCAGCCTCGGGGGCTTCTGGAACCGGGAGCAGTGGCGGCAGGAGCTGGAATCGCCGCAGCGGCCGGCCGTCGGGCTGCGCCGCGGCGAGGCACTGCTGGCGGTGGCCTGCGCCTGGCTGGTGCTCGATGAGCTGCACATCACCCTGGTGGCGGTGCATCCCGAGCAACGCCGGCGCGGCCTGGGCCATCTGGTGCTGCAGCGCCTGCTGGAGCGCGGGGGGGCGCTGGGGGCGACACGGGCCACCCTGGAGGTGGCGACCACCAACAGTGCCGCCTGCCACCTCTACAGCCGCTGCGGCTTCCGCACGGCGGGTATCCGTCGCGATTACTACCGCAACGGCGACGATGCACTGATCCAATGGCTCACATTGAGCAGCCAGGGTCTCCGCGGCGACCCCTGAACCGATCTGACCCGCCTGGCCGAGCGGTGCGGCGGCGGGCTGGGAAACCAGGACGGCCAGGGTCGGTTTCCCGAAGTTCACTATAGCCAGAACCGCTGATTCGAGGCCGATCGCTGATCACATCCCCGTGTCAGAAGGCAGCGGTGGTCTGCGATACCTGCCGCCACCGCCGCAGTTGTGCTCCTCTCTGCGCAGCCCCGCTTCACCCCTGATATGTTGGTTCAACCTGCACCAAGGCCGCGGCCATGTTCGAGAGATTCACCGAGAAGGCCATCAAGGTGATCATGCTGGCCCAGGAGGAGGCCCGCCGCCTCGGCCACAATTTCGTGGGCACCGAGCAGATCCTGCTGGGCCTGATCGGTGAGGGCACCGGCGTCGCCGCCAAGGTGCTCAAGTCGATGGGGGTCAACCTCAAGGATGCCCGCGTCGAGGTGGAGAAGATCATCGGCCGCGGTTCCGGCTTCGTGGCGGTCGAGATTCCGTTCACCCCCAGGGCCAAGCGGGTGCTGGAGCTGTCCCTCGAGGAGGCCCGCCAGCTGGGGCACAACTACATCGGCACCGAACACCTGCTGCTCGGTCTGATCCGCGAGGGTGAAGGCGTCGCCGCACGGGTGCTGGAGAACCTCGGCGTCGACCTGGCCAAGGTGCGCACCCAGGTGATCCGCATGCTCGGCGAGACGGCCGAAGTCGCCGCTGGCGGCGGTGGCAAGGGATCCGCCAAGACCCCCACCCTTGATGAGTTCGGCAGCAACCTCACCCAGCTGGCGGCCGAATCCAAGCTCGATCCTGTCGTCGGTCGTCAGAACGAGATCGACCGGGTGATCCAGATCCTCGGGCGCCGCACCAAGAACAACCCGGTGCTGATCGGCGAGCCGGGCGTCGGCAAGACCGCCATCGCCGAGGGTCTGGCGCAGCGGATCACCACCGGCGATGTCCCCGACATCCTGGAGGACAAGCGGGTGCTCACCCTCGACATCGGCCTGCTGGTGGCCGGCACCAAGTACCGCGGTGAATTCGAGGAGCGGCTCAAGAAGATCATGGAGGAGATCCGCTCCGCCGGGAACGTGATCCTGGTGATCGATGAGGTACACACCCTGATTGGTGCCGGCGCCGCTGAGGGCGCCATCGATGCCGCCAACATCCTCAAGCCCGCCCTGGCCCGCGGCGAGCTGCAGTGCATCGGTGCCACCACCCTGGATGAATACCGCAAGCACATCGAACGCGATGCCGCCCTCGAGCGCCGCTTCCAGCCGGTGATGGTGGGCGAACCCTCCGTGACCGACACGATCGAGATCCTGCGCGGTCTGCGTGAGCGCTATGAGCAGCACCACCGTCTCAAGATCGCCGATGAGGCCCTGGTGGCGGCGGCCACCCTGGGGGATCGCTACATCTCCGATCGCTTTTTGCCCGACAAGGCGATCGATCTGATCGATGAGGCCGGCAGCCGCGTGCGCATGATGAATTCCAAGCTGCCGCCGGCGGCCAAGGAGATCGATAAACAGCTGCGGGCTGTCCAGAAACAGAAGGAAGATGCCGTGCGCGAGCAGGACTTCGGCAAGGCCGGCTCCCTGCGCGACAAGGAGGTGGAACTGCGCGATCAGATCCGCTCGATCCTGCAGGCCCGTCGCGATGAGCAACCGGCTGAGGGCGAGGCCGAAGCGGAAGCCCCCAGCCCGGAAGCCGGCAGCTCGATCATCGGGGAAGCCGGCCTCAGCAATCCCCTGGTCACCGAGGAGGACATCGCCCAGATCGTCGCCTCCTGGACCGGCGTGCCGGTGCAGAAACTCACCGAGAGCGAGTCGGTGAAGCTGCTGAACATGGAGGAGACGCTGCATCAGCGCCTGATCGGCCAGGATGAGGCTGTCAAGGCGGTGTCGCGCGCCATCCGCCGCGCCCGCGTCGGCCTCAAGAATCCCAATCGGCCGATCGCCAGCTTCATCTTCTCCGGCCCCACCGGCGTCGGCAAAACCGAGCTCACCAAGGCTCTGGCCACCTACTTCTTCGGCAGCGAGGAGGCGATGATCCGCCTCGACATGTCGGAGTTCATGGAGCGCCACACCGTCAGCAAGCTGATCGGTTCGCCTCCGGGCTACGTCGGCTTCAACGAAGGCGGCCAGCTCACCGAAGCGGTGCGCCGTCGTCCCTACACCGTGGTGCTGTTCGATGAGATCGAGAAGGCCCACCCCGATGTGTTCAACCTGCTGCTGCAGCTGCTGGAAGACGGCCGCCTCACCGACTCCAAGGGCCGCACGGTCGACTTCAAGAACACCCTGATCATCATGACCTCGAACATCGGTTCGAAGGTGATTGAAAAGGGCGGCGGTGGCCTCGGCTTCGAGTTCTCTGGTGAAGCAGCGGAAGAAACGCAGTACAACCGCATCCGCTCGCTGGTGAATGAGGAGCTGAAGCAGTATTTCCGACCTGAGTTCCTCAATCGTCTCGATGAAATCATCGTGTTCCGCCAGCTCAGCCGCGACGAGGTGAAGCTGATCGCCGACATCATGCTGCGCGAGATCTTCAACCGTATGCAGGAGAAGGGCATTCGCCTGTCGGTCACCGAAACGTTCAAGGAGCGCCTGGTGGAAGAGGGCTACAACCCCAGCTACGGCGCCCGCCCGCTGCGCCGTGCCGTGATGCGCCTGCTCGAAGACTCGCTGGCCGAGGAGTTCCTCTCCGGCCGCATCGGCGAAGGCGATGCCGCCCTGGTGGATGTCAACGAGGAGAAGCAGGTGGTGATCCGCAAGCAATCCCTCATGCCTGCCGTACCGGAATTCGCCGGCGCCGCCAGCTGAATCCACGATCCACCTCTCCCAGCTGGCCAGGCCTCTTCGCTGGGGCCTGGCCTTTGTTGTGGCGGGGTCACCCCGGCCTGCAGGGTCTCCGCCCGTCGGCCTGTGGGGCGCCCTGCAGCCTGGAATCGGGCCCCGGCACACCCCCTGCAGGCCAGGCCGCAGGAGCTGTCATGGGGCGGCAATGAAGGGCGCCGCAATTAAGAGCTATGTCACCGGCTCGCGCCGGATGGCTGCGACGGCTTAGCAACGTGCCGCATCTCCCCGCCGCCGCGATGGGCTTCTTCGTTCAGCTCACCGATGCGATCGCCACCAACCAGTCGCTGCTGGTGACCGGCCTCGATCCCAATCCGGAGATGCTGCAGAGCTGGGCGCTGCGGCGCGGCATGGGCGGCCGCTCGTTTCTGTCGCAGGCCCGCCACTGGATCAAGGCGGTGATCGAGGCCACCGCGCCGCACGTCTGTGCCTACAAGCCCAGCCTCGGCTTCTATCAGGCGCTCGGGCCGGTGGGTCTGGAGCTGCTGCGCGAGGTGCGCGAGCTGGTGCCGCTGGAGATCCCGCTGATCGTCGATGCCAAGCATGGCGATCTCAACAGCTCCTCAGCCCTGGCCCACTACCTGTTCCGCGAGCTGGGGGCCGATGCCGCCACCCTCTCGCCCCTGGCGGGCCAGGACATCGCCGCCCCGTTTCTGCTCTATCCGGACAAGGCGGTGGTGATCACCTGCCACAGCTCCAATCCGGCGGCGCGGGTGCTGCAGCATCATCCGAACGAAGAGCAGCCGCTCTATCTGCGCATCGTGCGCGAAACCCAGCTCTGGGCCACCCCCGAGCAACTGCTGCTGGAGGTGGGCACCAGCGATCCGGCGATCCTGGCGCGGGTGCGGGCCGAGGCGCCGGAGCGGTTTCTGATCCTGCGCAGCCTCTGGGCGGAGGAGGATCGCCTCGACGCCCTGCTGGAGGCGGGCCTGAGCAGCGCCGCCGACGGCCTGCTGCTGCCGTTGCCCCAGAACCTGCTGGTGGAGGACGACATGGCCGAGCGCGCCGCCTGCCTCAAGCAGCGGATCGAGGAGCGGCGTCGCCACTGGCTGGAGACCCGCCAGCAGCAGGCGGGTGCCAGCTGCCAGCTGTGGCTGCCGGGCCAGGAGGGCGCGGCCGATGACGGCTCCAATGGCGCCGGAGCAAAGCCCGTTGCCCAGCAGGCCGCGGCGCTGCTGGCCGATCCGATGGAGGATCTGATCCTCGATCTGTTTGATATCGGCTGCCTCCTGTTCGGCGAGTACGTGCAGGCCTCCGGGGCGGTGTTCAACTATTACGTCGATCTGCGCCAGATCATCTCTGATCCCAATCTGTTTCACCGCGTGCTGCACAGCTATGCCGGCCTGTTGCAGGATCTCGACTTCGATCGCATCGCCGGCATCCCCTACGGCTCCCTGCCCACCGCCACCGGCCTGTCGCTGCAGCAGCACAAACCACTGATCTATCCCCGCAAAGAGGTGAAGGCCCACGGTGCGCGCCGACTGATCGAGGGCGACTTCAATGAAGGCGATGTGGTGGCCCTGGTGGATGACATCCTGATCACCGGCGGCAGCCTGCTGGAAGGCATCCAGAAGCTGGAAAGCTCCGGCCTGGTGGTGCGCGATGTGGTGGTGTTCATCGATCACGGCAGCGGCCCCGGAGCACCTGCCAGCGTCACCAGCGCGCCGGCCCCAGGCGGCAGCGATGCTCTGCAGCGCCTGGCGGCCCGCGGCTATCGCGTCCGCGCGGTCCTCGACATCGCCCGCATCACGGCCGTGCTGCATCGCCACGGTCGCCTCAGCGATGCCCAGGCCTCGGTGCTGAGCCAGGATCACGGCGCCTGAAGGCCAGGATCCAGCCCAGGCGGCCGGACCGGCCCGTAAAGTGTCACCGTGCCCCTGCAACCCCCTGGGCGCTCCCCATTCCCATGGCCCAGGGCGACCGGGCAGACAGCCTCGCCTCTCCCTCCATCGGAGAGCTCGAGGCGAAATATCCGTTGTATTGCAAAGCGATGCGCCGCCTGATTGAAGAGGGCAGGCCGCTGGAGGCGATCCGGCGCACCCTCTGCTGGGGCCGGCTGGAGCAGCTGCATGTCTGCCTGCCGGGTCGCTACAAATCCCCCGACTATCTCTATGCGGTGCTGCGGCGCCCATCCGTCTGATCCCCCTGCCAGATCCACTCCCTGCCTGAGGCATGGCGCCCCGTTCGCAGCGCTCGATCGCTGAACCGTTTCTGCGTCGGCCGGTCCTGACCCTGGTGATCAGCCTGCTGATCCTGCTGGCCGGCCTGTTCAGCCTGCAGGTGCTGCAGGTGGAGAACCTGCCCCCGATCGCCCCGGGGCGGGTGACGGTGCGGGCCAGCTACCCGGGTGCCGGCCCGGAGGTGGTGGAACAGGGGGTGACGGCCCTGCTCGAGAAGCAGCTCAACGGTCTGGGGCGCCTCGATGCGATCCGTTCCACCAGTTCCGCCAATGGCAGCAGCATCACCCTGGCGTTTGAGGGGGGCAGCCCGGAGCTCAATCAGATCAACACCCAGAACGAAACCACGGTGGTGGCACGCCAGCTGCCCACGCCGGTGAGCCGCTTCGGGCTGCAGGTGCGACGCAGCTCCGATGACCTGCTGCTGGTGCTCAGCTTCAGCGCCGAGCGCGGCCTCTACCGCGACACCTTCCTCACCGGCTGGGTGGATCAGGTGGTGCGCGACCGCCTGCGGCGCGTCGAGGGGGTGAGCGAGGTGAGCCTGTTCGGCGGCAGCAGCCTGGCCTTCCGCCTCTGGCTCGATCCGGCCCGCCTGCAGGAGCACAACCTGACGATCCTCGATGTGCGTCAGGCCCTGCAGCAGCAGAACGTGCTGGCGGCCCTCGGCCAGAGCGGCGATGCACCGGCTCCGCCCGGTCAGCTCACCACCCTGCCCCTGCGCATGGAGGGCCGCCTGCGCACGCCCGAGGAGCTGAGCCGGCTGGTGGTGGGCCGCAGTGCGGCCGGCGGTGTGATCCTGCTGGGGGATCTCGGCCGGGTGGAACTCGGCAGCGAGAGCTACGACACGATCGCCACCAACCTGGCCGGCGACAACGCCGTCGCCCTGGGGATCTACCAACGGGACGGCAGCAACGCCCTGGCGGTGCGCCAGGGGCTCCAGGAGGCGCTGGGCGAACTCGATCCCCGCTTCCCCCCCGGCGTGCAGATGGAGGTGATCGTCGATGAGGCGCGCACGGTGCGCACCAGCATCGACCGGGCGATCGAAGCGCTGCGCGATGCCGTGCTGCTGGTGTTCGCCGTGCTGCTGCTGGGGCTGGGCAACAGCCGTCTCGCCCTGATCACCGCCGCAGCGGTGCCGATCTCGTTGATCGGTTCCCTCAGCCTGCTGCTGCTGTGCGGCGGCTCGATCAACACCATGTCCCTGTTCGGCATGGTGCTCGCCTCCGGCCTGCTGGTGGATGACGCGATCGTCGTCAGCGAGGACATCGGCCGCCGCCTGGAGCAGGGCACACCGGCCCTGCAGGCGGCCCGGGAAGCAATGGCGGAACTGGGGGGTGCCGTGATCGCCACCTCCCTGGTGCTGGTGGTGGTGTTCCTGCCGGTGCTGGGGCTGCAGGGCAGTCTGGGGCGGCTGTATGCGCCGATCGCGATCACGATCTGCGGTGCGATCACCCTCTCAACGATCAATGCGATCAGCTTCACGCCGGTGGCCGCCAGCCGTCTGCTGCGACCCGGCCAGCGGGAACCGGCCTGGCTGGCCCGCTGGACCGGCGTGAGCCAGCGGGCGCTGGAGGCGCTGGAAGCTCCCTACGGCCAGCTGCTGCAGGGGGTGCTGGCCCATCGCCGCCGCGTGCTGGCGCTGCTGCTGGCCGGCCTTGTGCTCACCGGATTCGCCCTGCAGGCCCGCCCCACCACCTTCATCCCCCAGGAGGACACCGGCCAGCTGCGCGGTGTGGTGATCCTGAGCGAAGGTCTGGCGCTGGAGCGCACCCAGGCGGTGCTCGAGCAGGTGCGGCAGGTGGCGCGCCGCGAACCGCTGATCAGCAGCGCCAATTTCTATGCCGGCCGCTCCTTCGGGGACAGCAGCCCCAACAAGGGTCAGGTGTTTCTGCGGCTCAGGCCGGTGGAGGAGCGCAGCGGGCCCGGCCAGAGCAGCCGCGAGGTGGCAGAACGCCTCAACGCCGCCTTGCGCCGCCGGGTGCGGGGGGCCGTGGTGCAGCTGAGTGAAGCCCCCAGCGTGCGCGGATTCAGCAGCGAAGGCGGCCTGGAGCTGGAGCTGCTCGATCAGAGCGCCGGCCAACTGAGCCTGGAGGCCTTTGCCGCCGAAGCCCGCAACTTTGTGGCCGCCGCCCAGGATCTGCGCTGGCAGGGCAAGCCGGCCTTCGAGCGGGTATCCACCCGGTTCAGCACCGGTGCCCCCCGCCTGGAGCTGCAGCCGGACCGGCTGCGGATGGCATCGCTGGGGGTGGATCTGGCGGCGGTGGTCGACACCCTGGGGGCCAGCTTCGGCAGCGACTACGTCAACGACAGCTTTGAGAACGACCAGGTGCGCCGCGTGATCGTGCAGCTCGATGGCCGCTTCCGCCGCGATGCCGAAGACGTGCTGGCTCTGCCGGTGCGCAGCCGCGATGGCAGGCTGATCCCCCTGAGCCAGGTGGTGCGCCTGCGGCAGGATGCCGGGCCGACCACGATCAACCACACCCGCCTGGTGCGTTCGATCAGCGTGCGGGCCCTGCCGGCTGCGGGGGTGAGCAGCGGCCAGGCGATGGCCCTGCTGCAGGACCTGCATCAACGCCGTTTCGGGCAGGGCGACAGCGGAGCGGTGGGCCTGGAATGGGACGGTCTGGCGCGGGAGGAGGCCCGGGCCGGCGGCGGCAATGGCCGCGTCTTCGCGCTGGGATTGCTGGTGATGGCACTGGTGCTGGCAGCGCTGTACGAGAACGTGCTCGATCCGCTGATCATCCTGGTGACGGTGCCGCTGGCGATGCTCGGCGCCGTACTGGGTCTGGCCCTGCGGGGACTGGCCCTGGATGTGTACGGCCAGATGGGCCTGCTGGTGCTCTCCAGCCTGGCCGCCAAGAACGGCATCCTGATTGTGGAATTCGCCAATCAGCGCCTCAGGGCCGGCCTGCCGCTCGATGCAGCGATCCATGGGGCGGCCGCGGCCCGTCTGCGGCCGATCCTGCTGACGGTGATCTCCTCACTGGCCGGTTGTGTACCACTGCTGTTCCCGAGCGGTTCCGGTGCCGCCAGCCGATTGAGCATCGGCACCGTGGTGTTCAGCGGCCAGTTGGTCTCCACCCTGCTCAGCCTGGTGGTGGTGCCTTCGGTGTATCGGGTGATCAAGGGCTGGGAGCTGGGGCTGACCGGGCGGCCACCGACCCCTGCAGCCCCCGAAACCCCACCGACCGGGCCGCACTGAGGCGATATCGAGCCGGTCGGCATCCGGATCGCGCAGCTGCCGTCGGGAACCCGCCGCCCCGACCGGAGTCAGTAGCCGGAGGAGCCCGGCGGCGGCTGGCTGGCGGGGGATTGCCTGAGGAATGCCGCCACCGCCAGAGGGCGGCTCTGGTTGTATCCCGGCGGCAACCACAGATCACCGCCGGCAGCGGCGTAGTGGATCTGCCAGTGATACAGACCGGTGTAGGCGGCCGGGTCCTGGCGCAGCAGCGCGGCGTACTGCAGCACCCCTTCGCCGTAGGCATCGCTGTTGTTGTACCCCCACAGACCGCGGCGGATGTCGCGCAGGCCGCCGCGACGCACCAGATAGCGGGCCGCCGCGTGGATGGCGGTGCGCGGATCGCGGATGTCACCGCCGTTGCCGATGCCCGGCTCGGCCCAGGTGCTGGGCAGGAACTGCATCGGGCCGCGGGCATCGGCGCTGGAGACGCCATCGATGCGTCCCATGCCGCTCTCCACCAGATTCACCGCCGCCAGCACCGGCCAGGGGATGCCGGTGGCTGCCGCGGCCTCGCGGTAGTAGCGCAGCAGATTGTCAGCGGGCTCCGGCGTGATGATCCGCCAGGCGGGCACCTGCCGGGGCCGGCGCTGGGCGGAGTGCATCGAAACAAAGGCACGGCGGGCGGCGAGGTGGTGATCGAACACCGATCGCCAGCGTTCCGGCAGCCGCTGCCGCACCAGGGCCGCCTGCTCGCGGCGATGGCTGAGCACGCGATAGATCACCTGCTGCTGATGCCCCAGGGCCGGCAGATCCGCCACCGGGGTATCAGCCGACCGCAGCGCCTCCTCCACATGCCCCAGCAGGGAGGCCAGCGCAACCGGATCCGAGGGCACCAGGGGGTAGCGGCGCCCCTCGGCGGTGGCAGGCCAGGAGGGATCGACCGGCAAGGACAGCGAGGCTGGCGGCAGCGGCGCCAGGGCTGCAGCGGGAGGCTGGACGAGGGGCTGAAGGGCGGGCTGGGCCGCCTGGCCGCTGAGCCGGCTGCAGCCCAGGCCCACCAGAGAAGGAAGCAACAGCAGGATCAGGGCCCGGCCCGGCCGCTGCGCCGCCCGGCGCCGCCGTAAGGGGCGCACGGAACCCGGAACGAAAAGCGCGGGACACCGCGATGCCACAAGGTGGCCGCCGCCGCGGTTCAGCAGGCTGGAGGAACACGGCTCACCGCCGGGGCCGGACGCACGGCGATCCAAGTCACCGCAATCCAAGTCACCGCAATCCGAGGCACCACGATCCAATGGACCACGATCGCTGTGGCGGCAGAGGAGAGCGGCCGGGAGGCCGAAGGGAGCCATGCGGTCATCCCGGGAACAGGCTGAGGCTGAGGCTAAGAGCCGACGCGCCGACGCCAGAAGCCGCCGCAAGCGGCGAAGCGAGCGGTGACGATCCCAATGACGATCCCGGTGCGCCAGCTGACGATGCGGCCGGCATCAAGCTCAGCAGCATGGCCTATCCGCTCACCGCACCAGGAACAGACCAGAGACCGTCGGCACCCCGGCGCAGCTGACCGGGGTAGGGGCCGCGGCCATCGAGACAGGCGGCACCGCAGTGGCCACCGAGGCTGAGGGCGGCCGCCAGATCCCAGCCCGCCGCCAGGCCGGCCGTGACCCCGGCGGCGAAGGAGTCACCGGCGCCGTAGGTGTCCTGCACCGGGCGCTGACGCTGGGGTGCGGCAAAGCGACCACCGGGGTCCACCCGACCGCCGGCACCCCCCGCGGTGGCGATCTGCCACTGCGGTTCGGGGGTGAGATCACCGCGGCAGTAGCGCTCAGCCGGATCGAGGCCACTGCCGATCAGGGCCTCCAGCGGCACGGCCGCCTCCTGCAGCAGTGGCAGCCGCAACCGCGGCGTGGCCGCCAGGATGCGGGCGGCGCGGGCCAGGCGGATGGCGGCGGCATCGGCGGCAGTCAGGAAGGCGCCATCGCAATCCTGGAACAGCTCCCAGGGCAGTGGATCGGCTGCGGTGGCATGCAGCCGTTCGCCGATCACCGTGATCGTGCGCTCGCCAGCGGCATCGATGTAGGTGATCGCCTCGCGGGTGGGGGCATCACGCCAGGCCACATGCATCTCCAGCCCCAGGGCCGTGAGCTCGGCTGCGGCCTGTTCGCCGGCGCTGTCGCGACCGAGAGCCGTGAAGAACGGCACAGGACGGCCGAGCAGACGGGCCATCTGCACCGCCACCACCGCCCCACCACCGGCCGGGGCCTGATGGCAATGGAGCGCCCTTTGAATCTGACCGGCCCGGGGCAGTTCCGGCACGGCCACAAAATGCACGACTTCCACGTGCCCCACCACCGCCAGCTGCAGAGCAGGCAGGGGCGGCAGCTGGTCGAGGGGAAGGGGCACCGCGGCCAGAGCCACGGGCGCGATCGAGGAAGAGCTGTCGATGATCGGCGGGGTGAAGTGGGAACGCATCACAACCAGGCCACCGGGACCGAACCCGGCAGCCCGAGCCTTCAGAACTCAGGGCTCCAGGGAATTCTGCCAACCCGCCTGGAAGAACATCGTGGCCACCACCCCATTAGCGATAAAGGCATTGCGATCCTGACCGGATGGCAGCGTGACAACGGGAGAAAATGTTGACACTCCCGCATTGAAGAGTGCCTCCTGATTGGCCTGAAAACCACCCGGATCGGAAATATAGAGAGAGCTTAATCTCATCAGACTGGCCACCTTCCCAGGGATACCACTACTGAGCGCCCTGGCCAAGACGTGGTTGGAAAACGCCTTTTTGGGCAGCGTGAAAAAGGCCAGCTGCTCGTAATTCAAAGTGGGATTACTTGGATGATCAACATTAACACCAACGACGATGCCATCTTGTTTTTTGATTTCAAACCCCTTGGCCAGACCCGTGAAAGGCCTAACCTTCGGGACCCTCGCCTTACCGACGAAGGCCATGCGCACAGTCTCGCTCCTTGACTCTCCATTCACGATCGCATCTCGCTCAAAATCAATGGAGAGTGCCTGCGGCCCAATGGTGTAGCTGATCTGAGCACCAGTCTGCAGTGATGGATCCAGGTTGACCAGACGAAGAATCGATCCAGTAAATGCATCGAGGCTGCCATTGGCAGGAAGGGGTATCGGTTGACCTTCTCTTGCGGGCCATTCCACCCCGATGAAATTGATACCGGTGACAAAATCAAAGAGGCTTGGGGG